>CAWBFL010000066.1:0-70771 GCA_963787905.1 uncultured Acidobacteriaceae bacterium | reverse complement strand
ACCCCCGCATTGGCCTTTGTTCCTGCCCCGGCTCGCCCCCCGCGACCACGCTCGTCATCTCGACCGAAGGCGCATCGCGCCGCAGCGGAGAGACCCCCGCATTCGCCTTTTGCCCACCCTCGCCCCCGTCTCTCAACTGAGAACTAACAACTAACAACTAACAACTCGCACCCCCACCCCGCCGTCATCTCGACCGAAGGCGCATCGCGCCGTAGCGGAGAGACCCCCGCATTCGCCTTTTCCCACCCCCGCCCCCGTCTCTCAACTGAGAACTGAGAACTGAGAACTGAGAACTAACAACTAACAACTAACAACTAACAACTACCAACTACCAACTCCCCCCTACCCCGAAACACCACCTGCCTTACACACGCATCCCGTACCCCCGCATTCCCATCGTGCAGATCGTTCACCCGTCCCAGCACCACATCGCCGACTCGCCAGCTCCCACCCTCCATCGCCGGCTCCAGCCTTGCATCCCGCCGCAGCGCCATCTCCGCCGGGCTCGCGTCCCGCAGATCGAACTCCCCTTCCGGCCGATACCCCAGCACCAGCGGCCCTGCCTCCATCGCAAAACACCCCGGCATCGCCGCCACGTCCCTTGCCCCCACCCGATTCACAAACTCATACGCCACCACGTCCCCCGCCTTTGGGGAAACCCGAACGGTTACAAATCCATCCGCCGCCGCCGCATTCACTGCCGCCCCATTCACCGTCACCCTTGGCCCCTGCGCCCACTCCGGCCGAAACAGCCGCAGCGTCACCGCCCCCGCCCGTGCCGGCGCCGACACCACCTCGATCCGCACCCGCCCCGCATACGGATACTCCGTCGTCTGCCTGAGCTTCATCGGCCCGCCGCCCACATCCACCGTCGCCTCCGAATCCGAAAAGAACGGCACCGTCACCTCGCCCGCCCCGCCCTGCGCCGCTCGCGTGAAATACAGATACTGCGCCGCCCGCGCAAACCCCTCCCCGCCCCGCATGGTGCAGCAGAAGTACGCCTCATAGCTCCGCACCCGCAGCCACGCCTGCCCAAACCCCGCGCACGTATCCGTCCCGAACCCGCCGTTCCCCCTTTGCCCGCGCCCCACCCCGTTGAACCAGATCCGGTGCGCGTCTTCCAGGTAGCTCGCCTCACCCGTCCGCTGCCACAACTGCGTCGCCACCATAAACGAATCGATCACCGCGCACGGCTCCGTCCACGTCTCCGGCCTTCCAAACCAGTTCGTATTCGCATACGTCGCCGTCATCGCCGTCCTGCGATACAGCGCATACCGCTCGCGCACCGCCGCCAGCAGCCGCGCGTCGCCCGTCTCCGCCTGCACCCGCAGCAGCGCCCGCATCCCGGTCAGCGACGCGTGCGTCTGCGCCTTCACCGCCAGCAAATCCATCGCCTCGAACCGCGCCGTCGCCTCATCCACCAGCGCCTTCAGCGCCGCCGCCTCGGGAGCGCCCGCGCCCTTCAGCACCACCCACGCCTGCGCCAGCCCATCCAGAAAAATAAACGCGCAGCCGGTGTCGCTCGACACCACCCAATCCCCATGCTGCCCATTCAGCCGCCCATCCATCGCCCCCGGAGCCGTCGGCGCAGCAGCCTGTGCTCTTACCGCCGGGTCGATCGGATACGCCGCATACTTCCCCCGCAGCGGCAGCGCCAGGTTCCTCACCACCGCCCGAATCATCCCCAGCGTCTCGTCCGGCGTCTGCGTCTGCACTCCGCCCGCATCCTCCCGCTGGTACGCATACACCTCGCACAGCGCCCGCAGAAACCACCCATGCCCGCTCAGTTGCTGCTCGTTGATCGCCCTTGTATCCAGCGCCGGCCCGAAGTACCCCTGCGCATTCAGTTGCGCCGGGTAGGCCGACACCATCGCGTCGTAGTACGCCGGCACCTTCCACGTCGCCCGCGCCAGCAGCGTATCGGCCAGCAGCGCCCTTCCTTCAAAGTCCCCCGGCCACGACTTCCAGTTGGTCTGCCGCCACAGCGCTCCCGGCTTGTAGATATCGCTCTGCAGCCGCCCGAAGTTCTGTCCCATCCTCCGTCCCAGCTCACCCCCCGCCGTAATCGTCCCAAACTCCATCGCCCGCGCCGCCCCCGCATGCCCCCCATCCGCGCGCCCCATCCCCTGTCCCGAGCCTGTCGCCGGATCGGCCGCCGCCGCCCCTGGGCTTCTCCCCAGCCCCGCAAGCAGGCTCGCCGCCGCCCCGAACTCGCCGCCGCTGCCATCCCCCACCCAATTGGTAACTCCCACCGGCACCATCCCCGCCGCCGCTGCCGCCGCTCCCTGCGCCAGAAACTCCCGCCGCGACCGCTTTCCGCTCCGCTCCCTCAATCCCGCACCTCCGCCGCCCGTGCCACCACGCTATTTCCCCCACCCAGCCCTCGTCAACGCGCCCGCGCCCCCCCGAACCCATCCCCCAACCCCCTCCCCCTTCCCCCGCCCTCGCTCCCGCTTTTGCCCTTGCCCTTGCCTTTGCCCTTGCCCTTGCCTTTGCCTTGCCTTTGTCCTTGCCTTTGTTTTTGCTTTCCCTGAGAACTGACGAACTGAGAACTGAGAACTGAGACTGAGAACTGAGAACTGAGAACTGAGAACTGAGAACTGAGAACTGAGAACTGAGAACTGAGAACTGAGAACTGAGAACTGAGAACCGCGAACTGACAACTGACAACTGAGAACTAACAACTAACAACTAACAACTATCACCTAACAACTCCCCCCTCCCCTCCCCCTGGTGCTATCCTTGCCCCGACTCCGTTCCCTCACCTCGAAAGGGCCCCAATGGATACCGGAACCACCATCCTTCTCGTCGTCATCGGCTTTCTCGCTCTGGTCGCGCTCATCACCATCCTCAAAACCCTCTACACCGTCCGCACCTACACCGCCGGCGTCGTCGAGCGCTTCGGCAAGTTCGACCGCATCGTTCAGCCTGGCCTCCGCGTGCTGCTTCCCTTCGCCGAATCCGTCTACTTCGTCGATCTCCAGGTCAAGCAGGCCCAGTTCCAGGTCGAAACCAAAACCCGCGACAACGTCTTCGTCCAGATCCCCGTCTCCGTCCAGTACCAGATCCTTCCCGACAAGGTCTACGACGCCTTCTACAAGCTCTCCCAGCCGCAAAAGCAGATCGAGTCCTTCGTCTTCAACTCCATCCTCGGCCACGTCCCCAAGCTCTCCCTCGACGAGACCTTCGAGCAGCAGTCCGGCATCTCCGTCGCCGTCAAAACCGAACTCGACTCCATCATGTCCGGCTTCGGCTACAACATCCTCACCGCGCTCGTCACCGACATCGTCCCCGACTCCAAAGTCAAGGACGCCATGAACGACATCAACGCCGCCCAGCGCGCCCAGGTCGCCGCCCAGGCCCGCGGCGAAGCCGACAAGATCCTCAAAGTCAAGCAGGCCGAAGCCGAGGCCGAGTCGAAAGCCCTGCAAGGCAAAGGCATCGCCGCCGAACGTCAGGCCATCATCGACGGCCTCCGCGCCTCCATCGAAAACTTCCGCGAGTCCGTCCCCGGAGCCACCCCCTCCGACGTCATGGCCCTGGTCCTGCTCACCCAGTACTTCGACACCCTCAAAGACATCGGCACCCGCGCCGGCAACAACACCGTCTTCCTGCCCAACTCCCCCGGCGCCGCCAACGACTTCATGACCCAGATCCTCGCCGGCCTCAAAGGCATCGATGAACGCCGGCTCCGGCGCCGGAGGCCTCGGCCTTCCCGTCGTCAACCCCGCCGCCCCACCCCCCACCCCCAAGTCCTGACCCACCCCAACCGCGGGTGCCCCACTCATCGCGGGTGCCCCATGATCAACGCGAGCGCAGCGAGCGTTTATCGTGGGGTCACTCACGAACAAACCGCTGTCACCTCGCAGCGCGCGTTGACAGTTTTCGCATGCGAGATCCTCCCTACGCCACCGCCCCCTCCGCCCCCAACGGTTCCACCTCTCGCTGAATCGCCTTCCCCGCCTCGCACCTTATCTTCGACAGATCGTGCGTCGCCTGCAGATTCATCCAGAACTCCGCCGACGTCCCGAAGAACCGCGCCAGCCGCAGCGCCGTATCCGGCGAGACCGCCCGCCGTTCGTGCAGAATCTCGCCCACCCGCGTCGCCGGCATCCGCGTCCGCAGCGCCAGTTGGTGCGCCGTAATCCCCATCGGCCCCAGAAAATCCTCGCGCAGCACCGCCCCCGGATGCGTCGTCACCCCCGCAAACTGCCACCCTCCCGCGGGCCTCTCGATCGCCTTCTTCGCCATCTCTCGCTCCTCTCAGTGGTAGTCCACAATCTCAACCTGGTGCGGCCCATCCGCCATCCACACAAAACAAATCCGCCACTGATCGTTGATGCGAATGCTGTGCTGCCCCTTGCGCGCTCCCCTCAGCCCCTCCAGCCGGTTGCCGGGAGGCACCGCCAGATCGGCCAACCCCGCCGCCGCATGCAACTGGTCCAGCTTCCTCAGCGCCACCGCCAGAATGCCGTTCCACTTCCTGCTCTTCCTGGTCACAAACAGGCCGTGCGTCTGCGCGCATTGGAACGACTGGATGATAACGCCAAGCATATAACGCGCTACGTTATACGTCAACCGGAGAATACCGCTCATTCGCCTTTTCCTGGCACCTAGCACCTAGCAACTAACAACTAGCAACTAACCCCTACCCCCCCAACCAGCTATCCTTAACTCCACATGCCCCCCGCCCCCGACACCATCGTTGCCATCTCCACCCCCCCCGGCCGCGGCGGCATCGGCATCGTCCGCCTCTCCGGCCCTCGCGCCGTCGAAATCGCCTCGCCCCTGCTCCGCCTCCACCACCCCCTCGCCCCCGCCCGCGCCCGCTTCGGCTCCCTGCTCGACCTTACCGAACCAACACCCGGCAACCAGGACCCTGGTCTGTCGAATCCCGCAGAGGATGCCGTCATCCCGACCGAAGCGCGCCAGCGCGAAGTGGAGGGACCCCCGCATTTGTCTTCCCCCCCCTCGCCCCCCACCCCCAACGCACAACGCACAACGGACAACGTACAACGTACAACGGACAACGCCCCTCCCGCCGCGCCGTCCGCGTTGACGCAAAGAAACTCCGTCATCCCGACCGAAGCGCGCCAGCGCGAAGTGGAGGGACCCCCGCATTTGTCTTTCCCCCCCTCCCTCGCCCCCCACCCCCAACGCACAACGTACAACGGACAACGCACAACGCACAACGTACAACGTACAACGTACAACGGACCCAACCCCTCCACCCGTGCTCGACCAGATCCTCGCCACCTGGTTCCCCGCGCCCCACTCCTACACCGGCGACGACGTCCTCGAAATCGCCGCCCACGGCTCGCCCATCCTGCTCGACTACCTCGTCCGCCAGTGCTGCCTCCGCGGCGCCCGCCTCGCCGAGCCCGGCGAGTTCACCCAGCGCGCCTTCCTCGCCGGCCGCATCGACCTCACCCAGGCCGAGGCCGTCCACGACCTCATCGCCTCCTCCACCCTCGAGCAGGCCCGCCTCGCCGCCCGCCAGCTCTCCGGCTCGCTCGCCCTCACCGTCGCGCCCATCAAGTCGCAACTCGTCGCCCTCATCGCCACCCTCGAGGCCGGCATCGACTTCGCCGAAGACGACATCGACGTCCTCCCCGCCGCCTCCATCGCAGCGCAAATCGCCGCCATCCACGCGCCTCTCGAAGCCCTCGAACGCACCTTCGCCACCGGCCGCGTCGTCCGCTCCGGCTTCTCGCTCGCCATCGTCGGCCGCCCCAACGCCGGCAAATCCTCGCTCTTCAACCGCCTCGTCCAGCACGACCGCGCCATCGTCACCGCCACCCCCGGCACCACCCGCGATCTTGTAACCGAAACAGTTGCAATCGACGGCATCCCCGTCCACCTCGTCGACACCGCCGGCCTGCGCGACTCCTCCGACGAGGCCGAACAAATCGGCATCGCCAAATCCCGCCAGGCCATGGCCGAAGCCGACCTCATCCTCCTCGTCCTCGACGCCCCCACCCTCGCCGCCGCCGGCGCCCTCGCCCCCGAAGACCTCGCCATCCTCGCCGCCCACTCCGAATCCGCCCCTGCACACCTGCTCCTCGCCCTCAACAAATCCGATCTGCTCCCCAATCCGTTACAAATCCAAACCCTCCTCGCCCATCTGCTCCCAACCCAGTTACAAATGCCGCCGGCTGAGCCCGAGCCTCTGGGTAAGCCAAGCCTTCAGGCTTGGCCCTCCCCGCCCTTCTCGGGGGAAGAGGGGGCTTTAGCCCCCGCACCCACCCCCAACCCTCAACGCCCAACGGACAACGGACAACGTACAACGGACAACGCCCCTCCCCCCGCGCACCTCATCCCCACCTCCGCCCTCACCGGCCTCGGCATCCCCCAGCTCCGCGCCGCCATCGTCGCCGCCGTCGCCGGCCCTCACGCCGCCTCGCGCGAGTCCGCCCTGCTCACCAACCTCCGCCAGCATCAATCCGTCGCCGAATCCCTCCGCGCCCTCACCGCCGCCCAGGCCGCCGTCGCCGCCCGCATCCCCCACGAGATGCTCCTCGTCGACCTCTACGCCGCCCTCCGCGCCCTCGACTCCCTCACCGGCGCCACCACCCCCGACGACGTCCTCCGCCTCATCTTCTCCACCTTCTGCATCGGCAAGTAACGCCATGCTCCATGGAACAGGCAAATCGCGCATCCTTGCCATGATTCGCTTTGCTTTCGCACCAGCCGCCGATATCATGGGGGTCAACCAGAGCTTGCATGATCAATACCGTGGGCCCGCGTCTCGCCTTTGGCTTGTTGATTGTGCCGAGGATTTGCCATGCGACGCGGATTCGTTTTGTCGGGTGCCTTGCTGATTGTCCTGTGCTTCGTCAACGGCTGTGCGGGAGGTTCGGGAGAATCGAACAGTCAGCCGCTCAGCAACCCGGTTCCCGCCATTGCTTCGGTGACACCTGCCAGTGTCACCGCCGGTGCCGCAACGCAGACGCTGACGGTCACGGGCACCAGTTTTCTCTCGTCCTCGATCGTCACCTTCAACGGCGCCAATCTACCCACCACTTACTCGAACTCCTCCTCGCTGCAGGCCACTGTAGCCGCGTCCGCGCTTGCGGCAGGCGAGGTTGCTCCTGTCACCGTCGTCAATCCTGCGCCTGGCGGCGGATCGTCACCCGCCGTCAGCTTCTCTGTCATCAGCCCGACTCCGCTGATTACCGGTGTCTCGCCCAGCTATCTGCCCCAGGGAGCCGCGGCCACCATCACAGTCAACGGCACTGGATTCGAGGCCAACTCCACCGTGCTGTGGAATGCCTCGGCGAGAACCACCACGTTCGTCTCCAGCGCATCGCTGCAGGCTGCCATTACCGCAGCCGATGTGCAGAACCTTGGCGCCGCGCAGATCGCCGTCAGCAATCCCGGCCCCGGTGGCAGCACCACCGCGGCTTCCAGTTTGGTGGTGTATCCGCCGCCCGCCATCACGTCGCTCGCCCCGGCCGCGGCGGTTGCCGGTTCGGCCTCGTTGCAGCTCACCGTCACGGGAACCGGCTTTGCCGCTGGCGCAGTCGTGCTGTTGAATGGCGGCCCGCTGCCGACCACGGTGGTCAGCGCTACTTCCCTGCAGGCCACGGTTCCTGCCTCCGCACTCAGCAACGCCACGACCGCGAGCGTGACCGTGCAGAATCCCAGCCCAACCCCCGGAACCTCTGCAGCCACCAACTTTACGGTCAACAATCCAGCCCCAACCTTGACCTCGCTGACGCCGTCGTCGGTAGGGCAGGGACAGGCGGCTACGATTACGCTGGCCGGGGCCGGATTCGTGTCAGGTTCTGTCGTGCAATGGAACGGTTCGGCCCGGCCCACCAAGTTTGCCAGCGCCGCATCGCTTCAGGTCGCCCTTTCGGCCACCGACCTTGCCAACAGCGGAACCGGCTTGTTGACCGTCGCCAATCCGGTACCGGGCGGCGGAACCTCCGCGGCGGCCACGCTCAGCATTGCGCCTGTCCCGACGATCACCAGCGTCAGCTTCTCCGGGCCGGCCTCGACCGGCTGCAATCAGACGGTGCAGATCACAATAACCGGCACCAACTTTACTGGCTCCCTCACCACGGCAACGGTCAATGGAGTTGCGAACATTAGCTACCCATCGACTGTATCTCCGGGAGTCGAACAGGTTGTTTTATCGGTTGCGCCCGCTGTCCTCACTGCCAATACGGTCACCGTTACCGCCGCCAACGGATTCGGTTCGCCGCTGTTCCCCTCCAGCCCATATACCGTGAACTGGACGGCGCCCCCTTATGTGGACATCTGCACGTCGCCCTCACCTGCTCTGGTCTACGCGAATACGACCTTCCTCATCAACGTCACCGCGACCCAGAACGTCGGCGCAACTCCAATCGTGACCGCCGGAACGCTGCCCGCCGGCATTACCCAGGTGTCGGCGCCGCAGGGTGTTTCGATTCCTTCGGCTGGAGCCTCGCTTGCCTTCGCAGCGTCGTCGAGCGTCGTTCCCGGAACCTACACGATTCCATTAGCTGGGCAGGCCGGTTCTGTCGCGTTCTCAGGAACGGCCCAGATCACCGTAAATTCGGGCACTCCGATCGGCTTTTCGTTCCTCGATAACACCTTCGATGTTGCCCTTCCCCCGGGAACCTCCCAAACGCTCACCTTCACGCCGTTTACCGGCAACGCCTCGCCCGATTATCAGATCACCGCTGCCTTGAGCGCGCTGCCGCCGGGAGTAACGGCTACGTTGTCCCCCGCGAGCCTGATTCTCACCCCGCCAATTCAGACCCCTTTCCAGGTGGTCCTTACTGCTTCTCCAACCGCGCCTTTGAGCCAGAACTTCCCGGTGACGCTCACGGGCACGGCCGCAGCGCCGGTGCCGGCGGCGACATCCAAAGTCCTGATCGAAGTCACTCCGCCCCCAGGCTCGCTCACCAACAACCGTGCCGACTTCACTCCCACGGCGGCAACGCCCGCCCAGGCAGTCTTCGATTCCACCCACAACCAGATCTTTTCCAGCAATCCGAGCTGGAACCGGGTCGACATTCTCTCCGACCAAACCCACCAGATCACAGGCAGCATCAACATCCGCAACCCGCAGGGCATCGACCTCTCGCCCGATAACTCCACCCTCTGGGTGGCCACGGGATCGCAGCAGGTTTACGCGGTCAACACCACCACTCTGGCCCTCACTCGCTACACGGTCCCGAACCTCACTACTCCGGTGGCAGGACCGTGGGAGCCGGCCAATATCGTCGCGCTCTCCGATGGCTCATTGATGCTCCAAACCGGCTACTCCGGCACGGGTACAGCAGCTTCCAACGATGCGTTTGTCTGGGTTCCGGGATCAAACACCTTGACGTCGATCGCATTCCCCCCCGGGCTTCTGCGGAGCGGGGACCATGGCCACGTCTTTAGCATGTCTGGCAACACCGTGACCTGCCAGGTCTCGGTCTACAACGTGAACACGAAGCTGGTGACGGCATTCCCGCAGACATCCTCACCCTGCGGTGTCTATGCCACGAATTCAGACGGTTCCCTCATCGTCGAAGCCAGTGGCCTGTACGATGGCAACGGAAATCTGGCTGCTGGACTGCCAGCGGCTCCTGTCACGCTAGGCATTTCGAGCGCCTATGTTTTCAGTCCGGACGATTCAACCCTCTATTTCACCGACAGCCCCTACACTCTCACCTACGACGTCGCCACCCGGACCTTGAAAGGGGTCGCCCCGTCATTGGCGGCGTATCCGTTTGCCATCGACCCGGCAGGGTTGCTCCTTGGCTTCTCGAACTTCGGGATCGCCTTCGATGACCCGTCGTATTACCAGACCTATGCAGCCTCGCAGCCAACCGTCGGCTCTCAGTTTTCGCTTCCCACCCCGAATTCTGGCCCATTGGCGGGCGGCACCATCTCATCGTCCTTCCCCGACGTTTACCTCACGCCAGACGTCTGGTACGGGCAGACGCGCGGTTCCGTGTCCGTCCAAACCGACTTCGGCTACAACGCCCTCACCATCACCTCACCCGCCGCCAGTGCGCCGGGGCCCGTAAACCTTAAATACCCCTTCCCGGATGGCACGGAGTACTTTCAGCCGCAGGCGTTCACTTATTCCGTTTACCCGCAGTACGCCACCCTGGCCGGGGCTTCGCCGAATGGAGGCGTGCCCGGCCAGATCGCCGGCTATGGCCTGCCCCAGAGTGCCGGCGGAGGAACTCTCACCGTGGGTGGCGCCGCTGCCACGATCACAACCAAGTCCACCCAATCTACCGGCGAGCCCTTCCCCTCGACCTTCCTCAACTACACCGTTCCGGCCGGCATTCCTGGATGGGCCGACGTGCAGGTCCAGACTCCCAACGGCACTGCCTCCTTGCCGAAGTCTGTCTTCTACGCCAGGAGCGTGACCGACTACCCCTCATCGGATACCTTCAACGCCGTTCTCTACGATCGCAAGCGAAACCAGGTCTATCTCTCCACCAACAACCACATCGACGTATTCTCCATGTCGTCGCTGAACTACGTCTCTTCGCTCACGCCGGCAGTTCTCGGCTCCAAGTCGCAATTTACGGGTCTGGCCATGACGCCGGACGGATCCCTGCTGCTCGCCGCCAACCTGCTCGACGGCTCGCTGGCCGTGATCGATCCGGACAATCCAATCAATACCTACGCCATCGCCGTCGCCGGATTCGCAGGCACCAACAATTGCACCGTCGGACCGCAGTACGTCACTGCCACCAACAATGGGCTCGCCTTCGTGGTCACCGGCAGCACGCCAGGCACGCTCGGTTGTCCTACCGAAGGCAACCCATACATCCTCAACCTGGTGTCGCGGACATCTTCCTACCTGCCCAACATCTCCACCTGCTCGCTCAACCTCCATTATCCCTTCACCACCAACTTCGGCGCGGATTCGCCGCTTGACGGCAGCCTGGTTGTGCTCGGAGGTGGGTGCCTATGGGAAAATTTGTATCTACTCCGTTGCCTCAAACACGTATACGCAGGCCGGCACGGCCACTACGAGTTATCCGGCTTCCATCTCGGGGGACGGGAACATCATTGGCTCCGGAATCGTACTGGACGACCAGACCGGCGTCAACGTCGGCAGAATGGCTCTGCCGGTGGTGTATTACGGCAGCAATGTTACTGAGTATTCGGAGAACGCGTACCCGACTGGAACCTTGCTCAACCCACGCCTCAACGACTCCGGCAGCCTCTACTACTGGCCCTATCCCAGCTACTTCGAGATCTTCGACGTCCCCACCGGACGCCTGCGCCTGCGCTTCTCCCTGGCAGAAACAGTTCAGAATGTGATCGCGCCGCTGGCTTTGGATGGCTTGCACGATGTCTTCCTCGTCACCAACCAGGGGCTCACCGTCGTCGATCTCGGCATCGCCCCGATTTCCATCGGACACCTCAGTCCCTCCACCGCATCGCCCGGGACCTCCATCCAGATCCGCGGCAGCGGATTCGCAGCCGGCATCACCGCTCAAGTCGGCGGCCAGAGTGCCAAGGTAACCTTCACCGACGAAAACACGCTCACCCTGACCATGCCATCCGTGCCGTCCGGCATTTACAACCTGACCCTGACCAACCTCGACGGCTCAACCTACACCCTGCAGAGCGCTATCCAGGCGCCTTGAGCTTCCGCCGCCGTCGGCCGAATCGGCCGCCAGTTACCATGCAGTCCCGTAAGCTGCGCGGCGCCAGCGCTGAGGCCTTGGTTGACCTGGATGCTGGTCGCTTCCTCCTTCCGCATCGGGCAAATCACCCCGCCCCCTCGTCCGCCGCAGTCCCTTTGCCCTCGGCCACCAACGCATGCAGCACCACGCTCAGCGCGGACGCCTGCATGTCCTCGTCCTTTTCCTTCGCAAATTCCGTGGCTGCGTTGCGCGCGGCCCGCTCCCCGGCCGCCGCCGCACCCGTCTCGACATTCAGTTGCGCCTGCGCCATCCACACCGTCGCCTCGTTGCCGGGTTCATCCGCCGATTTGAACCCCTGCGCCGCAGCCTGGTACGCCGTCGCCGCTTCGTCCACCTGGCCTGTCGCAAACAGCACGTCTCCCTGCATCAGCTCACACTTCGCCAACTCCGAAAACTGCTGTGCATTCTGCTGCCGCGCATCCCGGCAATTCTTCGCCGCTTCCAGCGCGTCGCTCAGCTTGCCCTGCTTCAGGCTGTAGTCCGCCTGGAACCAGTACGCAAGCGCAATCGAGTCCTGATGTTCGTTCAGGTTCGCCAGATCCAGCACCCGCGCAATCCATTCTTGCGCTTCATCCAGCTTGCCGCTGTCATGCGCCACATTGGCTTCAAGGAAATACGCCTGCTCGATCGTGTTCTGAACGTGTACCTGCTTGGCCAGGGGCAAAAGTTTCTTCAGCGATGCCTCCGCATCTGCCGGCCGATCGAGATACACCTGCATCCTGGCCATGTTCAGTAAGGCGCCGGCCTCGTTCGTGCGGTCTCCAACGCTCTCCATCTCGCGCTCCGCATCCTGGTAGTGGTCCAGCGCTCCCGCATAGTCCGCGCTGTCAGCCAAAAGATGGCCCAGGTCGTTCTGCACCCACGCCACTCCCCGCTGGTCTGCGTGGCTCTTGTAGATGTCGTTGGCCTGCTCGCACGCCGCACCCGCAAGCTCCCGTTGTCCCAGAT
This sequence comes from uncultured Acidobacteriaceae bacterium, assembly GCA_963787905.1. Lineage (GTDB taxonomy): Bacteria > Acidobacteriota > Terriglobia > Terriglobales > Acidobacteriaceae > Edaphobacter. Next base: position 58,163 of record CAWBFL010000066.1, on the reverse strand, counting down.
GCCGCTCCGCCCAGCAAATCTTCCGGTACGCCTGCGCCTCCAGCAGAGGTGCGCCAATGGCCGCCGCGGCCGCTTGCGCCTTCTGGGCCGCCTCCGCTTCCTGGCTGTACTCGCCCAGCTTGTCGTAGGCATCGGCCTCCGCAAAAAGAACGCGCGGATCGTTGCCAGACTGGTTCGCCAGCGACGTCAGCAGGATCAGCGCGCTCCTGGCCTGTCCCGCCTTGGCCTGCGTCGCAGCCAGGTTCAACGCAATCTCCGGCTTGTCCGGATTCGACATCAGCAGTCCCTGGTAGGTCCCGATCGCGTCCGTCAGATGTCCTTGCAACACCTGCAATCGCGCTTCGATCGCGTCCGATACCTCCGCCGGAAGTCCCTGCTTGTCGCATAGTCCCTTGGCCTCGCTCGCCGCTTTCATCGCCTCCTGGTCCGCGCCCGTCCCCAGGAATGCATCGGAAAGTCCAATCTTCACCAACGCCGCGCCCGGCGCGCCCTCCGCCTGGTCCGCCTCTTGCAGCAGCTCCAGCGCCTTCTGCGCGTCGCCTCGGTCCAGGTACGGCATCGCTTGCGTATACAGCTCTTTCGCTTTCTGCGACTTCGGCATCCCCGCAATCGCCTCCGCAACCTTCACCGGCGACACCCGCGCTACGCCCAGCGCCTCTCCCAGCGACACGCTCGCCTCGCGCGTCAGATCGTCCAGTCCATCCTCCGTTCCCGGCAATGGCGCCGGACTCCGGCCCTCGCCCGTGTCCGCATCCTGCACGTTCAACGACACCGTCAGTTTCCCGCCGCTTCCCGGCGCCACCACTCCCGACACCACCATCACCTTCGGCCGGTCGCTGTACAACCCCCGGATGCTCGCCAGCTGCTTCTTCGTGTATCCATCTGAGGCTTCCAGCGCAAGATTCCGCCGCAGCTCCTCCACCTCCTGGCTGGACAAAACATTCAGCTCCCCGCCCGCCTGCAGATAGTGCGGCAGCAGCTCCGTAATATAGTCGCCCAGACGGTCCTTCGAGCGGTCGTCCGACACGTTCTTCAGTCCCATAATGCACACCACCGTTCTCTGCGGTGTGCTGGGCGTGAACGTCGTCTGTTCCGCAACCGGCTTCGCCGTGTCCACCTTCGCCGTGCGCGAAATCAGGAAAAAGTCGCTGCCATTGTCGTAGTCGTGTCCCCAGCTTCCCATCCGCGGCGTCGGGTTCGTCGGCTTCACCGCCGAAACCAGGTCCGCATACATCAGGTACCCTCTGCGGTCCACCTCAGGACTGCGCAAGCCCGCCAGCAGGTGCGCCACAAACGGAGAGTTATGTCCCGGAGTCCCGTCCGGTACATACTCCATCCCCCCCGATGTAATGAACTTTCTCGTCGTCAGCGGGCTCAGCGCCAGAAACATATCCTTCACCGGCCGCTCGTCGTACATCCCGCCGCGCGTTGTGCCCGACTCGACATCCCGGTCGAACGTCCCCCCGAAGCACGCATCGATCAGCACCAGGATGTGATTCACCGGGATGTTATCGATCAGCGCCCGCAGCCGCGAATGCGGAATCATCGTGTCCAGCGTGTCCCTCGCCGGCGGCTTCGAGTCCTTCGCCACCAGAAAACCCTCCTTGCCGTTCGGGTCGAAATATCCGTGCCCCGAGAACAGGATCAGCAGTTGGTCCAGCGGACCGAACTTCACCTGCTTCTGATAGCGGATCAGCGCATCCTCGATCTGTGCCTTCGTCGGATTCGGCAACAGCTCCACCTTGAATCCATACCGCGTCTCCAGCTCCTTCTGCACATCCGTCGCGTCCTGCACCGGATTGTTCAGTGGCGTCCATGAGTCGTAGTCGTCCGTCGCAATCAGCAGTGCATAGTCATGCCGGTCTTTGAAGTTCGCGTCCGCATCCGGCGCCGCGTCCGATGCCGGAGCGATCGTTTCAAACCCGCGCGCCACGCTCTGCGATACCACCACGAAGTCCTCGCCATCGTGCTCCGCCTTCGCCGTCAGCCCCGACTCCACGTTGTCCATCGTGCTCTGCTCAACAAATGTCCCCAGCTCCATCGCCGTCGTGCGGCCGTCCTTCGGATGCTGGTCCGCCTTGCCCGATAGGCTGGCCGCCAGCGTTGCCGTTGAAACCGAAATGTCTCCTCCATCCCCATTCGGCGTCTTCCGGTCAAACGCCAGAAACAGCCGCGCGCGCCGGTCGGTCGGCTGCCGTTGCGTGCTCTCCGCCAGCAGCGTCCGCAGCGCGTCCTGTTGCATCTGCGCGCCCGCTCCATCGAACACGATCGTCTCCGTCCGCGCGGCTACGTCATCCAGCCAGCGCGCCATCTGGGCCAGGCTCACCGTCTCGCCCTTCGCAAACGTCAAAGGCGCAGCCGCGTCGCTCGCCCCCTGCTCGCCCGGCGCCGCATAGTAAACGAACAGAGAATCCTCCGGCCGCGAATCCCGCGCCATCGACTGCAGTTGGTCGATCACCAAACTCGCATCCACCCCCCGCTCAATCTCCAGCCGCTGCAGGTCAATCCTTCCAAACGACCCGCGCCCCGCCTTCTCCACCGCGTCCCGCAACGCCACCGCGTTCATCCGGGCCGCGTCGGCGCTCCGTCCCGGCTGCGCCGAGCCGCCCAGCAGCACCAGAATATGAAGCGCCGGCATCCGCGGCGGCGCCGTCGTCTGCAGCCCGATATTCAGTACGTCGTTCGCGCCAAACCCCAGTCCGGCCACCGCATTGCTTCCCACCGGCAGCGTCCGCAGCGCTTTTCTGCCCGGCGAATTCACGTCCCAGATCGATACCGTGTTCTTCTCCGTCGCAACCGCCAGGATCGCCTTCGCCGTCCCGCTCGTCCCCGAGCGATCGAAGGCAACCGCCAACACCCGGCCCTCATCCCCTCCAGGACTCGCCAGCGGCACAATCTTCCTCGTATCCCAGATCTTCACCACTCCATCGGCCCCGCCCGCCGCCAGCAGCAGCCCGTCCTGGCTGTAGCCAATGGCAGTCACGGAACCGGAAGAAGTAACCGCCTCTTCCGGGCTGTCGCTCGTGCTGCTGTCGAAAATGCGCAGCCGCCCGCCGAAATCTCCCACCGCCATCTGCCCGTTGCCGCTAAACGCAATCGCCGTGATCCAGCTCTCCGCCCCTGCCTGGCTGCTGGTTGCCGTCGAGCGCACTTGCTTCCAGCCACCCGTCTCCCACACCGTCAGCGAGCTGCCGCCAGCCGCCAGCAGGCCGCCGCTCGCGTCAAATGCAAGGCATGAAATCCCGCCCGATGAGGCGGGCTCCAGCGAAACCGGCGCCCCGTGAATGTCCTTCCACACCCGGACCGCACCCGACGACGTCCCGGCCGCCAACTCGTCGCCTCGGCCGCTCAAAGCAAGCGCCGTAATCTCCCCCGCGCTCTTGTCGACAGCCAGCGATATCGGCCCCCGATCGTGGTCGCGAATCTCGATCCCCGTCTTCGTCGCGACCGCGCCCACACTCCCGTCGGAGGACCACGCGTACTTGGCCTCACTCGGAACAGTTCCGCCGCTCAGGTCGGGAGGCACCCCCGTCGCCACGTTCCAGCTCAAAATCTTGCCGTGGATTGCCCCCGCCGGACCCGCCTTCGCCGCTGGCTGCGCTGAATTTTGGGCGAAGCCGGCCGAAGCCACCAGCAGCATGGCTCCCCACCCCGGAAATCGGCGATTGGAAAACATCCCTTTGCCATCTCCCAGTGCCAACTTCTCAGCCCGAACCCGCCAAGTCTACTCTAGCGCAACTCCCCCTTGCTGAACTTCAGCGTCCATTCCAGAAAAAACCCCGCTCGCACCTGTCCCCGGCCCACCATCAACCCGCCCCTACCAGCTCCCGCACCGCCCGCTCGATCTGCGCCGTCGCCTCCGCCGCGTCGCTGCCTTCCTCCACCGCCGGCAGCAACCCCCCCACCCGCACCTCCACCCGCCCTGCATGGAACCACCGCCGCCGCCGTCCCTCCGCGCTGCGCTCGCTGGCGTAGTCATACAGCCCCCGCAGCCCCACCGGCAGCACCGCCGCGCCCGTCTCCGCCGCCAGCAGTCCAATCCCCGGCCGGAACCCATGCATCCGCCCATCCCGGCTCCGCGACCCCTCCGGAAAAATCAGCACCGAATACCCCCGGTCCATCGCCTCGCCCGCATGCCGGAAGCTCCGCCGGAACCCCCGCGCCCGCGGCAGCGGAAACACATTGAACAGCGCCGTCAGCAGCAGCCACGCCCCCGGCGCCAGCGCGTCCAGCACCCGGTTCCCCTGCCCCCGTCCCCGCCGGAAATCCATCAGCATCTCCCCCGACATCGCCGCCGCCACCCGCCGCCGCACCCGCCCCGGCAGCGCATACAACACCAGCGCCCCGTCATACGCCGTCACATGGTTCGCCACAATCAGCACCGGCCCCGGTTTATCCCATTTGTATCGCCCATGGTTACAAAAGGATCCCTTCGCCTCGCCCCTCCCCGCATTTGTTCCATCTCCGGTTACATAAATCACCCTCGGCTTCGCCAGCACCCACACCAGCGGCCGCATCACGCACTCCACCCACACCACCCGCACCGCCCGCACCACCCCCCACCACGCCCACCGCGGATACACCTCCGCCTCAACCCTGCCGGGCGCCCCGGAGCCTGTCCTCAGCTCGCCGAAGGATGCGGCCGCCCGATCGCCGGCTCCGGCGCTTCCACCCTCTGCCGCAAGCGTTCCGCCTCCGCTCTGCCTTTCCCGAGAACTCCCAACGGACAACGTAGAACGAACAACGTTCTCCTCCACCATCCCCCTCAGCTCGCCCACCGTTCCCACCGCCGCCATCCGGCATCCTCGTCCAGCTCCACATCGAACCGCTCCTCCAGCGCCGTCTGCAGTTGCACCCGCCCCAGCGAATCCATCCCCAGGTCCTCCGCCAGCCGCAGCCCATCGCCCGTCACCGCCTTCCCCGCAACCTCCGCCACCACCCCCCACACCCCATCCCTCCCGTCCTCCGAACCCTCAACGTACAACGGAGAACGGGCAACGCCTTCCCCCATCCTCCCCTCCACCCACTCCTTCACCTTCCGCCGCACCACCTTCCCCGTCGACGTATACGGAAACTCCAGCTCCGGCCAACGCACCACGTGCCGTATCTGCTGATACTCCGCCAGCCCCGCATTCGCCTTCTCCACCGCCGCCCGCAGCTCCTCCTCCGTCCCCGCAAACAGCACCGCCGCCACCGCCTCCGGTCCCGCCGCAAACTCGCACCCCACCACCACCGCGCCGCGCATCCCCGCCTGCCCCGCCAGCGCCGCCTCCAGGTCCCCCGGATGCACATTCATCCCCGCGGCCGTCACAATCACATCGCTCTTCCGTCCCACAAACCGCAGTTCGCCCGACTCGCTCCGCTCCGCCAGGTCGCCCGTCGCCAGCCACTCGCCCTCCCGCGGCCGCATCGCGCCCCGTTCCCACGTCGCCTTCGACAGCGTCTCCCCGCGCACCAGGATCTCGCCATCCTCGCCCAGCCGCACCTCGCGTCCCGGCAGCGCCTTCCCAATCGTGCCCTCCTTAATATGGAAGGGGTGGTTCAGCGTCACCAGCGCCGTCGTCTCCGTCATCCCATAGCCCTGGATCAGCGCCACGCCCACCTCATTCCAGAACCCCTCCAGCTCCGCCGGCAGCGTCGCCCCGCCCGAAATCACCGCCCAGAACTTCCACCCCAGCGCCCGGTGCACCCTCCGCCACCGCCACCACTTCCGCACCGCCACCCAAACTCCCCCACCCCGCACAGAACCCTCATCTCGACCTGAGCCCCCACCCCGCACAGAACCGTCATCTCGACCGGAGCGCGCTTTAGCGCCGGAGTGGAGAGACCCCCGCATTTGTCCTTGCCCTTCCTCAGAACCCTCATCTCGACCGGAGCCCCCACCCCGCACAGAACCGTCATCTCGACCGGAGGCGGCGCTTTCAGCCGCCGGAGTGGAGAGACCCCCGCATTTGTCCTTGCCCTTCCCCAGAACCGCCAACTGACAACTGAGAACTCCCCCCAAACCTCCCCACCAGATATCCCCGCAGCAGCTCCAGCACCCGTGGCACCGCCACCAGCACGCTCACCCGCTCCCGCCGGATCAGCTCCACCATCCGTCCCGGCTCCAGTTGGTCGGCGAAGTGCACCTCCGCCCCCAGCAGCGCCGGACACCACAGCCCCATAAACTGCCCAAACACGTGGCTCAGCGGCAGGCTATGCAAAAACCGCAGCGGATGCACCAGCCGCTCCCACCTCCGGTACTTCGCCATCTCCCGCTCGATCGGCTCCAGCGTCACCAGCACATTCCGGTGCGTATGCACCACCCCCCGCGGCTCCCGCGTCGTCCCCGACGTAAACACAATCTGGAACGGCGTATCCGGCCCCACCGCCTCGCTCACCGCCCAAACCGCCTCCTTCGGCAGCCTCCCCCCAATCCCCCTTAGCTCCAGGCGTTCTACGTTCTTCGTGCTCCGTTCTTCGTTTCCGACGCCCGCAGCCGCTTCGCCTGCATCGGACAACGGAGAACGGACAACGGACAACGCCAGCCCCGCCAGCAGTCCCCCATCCCCCACCACCAGCCTCGCCCCCACATCCTCCACCACTCTCGCCGCGAACCCCGCATCCCCCGCCGCATCCAGCGGCACCACGATCACTCCCCGCAGCAGGCACCCGAAGAACACCCCCACCCACTCCGCCGAGTTCTCCCCCCACAGCACCACCCGCTCGCCCGGCCCCACCCCCCGCCGTTCCAGCTCCGCCGCAAACCGCCCCGCCAGCTCGGCCAGCTCCCCATACGTGGTCGCATACCGCCGCACCCCGCGGTGCTCCACCACCGCCGTCTCCGCCCCCTGCCGCCGAAACTCCTCCACCAGACTCGCCAGACTCGCCCGCATGGCTCACATCATATCCGCGCCCCATCACCCCCATCCCCCGCTTAGGACACTTTATGAACCGCCCGCATCCCCCACCCCCGTCCCCTGACCGAACCCACCTCAGCGCCGCAAAGCTCGTCATCTCGACCGAACCACCTCAGCGCCGCAAAAGCTCGTCATCTCGACCGAAGGCGCTTTAGCGCCGAGCGGAGAGACCCCCGCATTTGCCCTTGCTCTTGCCTGTCCTTGCTCTTGCCTTGCTTCAGCCCCTACCCTCGCTCTCACCTCGCCCCCACCCCGTCCCCTCGACCGAACCCACCTCAGCGCCGCAAAAGCTCGTCATCTCGACCGAACCCACCTTAGCGCCGCAAAAGCTCGTCATCTCGACCGAAGGCGCTTTAGCGCCGAGCGGAGAGACCCCCGCATTTGCCTTTGCTCCTGCCCTTGTCCTTGCTCTTGCTCTTGCCCCTACCCTTGCTCCCACCCCGCCCCACCCGTCATGCGGAGAGCCCCCGCCTTCACGCGCAGCGTCGAGAACGGTACGAAGTACCGCGCAGCGTCGAGAACGGTACGAATACCGCGCAGCGTCGAAACGGCACGAAGTGCTCACCTCGCCGACAAATCCGCCGTCCCCTGCAACGCATCGAGGACCGTCACCCTCGTCCCCAGCACCCTTACCAGGTCCGGCACATCGTACTTCTCCAGCACCCCCGGCAAAATATCCTGCGGCGCATCCACCGGCATCGGAGCCTCCAGCAAACTCCGGTAGCTCTCCAGCACGTGGTCCACCGTCACATGCTTGATCCGCGCATCCAGCACCGCCGCGTGCAGCGCCACCAACCCCATATGCCCGCTCGCCACCACCGTAATATTCTTCGCATCCACATCCGGCCGGCTCGCCAGGTAATCCACCGCATGGATCACGTCGTCCACCCGCATCCCCAGCAGCGTCTTCCCCACCAGCTCCGCCCGCAGCTCCGTCAGATAAAACGGCCCCAGGATCGCCGCCTTCGTCTCCTCCGTCCCCGGCGGGCGAAGGCCGCGGCGCAAACGCCACCACAAGATTCCCCGGCACCGTCGTCCCGGCCAGCTTCTCCAGATCTTCCTTCGTCGGGTTTCCCGCAGTGCCGACCCGATCGCTCATCACCACCAGGATCGCCGGCGCCCGCACAACCGTCCCGCCATGCGCGCTCACATCCGGGAACGGAAGCTCCGTGAAATGGTCGAACGCGCCTCCGCACTCCGCGCAGAAGGGACCCGGCACCGCCTCCGCCCCCGTCACCTCCCGTACATCCGTCTGCACCTGCAGCAGCGTCTGCACCGGCAACTGCGGCAGCTTCTCCTTCGCCCGCTTCAAATTCAACGAGTACACCGTCTCGCTCCCCGGATAACTCGTCGCCACCTGCCCCGTCGCCGTCACCTGCAACGCCCCCGCCGGAGGAACCCTCACCGAACCGTCATCCTGAGCGGAGGTCGCACCGCGACCGGAGTCGAAGGACCCCGACACCGCTCGCCCCGCCCCAACCTCCTGCTACCGTTTTGCCACCGTCCTGCGGGTGCCCCACATCTCGACTCTGAGATGTGGGTTCAGGCCCCCCCACAAACTCCTCCGCCTTCCTCCCCGCCAGGTGCACCAGAAAGAACCCCACAATATGTGACGTCAACGGTTGCAAATTCCCATGCCCGCCCACCCCCGCAATCACCTGGAACGGAGAATCCTCCCCCACCGCATTCGCCGTATCCGGATTCAGCACCGGCCCCGTCGGTGTCGGAAGTGGAGCCGGCGTCGGCAACTGAGAACTGACAACGGACAACTGAGAACTTCCCACCCCTTCCGCGCTCGCATCGAACAGCCCATAAAACCGTCGCGCCTCCCGTGCCGTCTCCAAAAATCCCTTCCACGGAAACATATCGCCGGTCGTCCCCACCATCGCGTACGCTCGCGGCGCCGCCGCCTCCACCCAGTCCGCAAAGTCGAACCCGCTGGCAATAAATCCCGGCACCGACTGCTCCGCATCCTGCGGCCCAATCGCCGGCAGCAGCTCATCCATCGTCGTCAGGTAGCACGCCGTCGCAATCGCCTTCACCCGCTTGTCCGACGCGCCCAGCAGCGCCGTCATCGCCCCGCCGCCCGAGCAGCCAAACGCCCCAATCCGTTCCGCATCCACCTCCGGCCGGCTCGCCAGGTAGTCCACCGCCCGCACCCCGTCCCACGCAAAGTACCGCGCCACCGCATCCCCAATCAGCGTCGGCTGCAACCCCGCCTCGCCATGCTCGCCCGTCGCCCGCTGCGCCAGCGACACCCCGGGATACGGATCGCCCGCCGTCATCTTCGCCGCATTCTTCGTATCCAGATACTGCAGCCGCTCTCCCTGCCCGATCGGATCGTAGCTCAGCACCACAAACCCGTTCCGCGCAAACGCCGCCGCCATCGCATAATCCCCCGCCTTCCCGCTCGCCGCATGCCCCGGCGCCATCACCACCGCCGGCAACTTCGCGTTCTCCGTTGTACGTTCTCCGTTCTTCGTTCCCGAACGGTCAACGGACAACGTAGAACGTACCCCGCCGCCCTCCGGCACATACAACAGCGCCGTCACATAAAACTTCGGCTGCGACTCATACACCACCTTCTCAATCCGGAAACCCTCCATCCGCGTCACGCCCGTCACCCGCGCATTCAGCGGAGTCTTCACAAACCCGCCGCCCATCAGCTCGCGCAGCTTCGCCTTCACCTCCTGCTGCCGCACCACCGCATCCTCGCGCGTCTGGATCTTCGCCATCTCCGCCCGCCGTGCCGCCTCATCCCTGGCCGCAATCCCATCCAGATACGCATCGAGCGCCTGCCGCCCCGCCTGCCCGGCTGCCCCATCCTTCCGCGCAGCCGCGCGCCCCACCCCCGCCCCCGCCTGCCCCAGGGTCATCGCCGCAACCATCGCAAGAGCGCACACCGCCGCAGCAGTCGAGAGTCTCATCGTCCAGCCTTCATACGCCTTCCCCGCCTTAACCGTCAAAGGGGGGGCGAGCAACCCACGCCCCCCCAGTCCCCAGTCCCCAGCCCCTAGACCCCAGCCCCCAGTCCCGCCCTACTGCTTCACCCCATTGAACGTCGTCGCCCTCCCCGCAAGCTTATCGTCCACCACCGCCTTCGCCGTCTTCCCATCCGGCGCCAGCGTCATCGTCATCACGCTGATCGCCTTGCCGTCGCGTTTATCCGTCTCCACCAGCACATTCTTTCCCACCATCTTCAGCGACACGCTGGTCACCCGCGGGTCGCCCTCATCGGCGTCCGTGCCTCAGCTTCGCCTTAGGGCGGGCCGTCCTCATCATCCTTAGGAAGTCGCCCATCACCATATAGCTCCACACAATCGCATTCTCCGACAGGTTGTCGATCTTCTTCATCTGCCACGATCCCGAATACGCATGCGACCCCGCCGGCCCCGGCGCCACCTTCACGCTCTCGCCCTTGCCCGTCACCGGAGGCCCGCCTTTCGTATCGCTCGCATCCGTAAACTCGTACGTCGCCAGCTTCCCGTCCGGCGAAATCGTGGTCGTCGACGTCGCCACCACCTTGCCGCCCTTCTTGTCGACCTCCTTCACCACGTGGTCGTTCACCACCGTAATCGCCACCGAATCGAAATACGGATGCCCCGTCACCGCCTGGTCCTTCCCATCCGCCTGGATCTTGTACGGCGGAGTGCACGTCTTGCACTCATAGCATCCCGCCTGTCAGCAAATACACATCCGGCTTGGTCGGAAACGCCACCTTGTTCATATCGATCTTCCACGTCCCGTTGAACGCCTCTTGCGCCCATCCCGCCTGCGCCGCGCCCATCGTCCCCGCCAGCGCCGCCGCACAACAAAGCTTCCGCATCGCATCCAGTCCCATCCTCTTCATCGCACCCCTCCCCATCGATTTGAACTCCCCAGCCCAACCGCTCAACCAGCCCCGAATTCTACCAAACCCCACCCACCCGCCGCCCCACCCCCTCGTCCCCTCGACCACCACCCACCCCGCCCCACCCCCGTCATCTCGACCGAAGGCGCTTTAGCGCCGAGCGGAGAGACCCCCGCATTTGCCTTTGCCCTTACCGTTGTCTTGATGTTGCCCCCCTCTTCATCTCGCCCTTCTCTTACCCCGCCCCACCCGCCGTCATCTCGACCGAAGGCGCTTGAGCGCCGAGCGGAGAGACCCCCGCATTTGCCTTTGCTCTTGCTCTTGTCCTTGCACTTGCTTCCTCCCGCAATCCCGAACCACGCCGCCCCAAAACAATCCGCAAAAAATCGGTATCATCGGTGTCAATCGGTGTTAAGCCTTCAACTGACAACTGACAACTGACAACTGAGAACTAGCAACTCGCAACTCCCAACTCGCAACTCCCAACTTCCCCTCCATGCCCACCCACTTCACGCCCGCCGCTCTCACCTTCCTCCGCTCGCTCGCCCGCCACAACGACCGTGCCTGGTTCACGCCCCGCAAGCCCGCCTACGAGCGCGAACTGCGTCTCCCCATGCTCGCCCTCATCGAAGAGGTCAACCACGCCCTCGCCTCCTTCGCGCCCGAGCACGTCCGCCCGCCGCACAAAGCCCTCTTCCGCATCTACCGCGACACTCGCTTCTCGCACGACAAGCGCCCCTACAAAACCCACATCGCCGCCTGGTGGATCCGCAGCGGCCTCGAGAAAACCTCCGGCGCCGGCTTCTACTTCCACGTCTCCCCCAAAGAAACCGTCATCGCCGCCGGCATGTACATGCCCTCGCCCGAGCAGCTCCTCGCCGTCCGCCGCCACCTCGAGCTCCACCACGCCGAACTCCGCAAGCTCCTCGCCCGCCCCAAACTCCGCGCCGCCCTGTCCGAGTTCGAAGCCAACCGCCTCACCCGTCCGCCCCGCGGCTTCTGTTCGGAATCCCCCGCCATCGATCTCATCCTCTGCCGCCAGTGGGGCGTCTCCGCCACCCTCCCGCCCGAGACCGCGCTCTCCCCCTCTCTATTAAAGGAGATCACCTCCCGCTTCGCCCTCGCCGCCCCCATCGTCCACTTCCTCAACACCCCCCTCACCGAACGAGCCGCTAGCCGCTAGCTCCTCCACCCCCGCCCGCAGCCGCTCTAGCCCCGTAAAACCCCGCCCTCTCGACCCCCGCCACCACCCGCGGGTGCCCCGTCCTAGCTTTGCTAGGGCGGGCCGCCTCAACATCCTTAGGAAGCCGTCCTCTCGACCGAAGCCGCCCACCCCGCCCCCACCCTCGTCATCTCGACCGAAGGCGCTTCAGCGCCGTAGCGGAGAGACCCCCGCATTTGCCTTTGCTCTTGCTCTTGCCCTTGCTCTTGCCCTTGTTCCTACCCTTGCTCTCACCCCACCCTCGTCATCTCGACCGAAGCCGTGCGGCTCTGCCGCGCGGCGAGCGGAGAGACCCCCGCATTTGCCTTTGCCTTTCGCCCTTATCCGCGTCGATCCGCGCTCCTCTTTCCCCTCAAAATCCCCGCAAATCCGCCCCAAATTCCCAAAAACCCTAAAAAAACCGCAAAAAACCTGTGGAAACCCAACAAAACCCATTGACATTGCCTTCCGAAAGGCTGATCGTGAATTGCGGCATGTTTCCTCGCACCCGCATAAACACCGGGGAATTCGCAAAAGCGAATCCCTCCGGGCGGCCGATTTTCAAGCGGGTATCCAGGCAGCCAGCCGGCACCAAACGCACCACGCAGCACTAATTTGGAATCAAGGAGCAACACACATGGCAAAAGGTATGACCAAGACCGTTCTCGTTCGCACTATGGCGGAAAAGCTGGAAATCACCAACAAGCAGGCAGCCGCCGGCCTTGAGCTGCTCGCCGAGTTAGCCGTCAAGGAAACCAAGAAGAACGGCGAGTTCACCATCCCCGGCATCGGCAAGCTCGTCAAGGCGGAGCGCAAGGCCCGCATGGGCCGCAACCCCCAGACCGGCGAGCCCATCAAGATCAAGGCCAAGACCGTCGTCAAGTTCCGCGTCGCCAAGGTCGCCAAAGACACCATCGCCCCACCCAAAAAGTAACCGGACAGGGCCGTCCAGCCAGCCCTCCCCAACCGCAGGGGGCAACCCCATCGAAGGCCCCATGGTCGACGCGCGCTCCATCGCGCCGCCCATGGGGCTTCCCCTTCCCCCACCCCCGTCCTCTCGACCCCCGCCCACCCCGTCCCCACTCTCGGGTCCCCGTCCGACCCCTGCCCCCGCGGGCCGCCCCAACATCCTTAGGAAGCCGTCATCTCGACCGAAGGCGCATCGCGCCGTAGCGGAGAGACCCCCGCATTTGCCCTTGCCCTTGCCTCTGTCCTTGTCTTTGCCTTCAACTGACAACTGACAACTGACAACTGACAACTGACAACTGACAACTGACAACTAGCAACTAGCAACTCCCAACTCCCAACCCCCCCCTAATGCGCCCCCATCTTCCCCGGCGCCAGTCCCTTCACCACCAGGCTCACCCCCAGCGACACCAGCACGCACTCCACCAGCAGCATCCGGTTGTACTGCCACCCAAACACCGCAAACGCCGCCGCCGACAGCCACATATACACCTCCGCCAGCGCCGCATGGTCCCACCGCGCCCGTGCCGGGTGCCCCGCATCTCGCTTCTGAGAGGTGGGTTTCGGAAAGATCCTCGGCACAGCCTGGCAATACTCCACATACCCCGCCCCCAGCTTCTCCCGGAGAAACGCCTCTTCCGCCAGGATCAGCCGCAGGTGGAACCCCACCAGCGCCACCAGCGTAAACACCGCGCCACTCGGCCGCATCAGGATCGCCAGCGCCAGCGTATTCAGCCAGCTCCCCACATACAGCGGGTTCCGCAGGTAGCGATACGGCCCCGCCGCCACCACTCCATCTCCGCGGAACGAGTGGTCGCTCATCACGTCCACCCCCAGCGACGCCGTCCCCCACAGGCGCAGCCACGCTCCCAGCACCGCGCACGCAATCGCCGCCACCAGCACCGCCTCAAACGCCGCGCCGATCCCCATCCCGGTCCCGCGCGCCAGCCCCGCCGCCGCCCATCCCCACACATCTGCGTTGACCCCCCGCGCATCCACATGCCACACCGCGTCCCACGGAGTCGTAAACCCCAGCGTATAAATCGCCAGAATAATCCAGAACCTCGCCCGAAACTCCCACGCCGTCGCTTTCACACGTACCTCACACTCAACATCCTAGCCCACCACCCCATCACCGTCCTCTCGTGCCGCCCACCGCCCACCCAACTCCCCCCGTCCTCTCTACCACCGCCCACCCCGCCCCCACCCCCGTCATCTCGACCGAGGCGCTTCAGCCCCGTAAAAGCTCGTCATCTCGACCGAAGGCGCCTTAGCCCCGCCCCACTCTCGTCATCTCGACCGAAGGCGCCTTAGCCCCGCCCCACTCTCGTCATCTCGACCGAAGCGCTTCAGCGCTGAGTGGAGAGACCCCCGCATTTGCCTTTGCCTTTGCCCTTGCTCTTGCTCTCACCCCGCCCCCACCCGCCGTCATCTCGACCGAAGCGCTTCAGCGCTGAGTGGAGAGACCCCCGCATTTGCTCTTGCCCTTGCACTTGCACTTGCCTTTGCCTTTGTTCCTGCCCTTGCTCTCACCCCGCCCCACCCCGCCCCCACCGCCGTCATCTCGACCGAAGGCGCTTCAGCGCCGTAGTGGAGAGACCCCCGCATTTGCTCTTGCCCTTGCACTTGCACTTGCCTTTGCCTTTGCTCCCGCCCTTGCCCTCACCCCGCCCCACCCCGCCCCCACCCTCGTCATCTCGACCGAAGCGCTTCAGCGCCGTAGTGGAGAGACCCCCGCATTTGCTCTTGCCCTTGCACTTGCTCTTGCCTTTGTTCCTGCCCTTGCTCTCACCCCGCCCCCACCCCGTCCTCTCGACCACCCCCCACCCCGCCCCCACCCCTCGTCATCTCGACCGAAGGCGCTTCAGCGCTGAGTGGAGAGACCCCCGCATTTGCTCTTGCCCTTGCACTTGCTCTTGCCTTTGCTCCTGCCCTTGCTCTCACCCCGCCCCCACCCCGTCCTCTCGACCACCCCCCACCCCTCCCCCACCGCCGTCATCTCGACCGAAGCGCTTCAGCGCTGAGCGGAGAGACCCCCGCATTTGTATTTGCTTTTGTCTTGCTCGTTCTCCCCTTCGCGAGGGACACTCGTACGCAGCAATGACCCGCAAGATCGAGCAAGCGTGCGTGTACATCCTCGCCAGCAGCTTCCAGCACCTCTACATCGGCATCACCACCGAGATCGAAGTCCGCGTCCGCCAGCACAAGACCGGCGCATTCCCCGGCAGTTTCACCTCGCGCTACAAGATCGACAAGCTCGTCCATCTCGAGCGCTTTGTTCGGATCAATGAGGCCATCGCGCGCGAGAAGCAATTGAAGCGCTGGTCCCGCATCAAGAAGCTGCGGCTCATCGTCGCCCAGAACCCCACCTGGAGAGACCTCAGCGAAGACTGGGGCAAACCAATCACCCCGTTCGATGAGTCCAGCCTCAAACCCCCGTCCACGTTCTAGCCGCACCCTCTCGACCACCGCCCACCCCGCCCCCACCCCCGTCCTCTCGACCACCGCCGACCCCGCCCCCACTCCCGTCATCTCGACCGAAGCGCTTCAGCGCTGAGTGGAGAGACCCCCGCATTTGCCTTTGCCCCTGCCCCTGCCCTTGCCCCCACCCCGCTCCCACCCGCCGTCATCATCTCGACCACCGCCCACCCCACCCCCACCCTCGTCCTCTCGACCACCGCCCACCCCTCCCCCACCCCTCGTCATCTCGACCGAAGCGCTTTAGCGCTGAGCGGAGAGACCCCCGCATTTGTCTTTGCCTTTGCCGTTGTATCGATGTTGATCCACCCCCGTCATCTCGACCACCGCCCACCCCTCCCCCACCCCCGTCATCTCGACCGAAGCGCTTTAGCGCTGAGCGGAGAGACCCCCGCATTTGCTCTTGCCTTTGCCTCCGCCCCTGCTCTTGCCCTTGCCTTTGCTCTTGCCTTTGTCTCTGCCCTTGCTCACACCCCTCCCCCACCGCCGTCATCTCGACCACCGCCCACCCCGCCCCCACGGCCGTCATCTCGACCGAAGCGCTTCAGCGCTGAGCGGAGAGACCCCCGCATTTGCTCTTGCTTTTGCCTCTGCCCTTGCTTTTGCCTTTGCCGTTGTATTGATGTTGATCCACTCTCATCATCTCGACCACCACCCCACGGCCGTCATCTCGACCGAAGCGCTTCAGCGCTGAGTGGAGAGACCCCCGCATTGGCCTTTGCCTTTGTTCTTGCCCTCGCTCTCACCCCACCCCCACCCCCGTCATCTCGACCGAAGGCGCATCGCGCCGAGCGGAGAGACCCCCGCATCTGCCCTTCCGCCGCGCGCAACATGCCCCGGGTACCCCACATCTCGCTTCTAAAGATGTGGGTCTGCGGCTCGCTTCGCTCTTGTCCTCGCCTCGAGGTAAGCCAAGGCTTCAGCCTTGGCCCTCACAGCCCCCAAAGGACGCAGGGGCTTTAGCCCCTGGGGCATGCCCTTCTCCTTCGTTTCATATATGTAACCACAAACGTTACAAACACCCACCGCGCAGGATACAGCCACTTCGCGACGCGCATTGGGCTTCGCGCGCCGCTCCCACCCCCCGGCACAGAATCATGATTGCGACCATCGGGAGCACCCACGCGAAGCGTCGAGAACGGTACGAAGTACCGCGAAGCGTCGAGAACGGTACGAAGTACCGCGAAGCGTCGAGAACGGTACGAAGTGACCGCCGCCCGCGCAGGGCGCCGCACCCAGTACCCAGCCCCTAGTCCCTAGCACCAGTCCCTAGTCCCTAGTCCCTAGTCCCCAGTCCCAGCCCAGTCCCTACCCCAACGCCTCCAGCACCCGGTCGAAGTCCTCCACCCCCGCGTACTCGATCACGACCTTCCCTTTCCCGTTCCGGTCCTCGATATGCACTTTCAGCCCCAGCTTCTGTTGCAGCCGCAGCTCCGCCTCGCGCACATTCGGATCGATCACCGGCTCCGGCTTCGCCGCCGGCTTTTCATCCAGCCCCAGCCGCCCCTCGATCAGCCCGTTCACATAGTTCGCCGTCTGCCGCACCGACAACTCCAGTTGCAGCACCTTGGTCCCGGCCGCCTGCATCGCGCCCTTGTCGTCCTCCAGCGCCAGCAGCGCCTTCGCATGCCCCATCGTCAGCTTCCCGGTCTCCAGGTGTACCTGCAGCGAAACCGGTAACTTCATCAAACGAACATAGTTAGCGACGCTCGCGCGGTCTTTCCCCGTCCGGATCGCCACCTGCTCCTGGGTCAGCTTGAACAGGCTGATCAGTTGGTTGAACGCCCGCGCCTGCTCCATCGGGTTCAGGTCCTCGCGCTGCAGGTTTTCGACGATGGTCATCTCCAGCGCCTGCTCGTCGTTCACCTGCCTCACAATCGCCGGAATCGTCGTCTTCCCCGCGATCTGCGACGCGCGCCACCGCCGCTCGCCCATAATCAGTTGGTAGCGTCCGCCCGCGATCTCCCGCACCGTCACCGGCTGCATCACGCCGTTCGCCTTGATCGAGTTCGCCAGCTCGTTCAGCCCGGCCTCATGGAACGTCGCGCGCGTCTGCTGCGGATTCCGTTCAATCCGGTCCAGCGCAATCTCCAGCGGCTTGCCGGAAACGTCCGCCGCCGCCGCTGCCGCCGGCCGCGGCCCCAGCAGCGACTCAATCCCTTTGCCCAGTGCCGCCCGCTTCTTCCCATCCGCCTGCATCGTGTGTGCTTCCATCCCTTGCCCTCTTCTCTCCAACCACTTTCCAGCCCTTGAAGCGGCTGGACCTCGATCCCTTGTCCTTGCCCTTGCCCTTGCTCTTCCTTGCTCTTGCTCTTCAACTGAGAACTGAGAACTGAGAACTAACAACTAGCAACTAACAACTAGCAACCAGCAACTACCGGTTGTACGGCCAGAACTTCGGCGCCGCCTTGCCCTGCGCATCGCGCACATTCTGAAGACTTTGCTGTCTCGGACTCACCATCCCGTTCCGCTTCAGCAGCTCCGCCGCCAGCGCCATGTACGCCTCGGCGCCGCGCGATTTCGCGTCGTAAAGCTGCACCGGTTTTCCGTGGCTGGGCGCTTCCGCCAGCCGGATGTTCCTGGGAATTGTTGTAGTTAGCAGCTTTTCGCCGAAAAATCCGCGCAGGTTCTCCGTCACCTGCTGCGAGAGGTTTGTGCGATCATCGTACATCGTCAGCAAAACCCCCTCCAGCGCCAAACCCGGATTAAACGCCTGCGAAACCTGGTCCAGAGTTTGCATCAGTTGCGTAATTCCTTCCAGCGCAAAATACTCCGCCTGCATCGGAACCAGCAGCCCGTCCGCCGCCACTAAAGCGTTTAGAGTCAACAGATCCAGCGCTGGCGGACAATCCAGAACGATAAAGGGATAGCGGTCCCGCACCGGCTGAATCGCCTCCCGCAGCCGGAATTCGCGCCGCTCCTGCGCCACCAGTTCCAAATTCGCGCCAATCATATTTTTGCTGCCTGGAAGCAGCGAAAGCGCCGGAATTTCCGTTTTCAGCAGCGTTTCTTCCAGCGTCGCCGATCCGGTCATGACGTCGTAAACGCTCAGGCGCGCATCGTCGCGCGCGACGCCCAGCCCGCCGGTCGCGTTAGCTTGCGGATCGCAATCGATCAGCAGCGTTTGGAGGCCTTCGAGCGCGAGCGCGGCGGCCAGATTGATCGCAGTGGTGGTTTTGCCGACGCCGCCTTTTTGATTGACGACAGCGATGACCTTAGCCGGTGGGGCGCTGGTTTCGGCGGGGAGCGTGCTGGATGGAGCGGTCGAAGTGGACACGGCGGTGTAGTTGGAAGCGTATCGGGCGGAGGCGATTCTGGCAATGGGGAGGGTCTGTGCAGAAGTGGGGTGAGCTGTGCGAATCCTGTGGAGAGTTTCGCATGGTGGCAATCCACAAGGGGTTTGGGCGATCGGGGTGTGGAAATCTTGTGTGAGCTAGATCACAATGCCGGGCGGTTCGGGACGGGGCTGGATTGCCGGAAAGCTCAAAATTGTTCCACGTGGAACAATTTGGGTGGGGCGGGAGATGGGTGGGGCGCGAAATTGTTCCACGTGGAACATTCCTGGATTGGAATTGGGCGAGCGATTGTTGCCTATGGAATGACGGTTTGGGGTCTTGGAAAAAACGGGAGCGGATGGTTTCGATCGAAAATGTTCCACGAGGAACATTTTTGGTTGGGGCGGGAGGTGGGTGGGGGCGAAATTGTTCCTCGTGGAACATTCCTGAATTGGATTAGTTTCTTCGCTAATTCAATTGGGGAACATGGCGGCGGTTCGAGATTTGAGGGTCGAGGAAAGGCTCGGGGAGATCGTCGCGAGTTTGCGAGATTCTTGTGGGTGGGTTGTTTGTAACTGTATACGTTACATTTGTGGCGCGATGGACAGGGCAAGGGCAAGGGCAAGAGCAAGAGCAAGAGCAAAGGCAAGGGCAAGAGCAAGAGCAAGAGCAAGAGCAAGAGCAAAAGCAAAAGCAAAAGCAAAAGCAAAAGCCAATGCGGGGGTCTCTCCACTCAGCGCTGAAGCGCTTCGGTCGAGATGACGGCGGTGGGGGTGGAGCGCGCTCGTCGAGAGGGCGGGGGTGGGATAAGGGCGACGACAGGAACAACGGCAACGACAGCGACGGAGATTCTGCGCTGCGCGCAGAATGACGAGCTTCAACTGCCTGGGTGGGGCTTGGGTGGGGTAGGCGGCGCGGAGGAAGGCAGATCGGTCGTTGCGCGCTTTGCGCTTCACTCCGGCCTTCGGCAGATCGGTGCGGGTCTGCGACCCGGTTCTTGATGGCACGGCTGAAGCCGTGCCCTTAACGAAAGGGGCTTCCTCGGGGGGTTGTCGGAGCTCGGACCATCTTCGAGGCAAAGACAGATGTGGGGATACGGCTCAGAACGACAAGCAAAAGCAAAAGCAAAGGCAAGAGCAAAGGCAAAAGCAAGGGCAAAGGCAAGGGCAAGGGCAAGGGCAAGGGCAAGGGCAAGAGCAAAAGCAAAAGCGGGGGTCTCTCCACTCAGCGCTGAAGCGCTTCGGTCGAGATGACGGCGGTGGGGCGGGGTGCGCGGCTTCGGTCGAGATGACGGCTTCCTAAGGATGTTGAGGCGGCCCGCCCTAGCAAAGCTAGGACGGGGCACCCGCGGGTGGGGCGGGGCGGCTTCGGCCGAGATGACGAGGGTGGGGGTGGGGGGCGGCTTCGGTCGAGAGGACGGGGGTGGGGCGCGGGGCGCGCTGGTCGAGATGACGGGGTGGGGTGGGATAAGGGCGACGACGGTGGCAACGGCAACGGCAGCGACGGAGATTCTGCGCTGCGCGCAGAATGACGAGCTTCAGCTGTCCGGGTGGGCAACGGGCAAGGGCAAGGGCAAAAGCAAAGGCAAATGCGGGGGTCTCTCCACTCAGCGCTGAAGCGCTTCGGTCGAGATGACGAGGGGTAGGATAAGGGCGACGACGGTGGAAAGGCGACTGGCGTCAGTACTTCGTGTGGGTTAAGTCGTCGATCAGGGCGGGGCCGGTGGGGAGCCAGTCGAGCGTCTTGCGGGTCCAGTCGCTGGAGGCGGGCATGTCCAGCGCCGCGGCGTGTCCGAGGAACGGGCCGAAGTGCTCGAGGGCCTTTTCGGCGGAGATCGAGACGGCGGGCAGGCTCAGCCCGTTGGCGATGGTCTCGGCGATCTGCCGCAGCGGCACGCCTTCTTCCTGGACGGCGTGATAGGTCGACACGCCGGGGCCGGTCTTCTCGACCGCGAGGCGATACAGGCGGGCCACATCGTTGAGCGGCGCGGCGGCCCAGCGGTGTGCGCCGTCGCCCACATAGGCGGAGACGCCGTGGTCGCGCGCGCTCTGAATCAGCCAGGTGACGCAGGCCCTGCTTGCGGGTGTCGTGCACCTGGGGCAGACGCACGATCGCGACATGCACGCCGCTGGCGGCGACGGCGTGCGCGGCCTGCTCCGGCCGGCGCGGCATGCGGGGCGAATCGGTTTCCGGATCCGTCTCGACGCGCACGTGGCCGGGCGCGCCGCCGGCGATTCCGATGCCGGAGGTGACCAGCAGGAGCTGGCCCGGTTCGAGCGCGGAGCCGAGCGCGCCGATCGCGTTGCCCTCGTCCTGTGCGCTCTGCGCAAACTTCGCCCAGTCGCCGTGGTTGAAGGCGAGGTTCACGACCGCATCCATGCCGGCCGCGCCGCGGCGCAGGCTGTCGAGGTCGGTGAGGTCGCCGCGATGCGCTGTGGCGCCGATTGCGGTCAACTGCTCGACGCCGGCGTCGCTGCGGGCGAGGCCGCGCACCTGGTGGCCGGCGGCGATCAGCTCGCCGACCAGCTTGGTTCCAATGAATCCGGTTGCTCCGGTTACGAACACGCGCATGGCGCCTCCTGCTGGGGTTGGGGTCGCGGTTTCAGGCGGCGTCCCGGTTGACATGCGGGCCGGCGCCTTATAAAACGGGGACTGTCCCCGTATCGATAAGATAAACGGGGACAGTCGCCCGGTTGCAAAACATTTTTCGTTCAGGGTCCGCATGCCGAAGAAGAAGCTTCCGCCACCCCGGCCTGTCCGCAAGCCCCGCGCCGACGCGGAGCGCAACCGCGAACGCATCCTCGCGATCGCCAAGCAGGCGTTCACGCGCGATGGAGCGGCGGCGAGCCTGGACGATATCGCGCGCCGGTCGGGCGTGGGGAACGCGACGTTATATCGCCACTTCCCCACGCGCGACGACCTGATCGAAGCGGTTTATCGCAGCGAGGTGGAAAAGCTGGCGGGGGCGGAACAGCGGCTGGCGGCGACGATGACGCCGCTGGAAGCGCTGCGTGCGTGGATGCTTTTGTTCATCGACCATGTTGCGGGCAAGATGCTGATCCTGCCGGCGATGAATACGGTTGCGGGCGGGTCGGTGCGGCTGATGGAGGGTTCGCGTTCGCTGATCCACGCTGCGTTTGCGGGCTCGGTCGAACGCGCCATTGCGAGCGGCGATCTCCGCGCCGACACCGACCCGAACGACTTCGTGCGCGCGCTGGTGGGCATCTTCCACACGACGAGCCTGCCGGGTTGGGAGCCAAGCGCGCGGCGCCTGGTCGACATTCTGATCGCGGGTTCGCGGGCGACGCCTGGGGGACGCTCGGCTGCGGCGCGCGGGCGGCGCACCTAGCGAGGCAGCGGATGGGTCCGGCAAAGGCGAATGCGGGGGCTCTCCACTGCGGCGCGCGGGCGGCTTCGGTCGAGAGGGCGGGGTGGGGGGGGCTAGCGGCGGTGGGCGAGGAGGAGGACGGAGGAGTCGGATGCGGGGAGGGGGATGGGGGGAGCGAAGGCGAAGGCGGGGAGGTGGGCGGGGTCGGGCTGGGCGGCGAGGGTGGTGAGGATGACGAGGGTGCGGGCGGCGCGGAGGGAGGCGGCAGCGATGGCGGCGGGCATCGAGTCGACGGCGCGGAGGGTGACGGCGTCGAAGGTGCGGCCGGCGGGGAGGGATTCGACGCGGTGGGGCCAGATTTCGGTGGGAAGGCGGAGGGTGCGGACGGCTTCCTGGAGGAAGGCGGCTTTTTTGCCCTGCGACTCGGCCAGGGTGACGGCGAGGGCGGGGTGGGCGAGCTGGATGGGCAGGCCGGGGAAGCCGGCGCCGGAACCGAAGTCGAGGAGGGTGGAGCAGGGGCCGAGGCGGGCGGCGGCGAAGAGGCTCTCGCCGAAGTGGCGGCGGACGATGTCGTGGGGGGAGCGGATGGCGGTGAGGTTGACGCGCTCGTTCCATTTAAGGATGAGGTCGAGGTAGAGGAGGAGCTGCGCGGCGAGGGCGGGCGGGACGTCGGCGTAGGGGGCGAGGAGGGGGAGGAGTTCGGTGGGGGACATGGGAGGGGAAGTTGTTAGTTGCGAGTTGTTAGTTGAGAGGCTTAACACCGATTGACACCGATGATACCGATTTTTGGCGGATTGTTTTGGGGCGGCGTGGTTCGGGATTGCGGGAGGAAGCAGGTGCCCCAGGGGCTAAAGCCCCTGCGTCCTTTGGGGGCTGTGAGGGCCAAGGCTGAAGCCTTGGCTTACCTAGAAGCAAGGGCAGAGGCAAGAGCAAGAGCAAGGGCAAAGGCAAAGGCAAGGGCAAGGGCAGAGGCAAAGGCAAGGGCAAGGGCAGAGGCAAAGGCAAGGGCAAGGGCAAAGGCAAGAGCAAAGGCAGAGGCAAAGGCAAGGGCAAGAGGAAGGGCAAAGGCAAGAGCAAAGGCAAGAGCAAAGGCAAAGGCAAGGGCAAGGGCAAGGGCAAAGGCAAAGGCAAAGGCAAAGGCAAGAGCAAAGGCAAGGGCAAGGGCAAAGGCCAATGCGGGGGTCTCTCCACTCAGCGCTGAAGCGCTTCGGTCGAGATGACGAGGGTGGGGGTGGGGTGCGCGGTGGTCGAGATGACGACGGGGTGGGGTGGAGCGCGGTGGTCGAGATGACGCTTCTTTGTTCTTGGGGGTGGGGGGCTTCGGTCGAGATGACGCTTTTTGCTGCCGGCGGTTCAGGGGGTGGTGGGCGGGAGGGGTTGCCAGGCGGCGGCGGCGGCGACGAAGCGGGTGAAGAGGGCGCGGGAGGCGGGGTCGGTGGAGTAGGAGCGCTCGGGGTGCCACTGGACGGCGATGAGGAAGGGGGTGGGGCGTGGGTCGCTGTCCGTTGTACGTGGTTCGTTGTCCGTTGTCCGTTGTACGTTGGTGCGCGATGCTTCGGTCGAGATGACGGTGTTTTCGATGGGTTCGACGGCTTCGATGACGGCGTCTTCGGGGGAGCGGGCGGTGACGCGGAGGCCGTCGCCGGGGATGGCGATGGCCTGGTGGTGAGAGGAGTTGATGGGAAGCCTCAGGTTGTCCGTTGTCCGTTCTCCGTTGTTCGTTGAAGACGAGGATGCGGAACGGTCAACGGTCAACGAAGAACGAAGAACATCGGACTCGGCGGCGAGGGAGGCGAGCAGGGAGTTGGGGGCGAGGACGGCGGTGTGGGCAACGGCGACGGCGGCTCCGGCGGCGTGGTTGACGGGCATGGGGGTGAGGTGCTGGAGGAGGGTTCCGCCGCGCCAGACGTTGAGCATCTGGGCGCCGAAGCAGATGGCGAGGATGGGCTTGCGGAGGTTGTGGGCGTCCTGGAGGAGGAGCTCGTCGACGTTTTCGCGGGCGGGGTCGGCGGGGTTGGTTTCGGGTTCGGGGAGCTGGCCGTACTTGGCGGGGTTGACGTCGGCGGGGGAGCCGGGGAGGAGGATGGCCTGGCAGGTGGCGAGGAGGCGGGCGGTGACGGCGGGCGGGTCGGTGAGGGGGATTTCGACGGGCAGGCCGCCGGAGCGGGTGACGGCGTCGGCGTACTGGGGCCAGGCGCGGCGGTTGTAGTCGAGGTCGGTGGAGGTGGGGACGGGGATGGCGATGCGGGGGGGCATAAGGGCGAGTTGTTAGTTGCGAGTTGTTAGTTGCTAGTTCTCAGTTCTCAGTTCTCAGTTTGATGATAGCGGGTTTGGCGGGTTGGATTTGTAACCGGGGTGGTTGCATGGGGGCGACGGCGAAGAAAGCGTACCCCAGGGGCTTGAGTGAGGCGGGAGGGCCAAGGGCTTCCCTAGATGCAAGGGCAAGGGCAAGAGCAAGGGCAAGAGCAAGGGCAAGGGCAAAAGCAAAGGCAAGAGCAAGGGCAAAGGCAAGGGCAAGGGCAAGAGCAAGAGCAAAAGCAAGAGCAAGAGCAAATGCGGGGGTCTCTCCACTCAGCGCTGAAGCGCTTCGGTCGAGATGACGGCTTCCTAAGGATGTTGAGGCGGCCCGCCCTAGCAAAGCTAGGACGGGGCACCCGCGGGTGAGGGCGGGGTGCGCGGCTTCGGTCGAGATGACGGAGGGGTGGGGGGGATAGGGGCAACGGCAACGACGGAGATTCTGAGCTGCGCTCAGAATGACGAGCAAGGGCAAAAGCAAAAGCAAGAGCAAAAGGAAAGGCAAAGGCCAAGGCAAAGGCAAAGGCAAAGGCAAAAGCCAATGCGGGGGTCTCTCCACTCAGCGCTGAAGCGCTTCGGT
This sequence comes from uncultured Acidobacteriaceae bacterium, assembly GCA_963787905.1. Classification (GTDB taxonomy): domain Bacteria; phylum Acidobacteriota; class Terriglobia; order Terriglobales; family Acidobacteriaceae; genus Edaphobacter. The sequence continues at coordinate 33,291 of CAWBFL010000066.1, read as the reverse complement.
CGAGATGACGAGGGTGGGGGTGGATGGGTAACTGACAACTGACAACTAACAACTAGCAACTGACAACTAACAACTGACAACTGAGAACTGACAGCTATCAGCTATCAGCTATCAGCTAACAGCTAACAGCTAACAACTAACAACTAACAACTGAGAACTAGGCGGAGTGGAGGTGGTAGAGGCGGGTGATTTCGGCGAAGAGCTGGGCGGTGAGGGCGTCGGCGTCGCGGGTGGTGAGGTGGGCGGTGGGGATGGGGTCGCCGACGATGATTTTGAGGGGGCGGGGGCGCAGGCAGTAGGTGTGGATGGGGAGCAGGTCGTAGGTGCCGATGAGGGCGAGGGGGACGAGGGGGACGCCGGCTCGGATGGCCATGAAGGCGCAGCCGGAGGCGAAGGACTGGAGCTGGCCGGTGGGGGTGCGGGCGCCTTCGGGGAAGACGACGAGGGGCATGCCGGACTGGAGGGCCTTGACTCCGCCGAGCAGGCCGGCGATGAGCGAACGCGGGCTGCCGGAGTGGATGGGGACCTGGCCGGAGCGGTGGAGATACCAGCCGACGAAGGGGACCTTCCACAGGCCGCCCTTGGCCAGGATGCGGAACTGGAAGGGGAGCTTGGCGAAGAGGACGGGCGTGTCCATGTAACTGAGGTGGTTGGAGGCGTAGACGGCGGTGTCGGCGTGGGTCAGTTTGCCGGCGCCGAGGACCTGGACGGGCGAGCCGGAGAAGAGCAGCATGGTGCGGGCCCAGGTGCGGGCGATCCAATGCTGCTGGCGGCCGGAGCGGTCCCACAGGGCGCAGAGGAAGGCGATGCAGCCGAAGAAGGCGGTGGAGAGCGCCATGAGAGGGATGGCGATGAGGTAGGTGAAGAGGCGGAGATGGAAGGGGATGGGGGGGACGTTGTCCGTTGTTCGTTCTACGTTGTCCGTTGTTTGGGGGGTGGTGGGCATGGGGTCCGGAGTTGTCAGTTGTCAGTTCTCAGTTGTCAGAGAAGGGCCTCACAGCGATTGTCGCTGATTGGGGGAAATTTTGTTGGGGGGATTGGTGTAACGGATTTGGTTACGTGTGGGACGGGAGGGCGAGGGAGCGGAGGGCGCCGATGAGGTAGACGGAGCCGGTGGCGAGGATGAGGCCGGGGGGTGGGGTGAGGGCGCGGGCGAGGTCGAGAGCTGCGGCGGGGGAGGGGGCGGTGTGAGCGGGGATATCGAGGGCGCGGGCGGCGGCGGTGAGGGATTCGAGGGAGGCGGCGCGGGGAGAGTCGAGGGGGGTGAGGATCAAGTTGTACGCTGTACGTTCTACGTTGTTCGTTGCGGGCGGGGTGGTGGTGGAAGGGTCAACGGGGAACGGAGAACGGAGAACGCCGGCGGGGGGGTCGAAGAGGGGGAAGAGGATCTGGGACATTTCGCGGAGGTCTTTGTCGCGGAGGCAGGAGAAGATGAGGGTGCGGGGGAGGGTTTCGGGGAGTTGGGCGATGGCGGCGCGGAGGGTCCAGGCGCCGGCGGGGTTGTGGGCGACGTCGAGCAGGAGGTTGGGGGGAAGGAATTCGAGGCGGCCGGGCCAGGAGGTGTTGGCGATGCCGGCTTCAATGGCGGAGATGGTGATGGGCTGCTGTTGTGGTGGTTGGTCGTTGACCGGTGTACGGTCTACGTTGACCGTTGACCGTTGTACGTTGCCGGTTGAAGGCGATGCGTGCGCGGTCCTGGGACGATCAACGGAGAACGGAGAACGGAGAACGCGCCGCAATTCGAGGGCGGCGGCGATGGCGAGGGCGAGGTTGCGGCGCTGGTGTTCGCCGGGGAGGGGGGAACGGACGTGGAGGGGTTGGTGGTCGATGTGGAGGGTGTAGTGGTTGCGGGGGAGGGGGGAGTGATCCTGGTTGTCCGTTGTTCGTTGTACGTTGTTCGTTGAAAGCGATGCAGTGGGTTGGGAACGGTCAACGGAGGACGGAGAACGTTCCACGTTGGGGAGGTAGGGGGTGGCGGAGATGGCGCGGACGTTGAGGGCGACGGCGGCTTCGCCGATGGCGCGGTTGGCTTCGGGATGCTGGGGGAGGGTGATGAGGGTGCCGTTGGGGCGGAGGATGCCGGCTTTTTCGCGGGCGATCTCGGCGAGGGTGGAGCCGAGGTACTCCTGGTGATCGAGGGCGATGTCGGTGATGACGGAGAGCAGGGGTTCGACGATGTTGGTGGCGTCGAGGCGGCCGCCGAGGCCGACTTCGAGGACGGCGATGTCGAGATGCTGCTCGGCAAAGTAAAGGAAGGCGAGGGCGGTGAGGGTTTCGAAGTAGCTGGGGGGGTGGGGGAGCTGGCAGGTGGCGACGAGGTGGGCGGCGGTGGTGTCGACGTGGAAGTAGAGGCGGGCGAAGGCTTCCTCGGAGATTTCGGGGAGGATCGGGGTGTGAGGTGCGAGGGGCGAGGAAAAACCAATGCGGGGGTCTCTCCACTCTGCCCCGTTCGACTCGCCTGCGGCTCGCTCAGGGGCTTCGGTCGAGATGACGGGGTTTTGGGGCGGGGTGGTGCGGATGCGTTCGGTGACGCGGGTGAGGTGGGGCGAGGTGTAGAGGCCGGTGCGGAGGCCGGCGGCGGCGAGGATGGAGGCGAGGGTGGAAGCGGTGCTGCCCTTGCCGTTGGTGCCGGCGATGAGGACGGAAGGGAAACGGGTTTGCGGGTCGCCGAGGGCGCGGGCGAGGATGCGCATGTGGTCGAGGTCGAACTTGCGGCGGGGGGTGGTGGGCGCGAGTTCGAGACCGAGGGCGTCGAGGCGCTCGACGGCGGCGAGGAAGGACATGCCACTATTTTAGTGGGGGGAGAAATAAAGTGGGCCGGGAGGGGAAAAAGACCGTCTATGCGTAAGTGCGCGAGCAAGCCATCCCGCAAGTCGACTGCCAGCGCGGACGGGAACCAGCGATGATCGGCGTGCGGAACGCGGTGTTCCTGGTGGTGGTGGTGTTGCTGGTGTGGGCGCTGCTGGCGGAGAGCCGCAAGTCGAAGTAAACGTGGGTGGCTGAAGGAAGAAGCGCGTATCTATAGATAGGCGCGGTCAGCGGAGGAAGGGTCAGTGGGGGGTGGAGCCGAGGAGGCCGGCCTGGAAGAGGCGGCGGTCGACGCGGGGGAGGGTGCGGGCGATTTTCTCGGGGACGAGGGGGTAGTGGCGGGCGGCGATGAGGAGCTCGGCGACGCACCAGACGTTCGCTTCGGAGGTCATCCAGTGGAGGCGGTCGAGGCGGGTGAGGTTGACGGGGAGGGAGTAGGCGCGCAGGGAGGGTTCGCCGCGGAGGTTGAAGTAGTGGGGGAAGTAGCTGAGGGCGAGCTCGCGGAGGGTGCGGTAGATGGGCGGGCGGGCGCGCAGGCCGGAGAAGTTGGACTTGGCGATGGAGCCCCAGAGGCCGCGGGAGCGGTAGAGGGCGAGGACGTGGTCGTCGTCGTGGACGGCTTCGAGATCCATGAGCAGGGGCGGATGGCCGTGGAGGCGGAGCGCGGCGGCGGCGAGCAGGGCGCCTTCGAGGCAGTGGCCGCGGCGCTCGCGCAGGGCCCGGGCGGGCGACCAGGCGGTGTTGGCGTACTGGTAGGGGAGGTCGTCGAGGAAACGCTGGATGAGGACGGGGGTGGAGAGAGCGCGGAGGGTGCGGAGAGCGGCGGGGGTGAGGCCGTAGGTTGCGGGCGGGTGCGGGGCGCGAGGCATAGGGGAAGGATATAGGTGCGGGGTTCGAGGAGGCGGGATAGCACGAAGGGGGGATGGGGGATGACGCGAAAGTTCGGGGAGGGTGCGAAGGTGGGATTTGCAAGGTGGGTACGGGGGCGGATAGTCGGAATGTGCCCGGAAAAACCGCTCGGCGGGGCAACTCGCTTGGGGGGGTGGGCGCGGGACCCACACGTCTTACTGCAGTTTGGAGCTGTCCTCGCTGTCCGACTCGGCGGTCCCCCAGGCCGTTGAGGTCACAACAAAGGAGAAGTCGCTATGCAGATTTCCGTAATCTATGCGTTTGTTGTAGTCGCGGGTGCCCCTCTCATCGGCATCTGGCGAGGACATGTGTGGGCGAAAGCCAATGGCATGGTTTTGCGGACGACGGCCACGTCAGAGCAGAGCCAGACCGCATAGATTGCGCGTACGCGAGTGAAGAGAAGCGGGTAGGCCGCCGTAAGGCGGGTCCCGCTTCTCTTCGCCTCCTTTTAAGGGGCCACTTCGTGGCGGGTTTTGGGCTTCGCGATGGCGCTCCCGATGGTCGCCATGGGGTTTGGGTGCGGGGGGGGCCTTAATTGTTTTGGGGCATTGACCAGGTAGGCCCGGTTGCTGGTGATGGGTTTAGCGCGGCAGTCTTCGGCGCAGGGACGCGGCGACTCCGAGGATGCCGGTGCCGAGCAGGAGGAAACTGCTGGGCTCGGGAGTGGCCACGGTAAATTCCCCGCTGGAATAGGATGCGTAGCCTCCTCCAGTGCCTCCGCCGCCCGCTACGTAGACCGAGTCGTTGACGTTTGAGATGCCGACGCAGGTGGGGGAGAATTGGGTTGAATCACAGCCCTGGAGTTGAATGGTGTCCACATTTGGGGCGGGTGTATAGAGGAAGATCTGCCAGGCTCCGATGTTGCCGTGGGAGTCGGTATCGAGGAGAAAACTGGAGATGGTGGGGTCAACATTTGCGTTGGAAATGGTGTCGACGCCGTCGGAAAAGCTGAAGGTGAGCTGGCTTGCGAGCAGGTCGAAATCGGTATTGGCCGCGAGGGGACTGGTGAAGGTGAGAGAGCCTGTTACGGTGTCGCTGGTGGTAAAGGGGCTGGTCGCGACGGTGAAGTCGAGGGATGTGAAGTCGTAGGTGGTGTTTTGTGCGAGAAGGGATGCGGGAAGGAGCAGGGCGGCAGCGAGCAAGACGGCACGGAACAAGGTGGACCTCCTGGGGTGATGCGGGGCCCGAATGCGGGGAAGGTTCATGTTGTAGCACGTTTGCGGCCAAAGGAGAAGGCGCGAGCCGGCCTGTAACCGGATGATCCTGCGTCAGTTGGCGGCCATTATTGGAGCGGGCGGTGTGGGGAATGTGCAATTGCTTGCGGAAGAAGTGGAGTTAATCTGGAACGAGGGGCGAGGTTTCCATGGCGGGGCACGGCCCGTGGGGAGGTGCGACCGGCGAAGGGTGCCACGAAGGTGAGATGGGGTTGGGCGCAGGTGGGGCGGGGTATCGCGCGCCTTCAGGCCACTTCGTGGCGGGTAGACCGCTTCGCGTGGTGCTCCCGTTGGTCGCCGCGTGGGGTTGGGGTGGGGGTGCGCGCGCGGGCGGAGGGCGAGTTGGGAGTTGCGAGTTGTTAGTTGCTAGTTGTTAGTTCTCAGTTCTCAGTTCTCAGTTCTCAGTTCTCAGTTCTCAGTTGAAGGGCAAAGGCAAAGGCAAAGGCAAAAGCAAGGGCAAAGGCAAGGGCGAGAGCGAATGCGGGGGTCTCTCCGCTGCGGCAGCGCTTCGCGCCGCCTTCGGTCGAGATGACGGCGGGGTGGCGGGGTGGGTTGGTGCGCGGTCGAGATGGCGGCGGGGTGGCGGGGTGGGTTGGTGCGCGGTCGAGATGACGGCGGGGCGGCGGGGTGGGTTGGTGCGCTGCGGTCGAGATGACAGCGCCTTGGCGGAGTGGAAGCGGTATTCTGGATGGCGTGAGCATAGAGCAGATTCAAGTACAGTTGCCGGATGGGTCGGTGCGCGAGGTTGCGCGGGGAACAACACCGTTTGAGATCGCGAATGGGATTTCGCCGCGGCTGGCGGCGGCGGTGGTGGTGGCGCGCATTCGGCCAATGGTGAATGCGATCCCGCCCCAGCAGAGCCTGGACGGGGCACCCGGTGTTGAGGCGAGTTCGGAAGATGCGATGTATGGGGCGGCGGGGGGTGGGGAGCGGCTGGTGGACCTGGCGGCTCCGCTGACGGAGGATGTGGAGCTGACGCTGCTGAAGGAGCAGGACGAGGCGGCGCTGAAGGTGCTGCGGCACTCGGCTGCGCACGTGATGGCGACGGCGATATTGGAGCTGTTTCCGGAGACCAAGCTGGGGCATGGGCCGGCGACGGAGAATGGGTTTTTCTACGATGTGTACCGCGCGACTCCGTTTACCGAGGCGGACCTGGCGGCGATTGAGGCGCGCATGGCGGAGGTGGTGGCGCGCGACGAGAAGTTTGTGCGGGTGGAAGAGCCGCGCGAGGCGGGGCTGGAGGAGTACGCGGCCGAAGGCGAGTTCATGAAGGTGTACTTCATCGAGAAGTTCACGCGGCCGGGCGAGCGGATTTCGCTGTACAAGAATGGCGGGTTCACGGATTTCTGCCGCGGGCCGCACATTCCGTCGACGGGGCGGGTGAAGGCGTTCAAGCTGACGGCGATTGCGGGCGCGTACTGGCTGGGCGATGAGAAGAACCAGCAACTGCAGCGGATTTATGGGACGGCGTTCTACAGCGCGAAGGAGCTGGAGGCGCATTTCAAGCGGCTGGAGGAGATCAAGGCGCGCGACCACCGGGTGCTGGGCAAACAATTGGACCTGTTTTCGATACAAGAAGTGGCGGGCGCGGGGCTGATCTTCTGGCATCCCAAGGGCGGGCTGGTGCGCAAGGCGATGGAAGACTGGATGCGCGAAGAATGTATCAAGCGCGGTTACGATATGGTGTTTACCCCGCACATTATGCGGCGGGAGCTGTGGAAGATCAGCGGGCACGAAGAGAACTACGCGGAGAATATGTATCCGCCGATGGAGCTGGACGACGCGGAGTACCGGCTGAAGCCGATGAACTGCCCGGGGCATATTTTGATTTACAAGAGCAGTCCGCGGAGCTATCGCGACCTGCCGCAGCGGTATGCGGAATTAGGTAACGTTTATCGTTACGAACGATCGGGGACGATGCACGGGCTGCTGCGGGTGCGGGGATTTACGCAGGACGACGCGCATATTTTCTGCACGCCGGGACAGATTGAGAGCGAGATTGAAGCGTGCATCGATTTTGCGGAGGCGGTGCTGGCGACGTTCGGGTTCAAGGAGTTCAAGATCGAGCTGTCGACGTGGGACCCGAAGGACAAGAAGTTTATCGGCGGGGCGGAGCAGTGGGAGCGGGCGGCGGGCTCGCTGACGCGGGTGCTGGAGCGCAAACAGATTCCGTACAAGACGATTCCGGGCGAGGCGGCGTTTTATGGGCCGAAGATCGACATCAAGCTGGTGGACGTGCTGGGACGGATGTGGCAACTGTCGACGGTGCAGTTTGACTGGAACCTGCCGGCGCGGTTCAACCTGGAGTACAAGGGCGAGGACGGCGAGCTGCATCAGCCGGTGATGGTGCACCGGGCGCTGTTCGGGATCGGTCGAGCGATTTTTCGGGGTGCTGATTGAGCACTACGCGGGGGCGTTTCCGCTGTGGCTGGCGCCGGTGCAGGTGGGGCTGGTGCCGATCTCGAGCGAGAAGCATATGGAGTACGCGGAGAGCGTGAAGGCGCGGCTCGAGGCCGCGGGGCTGCGAGTGGAGCTGGATGCGCGCAACGAAAAGATGAATGCGAAGATCCGCGACTTCGGCTTGCAGAAGGTGCCGTTTATTTTGATCCTGGGCGATAAGGAAGCGGCGACGAATGCGGTGAGCGTGAGGACGCGCGGCAAGGGCGACGAGGGGAGCGTGGCGCTGGAGGAGTTTGTGGCGCGGGCGAAGGGGCTGGTGGCGCAGCACGCAATCGAGCTGTGAGAACAGGTGCCAGGGGTGGATAAGAAGCAAAATGCGGGGGTTCCTCACGGCTCAGACAGCTTCTCCACTTCGCATCGCGATCAAGCTGCGATGCTGCGGTCGAGATGACGGCGGTTCTGGCTGAGTCCCACTCGTGACGATCAAGCTGTCACGAATGGGGCACCCAGTGGGGGTGGATAAGAAGCAAAATGCGGGGGTCTCTCCACTTCGCATCGCGATCAAGCTGCGATGCTGCGGTCGAGATGACGGAGTGTCTGGCTGAAGAGGGTGCGGAAAAAGGCGTTGCGGCAAACGGACAATGACCTCAGCGGCTCAAGCCGCGATGATTCTGCGGCTTTTACGGCATCCTTCGGCTTCGCTCAGGACAGGCTCTGAAGCCGTGCCCTTAACGAAAAAGCGGTTGTTCAGCACCTTCTAGAGCCCGGTATTGCTCAGGTGGGGTTGGGAGGGCCAAGGCTGAAGGCTTGGCTTCCCTGGAAGCTGGGCGAATTAATGCTCCTGGAAGCTGGGCGAATTAATGCTGCGGGGGGCTAACGGCGGAGGGTCGGGGCGGGTCGAAGTGAGATCGGGACATAGGGACGAGCAGTGAATTGAGATAAGCTCAGGGCCAGCGGCAAGCTGAAGGCAATACAGGTGCCAGCGATGACGGTGCGAAGCGTGTGGCTGGGGCGGGGCGTGTGGGTGCCGGCGTGGGTGCTGGCGTGGGTGCTGGCCGCGGGCGGGGGCGGAGCGCGGGCCCAGGGAGCGGCGGAGGCGGCCGGCGTGGGTGCGGCGAGCTCGGCGGCGGGGAGTGCGGCGGGCAAGGCGACGGGCGGAGCGGTGGGCGGGGCGCTGGGAGGATTGGGCGCGGGACTGGGCGCGGCGACGGGTGGGTCGGGTGCGGGAGGGGCAGGCAGGTCAAGTGGGTCGGGTGCGCCGCTGAGTTCGGGGACGGCCAACTCCACTCGTGACGGTAAAGCTGTCACGAATGGGGCGCCCGGGGTTGGGGCGGTGGTGTCGGATGCGCCGTATACGCCGGGGGTGTTTGGGGCGGACCTGGATGCGGCGGGGCATGGGTTCGAGGTGGCGACGGTGAAGCCGGCGAACCGGAACGACGGGCGGCGGTGGTTTGGGACCCAGGTGGCGCCGTCGGGGCGGTTTATGGCGTCGGCGATGCCGCTGACCGCGCTGGTGTGGGTCGCGTATGTGGGGACGCAGAAGACCGGGCGGGTGGAGGGCGGGCCGAAGTGGGCGGACGAGGACGCGTGGGACATCAACGCCAAACTGGATGAGGCGGACATGACGGGGTGGGAGACGCTGAGCGACAAGCAGCGGATGGAGCGGGTGCGGCCGCAACTGCGGGAGCTGCTGGCGGAGCGGTTCGGGCTGAAGGTGCATGCGGAGATGAAGGTGACTTCGGTGTATGCGCTGGTGCAGGTGCGGGGCGGGGTGAAGATGAAGCTGGTGGCTGCGCCGCCGGCGAATGCCGATCCGCAAGAGCAGGAAGACCGGATGCGGAGCGACAAGACGCCGGCGGGACCGCCGACGGGCGGGTTCATGGTGTCGGACCAGGGGTGGGTGGGGCACGCGGTGCAGGTGAGCGGGCTGGTGGGGCAGATTGGGTACGAGGTGGGCGCCAACGACAAGCCGATGGTGGATGAGACCGGGCTGGATGGCTCTTACTACGATTTCTCGGTCAAGCTGACGCACGACAAGGACGGGCCGACGGTGGAACAGCAGATCGAAGACAAGCTGGGGCTGCGGGTGGAAGAGCGGAAGATGGCGATGAAGACGTATGTGATCGATGAGGCGGAAAAGGCGGGGGGGAATTGAGTTGTTAGTTGTTAGTTGTCAGTTGTCAGTTCTCAGTTCTCAGTTCTCAGTTGCTAGTTGCTAGGGCTAGGGACTAGGGACTAGGGGCTGGGGGCGATGAGGGTTGGGGGTGGGTGGGGGTGGGGGTGTACGATGGGTGTCGTAGACGGGAGGGTTGCGCGGGTTGGAGGTTTATGTAGAATGCTACATAGTTGCGAGGGACTGGGGACTGGGGACTGGGGACTGGGGACTGGGGACTGGGGACTGGGCTGGGGACTGGGGACTAGGGACTGGGACTGGGGACTGGGGGCGAGGGCGGGGGATTAGGGCGAGGGCGGATAGCGGACGGGATGGGCGGTAAGCGAACGGGGTTGTAGAATTGGCGAAATTAATTTCCTTTGGCAGCGAACGAACGGCGGCGGCCAACGTCCCTTAATAGAATCTCTTTTCTCCCACTTGAAACACCTGGAACCACTTGGCCAGTATCTGCGTACTTCCGGATAAGCGAAGTCATTGAAGAGCATCGGAATCCGGCAAAGCGGGAACGGATGTGGCACAGGCGGTGTCTGTCGTTTGAGGACGCGTGTGTTTGTTTGAAGCGGTATGCGCGGGCAAACGCGCAAGCTGGGCCCCGAACGGTTTCCTGGCAGCGATGCCGGGATGCCTCCGGAACGAAGTGGAAGAGGCGGAGGGTCAATGCGGTTGCGGCGCGGAGTAAGCGGTCTGCTGGCGGGATGGGTGTTGTGGGCGGGTTGCGCGCTGGCGGCGCTGGCCTCGCCGTACCACGGACAGGTGGTGTTCAACGGGCTGCCGCTGCCGGGGTCGGTGGTGACGGTGACGGCGACGCAGGGGGAGAAGAAGGCGGTTGCGGTGTCGGACGACCAGGGGCTGTTCGGGTTTGCGGACCTGGCGGACGGGAAGTGGGAGCTGGACATCGAGATGACGGGGTTTGCGCCGCTGAAGACGGAGATCACGGTGGCCCCGGGGGCGGCGGTGGCGACGTTTGAGATGAAGCTGCTGACGCTGGAGGCGATGCGCGCGGCGGACAAGCCGGTGAAGGTGGATGTGACGGCGGCGGCGGCGCCGGTGGCGGCAAGCGCGACCCTGTCGCCAAAGAGCGGCGACGAGAATGGAACACCCAAGGCCGGGGCGGCGGCGAATGGGGCAGGGGCCGAGGCGGAGGGTGCGGGGGCGGCGAAGGCGACGGCGAGCGTGGCGGCCCCGGAGGCGGCGCCGGGGGGCGCGGCGGCGGCTTCGCAGGATGCGTCGGCGGCGCAGGCGAACGATGGGTTTCTGATCAATGGAAGCGTGAACAATGCGGCGACCAGCCAGTTCTCGCTGAACCAGGCGTTTGGCAACAACCGCAACGGCGGGCGCTGGCTGTACAACGGCGGCTTGAGCCTGGTGCTGAACGATTCGGTGCTGAATGCGAAGACGTTTTCGCTGAGCGGGCTGGATTCGGCGAAGCCACCGTATACGAACCTGGTGGCGGGCGCGAACCTGGGCGGGCCGCTGCGGATTCCGCACCTGCTGCCGCTGGCGGTGGCGCGGGCGCCGTATTTTTACTTGCAGTATCAGCGGACGGAGAACAAGGCGGATTCGCTGCCGTCGGTGCTGATGCCGACGCCGGCGGAGACGGGCGGGAACCTGTCGGCGCAGCCGAATGTGACGGCGATTTATGTGCCGACGAATGGACAGCTTTCGGCGGCGTGCCTGAGCCAGCCGGGAGTGGTGCCGGGACAGGTGTTTCCGGGGAACGTGATTCCGGCGCAGTGCATCAGCCCGACGGCGCAGGCGCTGCTGGCGTTTTACCCGGCGCCGAATGTGAGCGGGACGTCACTGTACAACTACCAGATCCCGCTGGCGAGCGACACGCACACCGACCTCTACCGGCTGACGGTGCAGAAGCAACTGGGGAACAAGAACAATGTGAACGGCTCCGTGTATGTGACGGATTCGCGGTCGAGCAGCCCGAGCATCTTCGGGTTTCTGGACACGGCGAAGACGCTGAACACGAGCGTGAACCTGGGGTACTATCACCGGTTTACGCAGCGGCTGTCGATGAACGCGAGTTACAACTTCAGCATTTCGAAGAGCAACAACTACTCGTACTTTGCGAACAAGACGAACGTGGAGGGGAACGCGGGGATCACGGGGAATGACACCAGCCCGACGTACTACGGGCCTCCGGGGCTGGGCTTTTCGAGCGGGATTGCGGGGTTGGGCGACGGGACGGATTCGAGCTCGCGGCCGGAGACGAATTCGCTGGGGTATTACGTGACCTGGAACCGTTTTCGTCACAATATGACGTTTGGCGGGGACTTTCGCAGGCAGGAGTACAACTACCTGAATGAGTCGAACCCGCGCGGGTCGATGTATTTCAGCGGGGCGCAGACGGCGTCGAGCACGGCGCCGGGCAGCGGGAGCGATCTGGCGGATTTTCTGCTGGGATTGCCGGACACGAGCGCGATTGCGTACGGGAATGCGGACAAGTATCTGCGGCAGAGTGCGTACGACCTGTATGCGGACGACGATTTCCGGGTGAATCCGGAGCTGAGCATTCGGGCGGGATTGCGCTGGGAGTATGGCGCGCCGGTGACGGAGATCAAGAACCGGCTGGTGAACCTGGATGTGCTGCCGGGGTTCACGAACGAGGCGCCGGTGCTGGCGAGCAGCCCGAAGGGGCCGCTGACGGGCCAGAGCTACCCGGCGGCGCTGATGCATCCGGACTACAGCTTTCCGGACCCGCGGGTGGCGTTAGCGTGGCGGCCGATCTCGGGCTCGTCGCTGCTGGTGCGGATGGGGTACGGGATTTATAACGACACCAGCGTGTACCGGGCGACGGCGTCGGCGATGGCGCAGCAGGCGCCGCTTTCGACCAGCCTGAGCGTGGCCAACAGCGCGGCGTGCCGGTTTACGATTACGGCGCCGTTCCAGCAACTGCCGTGCGCGACGACGACGACGGACACGTTTGCGGTGGACCCGAACTTCAAGGTGGGGTATGCGCAGCAGTGGCAACTGAGCCTGGACCGGGACCTGCCGTTTTCGCTGCACGTGACGGCGACGTATACGGGGATCAAGGGAACGCGCGGGGTGCAGGAGATTGTGCCGAACTCGTATGGGCTGGGGCTGGCGGCGAGCCCGTACGGGACGGCGCCGGTGGGTTACTACTATCGCGATTCGGAGGGCAACTCGACCAAGGAGGCGGGGTCGATCCAGTTACGGCGGCGCTTGCGGAACGGGTTTACGGCGAATGCGACGTATACGTATTCGAAGGCGCTGGACGACGATTATTCGCTGGGCGGGCAGGGGCAGGTGACGTCGGGCGGGGGCGGCAGCCCGCAGATTGCGCAGGACTGGACGCATCCGTGGCTGCAGCGGGGCCTGTCGACGTTCGACCAGCGGAATGTGCTGAACGCAACGCTGCAATATACGACGGGGATGGGGATCGGCGGGCACAACCTGATGAGCGGCTGGAAGGGGCTGGTGTACAAGGAGTGGACGGCGCTGGTGACGATCAGCGAGGCGAGCGGGATGCCGGAGACGCCGGTCGATCCGGCGGTGCTGCCGGGGACGAGCTTTTCGGGGATCATCCGGGCGAACTACGCGGGCGGAGCGATCCACCAACTGGGGCCGGGCGGGCTGTTTCTGAACCCGGCGGCGTTTGTGGACCCGACGACGGGGTTCGGGACGGCGCGACGGGATTCGATTACCGGGCCGAGCCAGTTCGGGATGAATGCGTCGCTGGCGCGGACGTTCCGGATCCACGACCGGTACAACCTGGACGCGCGCGTGGATGCGAATAATGTGCTGAACCATGTGGCGTATTCGGGATGGAACACGACGGTCGGGACACCGCTGTTCGGGACGGCGGCGGGAGCGGGCGGGATGCGGAGCTTGACGATTACGCTGAGGGGAAGGTTTTAGGGGCGGGGGCTAGGGACTAGGGGCTAGGGGCTAGGGGCTAGGGGCTAGGGGCTAGGGGCTAGGGACTAGGGGCAGGGGAGGGGAGGGCTAGTTGTTAGTTGCTAGTTGTTAGGGGAGAGGAAGCGGCGGTCGATGAGGAAGGGATACGCCAGGGGCTATTGTGCGAGGGATGAGCGATGAGATGCGAGGTTTGCGGGCAAGGGCAAGGGCAAGGGCAAGAGCAAAAGCAAAAGCAAAAGCAAAGGCCAATGCGGGGGTCTCTCCGCTCGGCGGCTGCGCCGCCTTCGGTCGAGATGACGGGGGTGGGGCGATGGGGGATGAGATGACGGGGGCGGGGCGATGAGGGATGAGGGATGAGATGCGAGGTTTGCGGTTTATTGCTGGCTGGAGTGGTTGGCAGGACGGTTCGAGGGGTTGAGGCGGAAGGTGGGGTATCGGGGTCCTTCGACTTCGCTCCCTGCGGTCGCTTCGCTCAGGATGACGGATTTTGTTGGGCGTTGGTGTGAGGGATGAGCGATGAGCGATAGGTGGAGAGGTTCGAGGCGGGCGCGGGTGGCGGGGGTGGGGTGCGTGGGGATGGCGCTGCTGGCGGGGACAGCGGGGGCGCAGTTGACGGGGGCGAACAAGACGCCGGGGTCGAGCGGGACCGACGTGGTGACGCTGCACGAGACGGTGCGGCTGGTGGTGGAGACGGTGACGGTGAAGGACAAGCAGGGGAAGTCCGTGCCGGGGCTGACCAAGAAGGACTTTACGGTGACCGAGGACGGGGTGCCGCAGGCGATCAGCTTCTGCGAGTACCAGAGTTTGCCGGAGGTTCCGGACAAGCCGCTGCCGGAGCTGACGACGCACCAGGCGGAAGAGGACATCAAGATCTACAACAAGCTGTCGCACGAGCAGATTGCGGGCGAGGCGCCCGGGCAGGTGATGTACCAGGACAAGCGGCTGATGGCGCTGTATTTCGACATGCTGGCGATGCCGAACCCGACCGACCAGATGCGGGCGCTGGAGGCGGCGCAGAAGTTTGTGCGGCAGAACATGACGCCGTCGGACCTGGTGTCGATTATGCGGTTTGCGGGCAACGGGGTGGAGGTGCTGCAGGATTTTACCGGAGACCGCAACCGGCTGCTGAGCATTCTGGAGACGATGGTGGTGGGCGAAGGCCAGGGGAATGACGAATCGACCAGCGACGACAGCGCGTCGGATACGGGCGCGGCGTTCGGGCAGGACGACTCGGAGTTCAACATCTTTACGACCGACCGGCAACTGGCGGCGCTGCAGACGGCGGCGGAGATGCTGGGGCGGCTGAATGAGAAGAAAGAGCTGGTGTACTTTGCCGCGGGGCTGAACCTGAACGGGCTGGACAACCAGGCGCAGATGCATGCGACCGAGGATGCGGCGATCCGGTCGGGAGTATCGTTCTGGGCGGTGGACGCGCGCGGGCTGGTGGCGATGGCCCCGATGGGGGATGCGACGCGGGGCTCGCCGGGGAGCGCGGCGATGTATTCGGGCGGGTCGGCGACGGCGCTGACTTCGAGCTTCCAGCGGTCGCAGGACACGCTGTATGCGATTGCGGGAGATACGGGCGGGAAGGCGTTTCTGGACAACAACGATCTGAGCCAGGGGATTGTGGCGGCGCAGAAGGCGGTGTCGAACTACTACATTGTGGGGTACTACTCGACGAATACGACGCTGAACGGGAAGTTCCGCAAGGTGAAGATCACGGTGAATCCGCCGGTGGTGGATGTGGCGCTGGACTACCGGCAGGGCTACTTTGCGGGCAAGGAGTGGGGCAAGTTCAACACGGCGGACAAGGAGCGGCAACTGGAGGATGCGCTGATGCAGGGCGATCCGTGGACCGACCTGACGGTGGCGCTGGAGCTGAACTACTTCCAACTGAACCGCGCGGAGTACTACCTGCCGATCATGGTGAAGATCCCGGGCAGCGAGCTGGTGCTGGCGAAGAAACGCGGGGCGGACGTGGCGGCGATCGACTTTGTGGGCGAGATCAAGGACGACTACGGCGGGACGACGGTGACCAATATCCGCGACCACATCGACGCCAAGCTGAGCGACCAGACGGCGGCGGAACTGGCGACGCGGCCGATTGAGTACTCTTCCGGTTACACGTTGCTGCCGGGGAAGTACACGATCAAGGTGCTGGCGCGGGACGACGCGACGGGACATATCGGGACGTTCCAGACGACGTTTGTGATTCCGAACCTGAACAAGGAGACCAAGCGGGTGCCGATCAGCAGCGTGGTGCTGAGCGGCCAGCGGGTGCCGATGACGGACGCGATCTACAACGCCAGCAAAGGCAAGGAGCAGGCGAAGGAAGTGGCGGCCGACCCGCTGGTGCAGAACGGGGCGAAACTGATTCCGAGCGTGACCCGGGTGTTCAGCAAAGGCAAGAGCCTGTACGTGTATTTGCAGGCGTATGAGGGGTCGGGGACGGCGGCGCCGGCTGCTGCGGCGGGGACGAACCCCACTGGGACACCCGGAGCCGGGGCGAGTGCGGCGGCGGCGTCGGCGAAGCCGCTGATTGCGTTTGTGAGCTTCTACCAGGCGGGGGCGAAGGTGTTTGAGACGCAGCCGGAGGAGGTGACGCCGGAGCCGAATACCAAGCTGCAGGTGACTCCGCTGAGCTTCACCATCGACCTGAGTCCGCTGAAGCCGGGCAAGTACGATTGCCAGGTGACGGTGCTGGATCCGGATGGAGGGAAAGGGGCGTTCTGGCAGGCGCCGATTTTGGTGGTGCAGTGAGGGAGTTGTTAGTTGTTAGTTGCTAGTTGCTAGTTGTTAGTTGTTAGTTGTCAGTTGTCAGTTGCTAGTTGTTAGTTGATGGTTGTGGCTTTTGTTTGCGCTCGGAGCAACTAGAAACTGGATTGGTTACATACAATCAATCACTGGGAACAACCAGCAACCAGCAACCAGCAACCTGTAACTAGCAACTAAAAACTAGTAACTGCTTTTGTTACATGTAATCGATGCCGTAGTGGACGGGGATCTGGGTGAAGGCGATGCGGGTGGGGGCGGACTCGCGGGCGGGGAGCATGCCGGCGAAGTGCAGGGTGGTGTGGCCGTATTTGAGGTTGAGCTTGTCCATGGTGGTGGCGAGTTCGGCGCGGTGGCCGGGGTCGGCGAAGAGGGTGGCTTGCAGCTCGGACTCGGGGATGAGGGAGTGCATGGTGACGCCGACGAAGAAGGGGCGGGCGAATTCGGGGCCTTCGGGACGCTTGGCCCAGGAGGCGCGGAGGACTTCGAGCAGGGTGAGGGTGTCGTTGCAGGCGGGAAAGCGGGCTTCCATGCCCCAGCCGGAGTGGGTGATGCCGGAGAAGTGTTTTTTGGCTTTCTTCATGGCGGCGGCCTGGTCGCGGGTGAGCGCGTAACGGATGGTGACGGACATGGATTCGGCGTGGAAGTGTTCCATGCGGAGGCGCATGGCGGCTTTGTGGAGGAGCTTGTGGGCGACGGCCCAGGCGCCTGCGGGGGTGCGGTGTTCGGGGGCGAGGACGTGGGAGTGGCCGAGGGATTTCTGCGGGCCGGAGGAGACGGGGCGCCGTCGTCGCCGGTGTCGGCGCCGCGCAGCCAGTGGTAGAGGCGGTCGCCCCAGACGGAGTCCCAGAGGGCGTGGAGGGCGGGACGGTCGAGGGCGAGCAGCTGGGGCATGGTGGTGATGCCCTTGGCGTTGAGGCGGAGTTCGGTGCGGGCGCCGACGCCGGGCAGGTCGCGGAGTTCGAGGTGAGCGATGGAGCGGGGGAGCTGGGACGGCAGGAGGCCGATGAGGCCGTCGGGCTTCTGCATGTCGCTGGCGATCTTGGCGAGGTAGCGGTTGGGGGCCATGCCGATGGAGCAGCGGAGGGTTTCGCCGACGTCGTCCTTGATGGCCTGCTTGATCTGGAGGGCGATGGCGCGGGCGCGGGGCGGCTCGCATTCGCGGCCGAGGAGCTGGCAGACCATCTCGTCGATGGAGGGGGTGTGGGCGACGGGGCAGCAGCGTTCGACGGCCTGGGCGATGCGATGGGAGTACTCGGCGTAGACGGCGTGGTTGCCTTCGATGAGGACGATGGAGGGGCAGATGCGCTTGGCTTCGCCGACCTGAGTGCCGGTTTTGATGCCGAGGGCCTTGGCCTCGTAGCTGGCGGCGATGCAGCAGGTGGTGTCGGCGCGGGTGGGAACGACGGCGAGGGGAAGGTTGCGGAATTCGGGATGGAGCTGCTGCTCGACCGAGGCGAAGAAGGAGTTGAGGTCGATGTGGAGGAAGGCGAAGCGGTCGGGTTGGGGGTGGTCCGCCATGAGCGCCTCCTGTGGGGAGATTATATTCGCTTTTTGTTCGGTGGGGATGTGGAGAAGGCGGTGTGGGTGGGGGGGAGAGGGTGAGAGCAAAGGCAAAGGCAAAAGCAAGGGGAGAAAGCAAAGGCAAGGGCAAATGCGGGGGTCTCTCCGCTCAGCGCTGAAGCGCTTCGGTCGAGATGACGGGGGTTTGGGGGAGGGGGAAGGGCAAATGCGGGGGGTTCTGGCTGCGCCAGAATGACGGGGGTGGGGGGGAAAGGCAAATGCGGGGGTCTCTCCGCTCAGCGCTGAAGCGCTTCGGTCGAGATGACGGAGGTGGGGGGAGGGGGAAGGGCAAATGCGGGGGGTTCTGGCTGCGCCAGAATGACGGGGGTTTGGGGGAGGGTGAAGGGCAAATGCGGGGGGTTCTGGCTGCGCCAGAATGACGGGGGTTTGGGGGAGAACGGGCGGAGAGCAGAGGTGAATGGGGTCCCTCGGGGTCCTTCGACTCCCCTTCGCGCGGCTCAGGGTCGCTCAGGATGACGGAGGTTTGGGGGGAGGGGGAGGCAAATACGGGGGTCTCTCCGCTCAGCGCTGAAGCGCTTCGGTCGAGATGACGGAGGTGGGGGGGAGGGGGAAGGGCAAATGCGGGGGGTTCTGGCTGCGCCAGAATGACGGGGGTTTGGGGGAGGGTGAAGGGCAAATGCGGGGGGTTCTGGCTGCGCCAGAATGACGGGGTTTTGGGGGAGAACGGGCGGAGAGCAGAGGTGAATGGGGTCCCTCGGGGTCCTTCGACTCCCCTTCGCGCGGCTCAGGGTCGCTCAGGATGACGGAGGTTTGGGGGAGGGGGGAGGCAAATACGGGGTCTCTCCGCTCAGCGCTGAAGCGCTTCGGTCGAGATGACGGCGGGGGGGGAGGGGGAAGGGCAAATGCGGGGGGTTCTGGCTGCGCCAGAATGACGGGGTTTTGGGGGAGAAGGGCAAATGCGGGGGTCTCTCCGCTCAGCGCTGAAGCGCTTCGGTCGAGATGACGGGGGTGGGGGAGGGTTGGGTCGAGATGACGGGGGGGTGGGGGGCGCGATGGGTCGAGATGACGGGGGGGGGAGGGGGAAGATTCATTTTGGTGGCGAAGGGAGGAGAGGGGGCACTAGAATCATCGCACCCCGAAAGCGCTTGGCTCAGCGGCCCGGATTCGGGAGTATCGGCTTATGCGACCCAGCCAACGACTCATGCTTCCAATTGCCGCGATCCTCGGCCTGGCGCTGCCCGGCGCGGGCGCGGGCCAGGAGCCGCCGGCAAACACGCCGACGCTGAAGGTCTACTCGCGCGAGACCATTGTGGATGTGAATGTGACCGACGCCGACGGAAACCCGGTGCGGGGGCTGAAGCGGTCGGATTTTACGGTGGAAGAAAATGGCAAGCCGCAGGCCATCCACAGCTTTGAGGAGTTCGACGAGAGGCCGCCGGCGCCGGCCAAGCCCCTGGGCAAGCTGGCTCCCAACGAATTTACCAATGCGCAGCCGCTGCCGGAGAACGGCCCGGTGAACCTGCTGCTGCTGGACACGCTGAATGCCCTGCCGGAAGACGCGGTGCGGGAGCAGCAGGCGGTGATCGACTACATCGACCGGATGCCGGCGGGCACGCAGATTGCGGTGCTGCTGCTGTCGACCAGCGGACTGCATATTCTGCAGCCCTTCACGGCGGAGCCGAACCTGCTGCGGCGCGCGGCGCTGAGCCACATGTACGAGTTCGGCAGCAGCATCGATAAATGGACGCGGGACTGGTACAGCATCGACGCGATGGACCAGATTGCGGCGTATGTATCGCGGATTCGAGGGCGCAAGAACCTGCTGTGGTTTATTCGCGGCATGCCGATTGCGCTGGTGCGCGACGGAGGCTATAGCTGGAGCGATCCGGATGTGGGCGGAGGCTGGACGCCGCCGGACATGGGGGTGGTGTACCGGCTGATGGATGCGTATGAGCTGCTGACCGCCGAACAGATTGCGGTGTACCCGGTGGACCCGCGCGGGGTGGGCGGGCTGGGCATGGAGACGATGCGAGCCGAGGCGGTGGCCGACGACCTGGGCGGCACGGCGTACTACAACACCAACGATCTGGGCACG
This sequence comes from uncultured Acidobacteriaceae bacterium, assembly GCA_963787905.1. GTDB lineage: Bacteria > Acidobacteriota > Terriglobia > Terriglobales > Acidobacteriaceae > Edaphobacter. The sequence goes on along the minus strand of CAWBFL010000066.1, from coordinate 13,508 downwards.
GCCGTGGCCAGCGCGATCGAGCATGGCTCGCACTTTTATACGCTTTCGTATTTTCCGCCGCACCATGACGACGGCCACTTCCACGCCATCCACATTGCGGTCGATCTGCCGGGGCTGCGGCTGATCTATCGCAAGGGCTACAACGCGGAGCTGCCGCAACTGCATCCGCCGACCTCGGGGCCGGCGCTGATGAAGGCGTCGCTGGAGGCGAAGCTGCCGAATGCGACGCAACTGCTGTTCAACGTGAAGGTGAACCTGGGAGCGCGGCCGGCGGGCGCGGCCGGGCCGGCGGTGGAGGGCGCGCTGGCACGCAAGTACCGGAACGCTCCGCTGACGCGCTTTGACCTGCTGTACACGCTGGAGCTGAAGCAACTGGCGTTTGCGGGCGGCGTGGGCGGAGGCCGCAGCGGCTCGCTGGAGTTCGACCTGGCCGCGTACAACAGCCGGAGGAAGCTGGTGACGACGCTGAAGCAGACGGCGCAACTGCCGCTGGGCAGCGAGCAGGATCCGCAGGCGCTGGAGCGGCCGTTTGAGTTCTCGCAGCAACTGGACCTGCCGCCGGGAGCGATTTATCTGCGGGTGGGGATTCTGGATCGCACGTCGAACAAGGTGGGCTCGCTGGAGATTCCGCTGATGGTGCCGAAGAGCGGGGCCGTGCACAAGAGCCTGGTGAGCGAGCCGATGGAGAAGCCGGGGAACTAGGCTGGATCGGCCTGTAGGGGTACGGTTTTCCGGGTGTTCTGAGCGCGCTGGACCCCACTGGTGACGATCAAGCTGTCACGAATGGGGCACCCGGGGGGAGAAAAAGCAAAATGCGGGGGTCTCTCCACTTCGCATCGCGATCAAGCCGCGATGCTGCGGTCGAGATGACGGCGTTTCTGGCTGAAGAGGGTGCTGAAAAAGGCAGTAGTCCGAGTCCGCAAACAGTGACCTCAGCGGCTAAAGCCGCGATGATTCTGCGGCTTTTACGGCACGGCTGAAGCCGTGCCCTTAACGAAAAAGCGGTTGTTCAGCGCCTTCTCAAGCCCACTCGTGACGATCAAGCTGTCACGAATGGGGCACCCGCAAGAGCAAGAGCAAAAGCAAAGGCCAATGCGGGGGTCTCTCCGCTACGGCGGCTGCGCCGCCTTCGGTCGAGATGACGGGGGGTGGGGCGATGGGGGATGAGATGCGAGGTTTGCGGGCAAGGGCAAGGGCAAGGGCAAGGGCAAGGGCAAGGCAAGGCAAAAGCAAAAGCAAAGGCCAATGCGGGGGTCTCTCCGCTCGGCGGCTGCGCCGCCTTCGGTCGAGATGACGGGGGTGGGGCGATGGGGTGAACTGCGGTCGAGATGACGGTTGCAGGGCGATGGGGTGAACTTTGGTCGAGACGATGGGGGTGGTTTGACCGGGGAGGGTGGCGGGGGTAGGATGGCGACGCATTTTGGATGATGCGAGTCCTTGGTGGGTGCGGGCTCGTACACAGGTGCATAGGGAAAGTGGAAGAGGAGGATTTCCGTGGCTGAAATGGATCTGAATGCGCCGGCGAATGGATGGGATGGGGCTGCGAAGACGACCGATCGCGGAACGATCGCGATGGACAACGAGGAAGCGGCGCGGGAGGCGACGACGCGGCGGGATTTCCTGATGCTGGCGGGGATGGGCGCGGCGGCGGCGACGCTGGTGCGGCCGAGCCGGTTGTTTGCGGCTCCGGGGAAGACGGGAGGCGCGGTGAAGCCGGGGAAGATTCTGGTGGCGGCGGATGCGCATCCGGCGATCCAGAGCGCGGCGAAGATTCTGGCGAAGAAGATGGGGCTGGACGAGACCGCGATTGCGACCTATGACGGCGCGGCGAAGGCCACGGCGGGCGCGGTGGTGCTGGCGCTGGCGAAGGATGGGAAGCTGGCGGCGGCGGACGTGCCGAAGCGGGATGGGTACGTGGTGACGTATGGCGGCGGGGATGGCGCGGGGATTGTGGTGTGGGGCGCGCGGCCGCGGAGTCTGCTGTATGCGGCGGGCGAGCCGCATCACTGGGTGGATCAGGAAAGGCGGGGGCGTCGATGGCGCCGTACCGGCGGACGCCGGAGTTTGCGCTGCGGAATACGACGTGGCACGCGGATTATCCGGTGGCGGAGCAGGCGGCGGTGCTGGGGGCGAACTTTTTTATTGCGAATCTGCCGGCGGCGCCGGCGCTGCAGGCGGTGCCGGATGTGTTTGATGCGCTGAGCGCGGCGGAACAGAAGAGCCTGGTGGCGAGCGGCGAACAGCACAAGGCGCAGAACGCGGCGCGGGTGAAGGAGTTCCACGACGCGGATGTGGAGGTGTATGCGCTGCTGCCGTATGGGAACAACTTTGCGACGTGGGCCGCCGGCGCTGTACGCGGCGACGCTGAAGGCGTATCCGACGGCGAAGGGGACGCCGATGGCGAACTCGCATGAGAGCGCGGCGCTGTGTCCGAGCGATCCGCTGACGTGGAAGGTGCTGGAGGCGTATGTGAAGGAGTGGGCGGAGCAGTCGGGCGCGGATGGGATATCGGCGACGTTCTGGGACAACTACTCGGCGTTTTGCCAGGATGCGCGCTGCCAGGCGAATGGGCTGGATAAGTTTCCCAACGAGGTGTACGAGTTTCTGTCGCGGTACGATGCGCTGCTGAAGCCGATGGGGAAGAAGCTGCACATGCGGACGTGGTCGTCGGGCTGCCCGCACTGGCTGGGGACGAATTATGTGCACGCGCCGGGCTATGGGCAGTTCGGGATGACGCATCCGGAGCTGTGGGCGCGGGTGATCAAGGAGACGCCGGCGGACCTGATTATGCAGACGAAGATCTACCACTCGGACTGCGAGCCGAATGCGCGGTTTACGACGCTGCTGGGCAAGTGCAAGCCGCATACGGAGATGGTGGAGTATCAGCAGTCGGCGCAGTTTATCGGGCGGCAGTACTTCCCTGCCTCGACGGTGAACTATACGGCGACGACGATGAAGAAGGCGCTGGAGCTGGTGGGGCCGGAGGGCGGGGTGCAGATCACTGCCGGGCGGGAGAGCCAGCCGCCGCAGTTCGACATCTTCCAGGACATTTTGAACAACGACTGCATCTACGCCTGGCGGGAGCTGACGTGGAATATCAACGTGAATCTCGACACGATGTGGCACGAGTGGGCGACGCAGAACTTTGGCGAGGCCGCGGCGCCGGCGATGGTGAAGTTGGTGCGGGCGAGCGAGGACGCGGCGACGTGGTGCTGGTGCCCGCTGGGGCATGGGTCGTCGACCAACGGGGATTTTGCGGGGAACATTGCGCGGCGAGAGGTGCTGCTGCGCTATACGAATCGCTACTATTTGCCGGAGTATGCGGCGTATCTGGAACCGACGCTGGAAAATGTAACCAAAATGGAAAAACAGAAGGCGGACTGCCTGGGGAAGCTGGATGAGATGGCGGCGGCGCTGGAGGAGGCGAAGCCGCATCTGACCGAGGCGCAGGCGGCGGAGGTCGCGATACGGCTGGACTGGTTCCGGCACTTCGCGATCTGCAATACGACGCTGGATGTGAGCCTGTGGCGGTTCCGGTATCTGCGGGGACTGGCGGCGAAGCTGACGACGGATCCGAAGCAGATCCAGGCGCTGGCGGCGGCGTGGGATGTGATCGAAGCGGAGCAGCCGAAGCTGTTCCAGTACGACAAGGCGCAGAAGATCAGCATGTACCGGGTGCCGCTGGGCGAGATCAGCCGGCCGCCGGCGCTGGGGAATCCGCGGAGTTTGATGCACGATATTTATACGGAGTCGCTGCGCTATGCGCTGGAGAGCGTGGGGCCGGATTATCTGCCGAAGGAATGGATGCGGGGAGCGATGCCGGTGATGAATGTGCCGACGGAACAGAGGAATCCGCAAAGGGGCGCGGCGGCGAGCTGACCTCAGGGGCTAAAGCCCCTTTCTTTTTGGGGGGCTTTTACGGCATCCTTCGGCTTCGCTCAGGACAGGCTCTGAAGCCGTGCCCTTAACGAAAAGGCGGAGGTGTGGGGTCAGCGGCGGAGGTGTGGGGTCAAAGGCTAATGTGCGGGATCACGAAGGCATGGGTGCTCTGGATGACGGGTTTGGGGTGGGGTCGAGAGTAACCCCACGATAACCGCTGCGCGGTGATCATGGGGCACCCGGGTTGGGATGACGGTTCGGTTGGGAGGATGACATGGAGCGACGGGAGTTTGTGAAGGCGGTAGCGGGTGTGGGAGCGGTGATGGGGGCGGAGGGGATGGCGATGGGGCAGAGTGGGGCGGCAGACCCGCCCAAGCGGAGCTTGGACGGGGCACCCGCGGGCGGGGTGGGGCGGGAGTTTTATCAGTGGCGGAAGTATGAGCTGCGGAATGGGGCGCAGACGGGGCTGACGCAGGGGTATCTGGAGCGGGCGCTGATCCCGGCGCTGGGACGGCTGGGGATGGGGCCGGTGGGGGCGTTCAAGCTGGATGTGGGGCCGGGGACGCCGACGTATTACGTGCTGATTCCTTCGACCGACGCGGCGGCGCTGGTGACGCTGGACGCGACGCTGGGCGCGGACGCGGAGTATGTGAAGGCGGCAGGCGGGTTCAGGGATGCTCCGGCGGGGGCGCCGGCGTTTGAGCGGTCGGAGCGGTCGCTGCTGGGGGCGTTTGCGGGCTGGCCGCGGCTGACGGCGCCGAAGCTGGTGGACGGGAAGCTGCCGAAACGGATCTTTCAACTGCGGACGTACGAGAGCGCGAGCCAGGCGGCGCACCAGCGGAAGATGGCGATGTTCAACGAGGCGGAGATTGGGATCTTCGTGCGGAATGGGCTGACGCCGGTGTTCTTCGCGGACACGCTGTACGGGACCAGGATGCCGGCGCTGACCTACCTGCTGACCTTTGCCGATGCGGCGGAGATGACGGCGAAGTGGGCGGCGTTTGGGGCAGACGCGGAGTGGAAGGAGCTGTCGAAGCGGCCGGGGAATACGGATGCGGAGATTGTGAGCAATATTTCGAATCTGTATCTGAGTGCGCTGGGGTGCTCGGAGGTGTAGGGGCTGGGGGCTGGGGACTGGGGACTGGGGGCTGGGGACTAGGGGCTGGGGGGTGGGGGGTGGGGGCTAGGGGGTGGGGTGGGGTGGGGGAAAAAGAGCCGGGAGCCTGTCCAAAAGGGCTCCCGGCATTGGGTGCGGTCCTCGACGCTACGCGGGAAGACAGAGGCATAGCGATCGAGCGGGTGTTCCGGCGGGGGTCAGGCGCCGGGAGGGCCGTCGGGCGAGCAGCCGGCGACCATGGCGAAGCTGCCGGAGCCCAGGTTGAAGACGAGGCCGTTGAAGCGGACCTGGCTGCCGACGGCGATGGCGGGAGGTGCGGTGGCCGAAGGCGGCGGGGGCGCGGTTGCGGTGGAGGTGTAGACGGTGAGGGTGGTGGCTCCCGCGAGCGCGGTGAAGGCCGAGCCGGATGGCAGGGTGAGGGTGTAGGCGGTGTAGCTGCCGGCGGTGGCGATGGCGGTGACGGTGCCGCCGAGGGTCTGCGGGATGAGTCGACGTTGGTGGCGGTGGCGGTTGAGCCGGAGATGGCGGAGGCGATGACGCCGACGGACTGGCCGGCGGTGAGGTTGGCCGCGGTGAAGGTTGGGGTGAAGGGCAGGCCGGTGAGCGAGACGAACTGCGGGGTGATGGCGAAGACGGTGGAGGAGGAGGTGTCGACGGTGAAGAGGTTGCCGGTGGCGGTGGGGCTGACGGCCTGGCCGAGGCCCTGCATGACGGCCATCCTGAAGCTGCCGGAGGCGACCGAGAGGACGGGGCCGCTGAGCAGGCTGACGGGCGGCTGGCCGGCGGGCGGCGGAGGCGCGAGCTGGATGCGGGTGGCGAGGTAGACGCCGCCGGACTGGACGATGAAGTCGACCTGGACCAGCTCGCCGGCGGTGAGGGCGGAGACGGCGGAGAAGCCCTGCAGGACGGTGGCGCTGTTGGTGGTGACGGTGAAGTTGGGGCCGGAGCCGGGTTCGAGGGTGACGCTGGTGCCGGAGACGGAGACGACGGTGGCCATCTGCTGCATGCCGGTGCCGTTCTGGCTGGGCGGCGGGACGGCGGTGGCGGGCGGGACGGGCTTGAGCGAGAAGACCGGAGTGACGGTGACGGTGGAGCCGTTGATGGCGATTGACTGCGACCGGCGAGGAGATCGACCAGCAGCGAGGTGGAGGTGTTGTTGACGGTGAAGCCGGGGGCGGGGAAGGTGAAGGTGTACGAGGTGGTGGCGAGGACGGTGGTGGCGACTACGGCCTGGCCGGAGGAGTTGATGAAGGTGACGGCGGGGTTCGAGAAGGTGAGAGTTGCGGAGGCGTAGGTGTCCTGGGGGATGGAGGCGGTGACCAGCGGCGCCTGGATGCCGTTGAGATGGCAGATCTCCTCGGTGGTGGGGGTGGAGAGGATGGTGGCGGTCTTGCCGGCGGTGTCGGTGAGGGTGATGGAGTTGATGGTGAGGGAGAAGCTGAGGAGCTGGTCGGAGGGCGCGTCGGTGATGAGGACGGGGACGGTGGCGGCGGGGGTGGTGATGTTGGTGACCGCGCTGGGGGTGACGGCGGAGGAGCAGCCGAGGGCGGCGGCGAGGGCGGCGGAAGAGGCGAGGGCGAAGAGGGGCGTGCGGACGTTCATGGTCGTTCTCCAATGAGGGGAGGAAGATGCTAACCCATTCGGCTGCAATAGACGGGGGTGGGGCGGGGAGGATTACGGGGGGTTGGAAATTTTGTATGCGGAGGGGATGGCATGATATTTAGTGCAATGTATGAAATAAAATGCGTAGTGACGGCCGGGCGGCGGAGCTGGAGTGGTATGGAGCTTTTATGGTGCATTGCATGATATAAAGGGCGTAGGCTGAGGGGAGGGCGTCTTGGGGGAAAAGGTCGCGGTGAAAGAGGCGGTCGCGGGGCAGCTGGCCGAGGCGATGCGGGAGCAGGGGATCTCGAAGAACCGGATGGCGCGGCTGCTGCAGACCAGCCGGTCGCAGGTGGACCGGCTGCTGGATGCGGCGGACGATATTACGCTGGGGAGTCTGGAGCGGGCGGCGGCGATGGCGGGGCGGCGAGTGCGGATTGAGCTGGTGGGGGAGCCCGCGTCTCCGGGGGATGTGGGGCGCCCGGCGGAGGTGGAGGAGGATGCGGGGTGGTTGGGGTGATGGAGATGACGGAGTTTCTGGCTGGACCCCACTCGTGACGATCAAGCTGTCACGAATGAGGCGCCCGCAGGGGTAGGAAGCAAAATGCGGGGGGTTCCTTCGACAGGCTCAGGACAGGCTTCTCCACTTCGCATCGCGATCAAGCCGCGCTGCTGCGGTCGAGATGACGGAGCTTCTGGCTTTCAGAGGGTGCGGAGAAAGGCGGCCCAGAGTAGTCAGAGGGTGCAAACAGTGACCTCAGCGGCTCAAGCCGCGATGATTCTGCGGCTTTTACGGCACGGATAAATCCGTGCCCGCAAGCAAAACGGAGTTTTTCAGCATCCACTCAAGCCTCTCTTTTGATGGGTCGAGGGAGGGCCAAGGCTGAAGCTTTGGCTTACCTAGAAGCCAGTGCGGTGACCCCGTGGCGGCAAGTGCGGTGATCCGATGGCGGCGAGTGCGGTGATCCGATGGCGGCAAGTGCGGTCATCCCATGGTGGACGGGAAGGTGCGCGCGTCGGATCCTTCGGCCCCGCTCAGGGCGGGCCGGGCCACCCGGCCTTCCCCACCCTGGCGGCAAAAGGCGGCGACCAGGATGGGGCAGTCGGGAGGTGGGCTAGGCGGCTTTGGAGGCGGCGATGCGGATGGGGCGGATTTTCTTGCGTTTGGCGCGGGAGGCGTGCCAGAAGTCGTAGTCGCCCTGAATGCGAAACCAGATGTCGGAGGTCGGCTGGCCGAATGCCTGGCTGAGTTTGATGGACATCTCCGGGGTAATTGCGGCGCGCTGGTTGATGACCCGCGAGAGAGTGACGCGGGAGACGCCGATGTGCTCCGCGAAGGCGGTGACGCTCATGGGAATGTTCTCGAGCGAGTCCTTCAAGATTCTGCCGGGGTGGGGCGGGTTGAACATCTGCATGGCTTCGTCTCCCTTCAGTGATAGTCCCGGTAGTCGACCAGTATGGCGTCGGTGCCTTCAAAGCGGAAGGTCATGCGCCAGTTGCCGTTGACCTTCACCGACCAATGCCCGTTGAGGTCGCCTTTGAGCGGATGGAGGTCCCAACCGGGCTGGGTCATATCCAAAGGCTGCGTCGCGCGATTCAGGAAGATGAGCTGTTCTGCCAGTTTGCGTGCGTGGGCGGGTTGGATGCCGGCCTTCGATCCGGTGAGGAAGAACTTTTCCAGCCCGGCGTGCCTGAACGAGCGGATCACATGCGAGAGTGTATCGCGTAACGATACACGTGTCGAGGGGTATGTTGCGGGGGAGAGCGCGTAAGAACAACCGCAGGTTCCTTCGGCAAGGTCAGGACAGGCTCTGAAGCCGTGCCTTTAAGCACCGCGGAATGGAAGTATCTGTGCTTGCCGGGTCGTCAGGCGAATTTCAGGCTGCATGCCTACGGGGATTCTTCGGCTACGCCTCAGAATGACAAACCGAAAGGTTTGTGAGCGTGAGCGCGTGCTGAGTGCGAGCGCGTGGAGGGGTCAGGTGGTGCGGAGGATGGGGAGGGTGAAGGTGAAGACGGAGCCGTGGCCGAGCTGGCTGGTGACGGAGATGGCGCCGCCGTGGGCGTTGACGATGGCGCGGGCGATGGCGAGGCCCATACCGGTACCGGAGACGCGGTTGCGCTGGCTCTGGCCGCGGTAGAACTTGTCGAAGATCATGCTTTGCTCGAAGGCGTCGATGCCGAGGCCGCGGTCGGCGACGGAGATGGCGACGGAATCGCCCTGGAGGTCGGCGGAGACGTAGACGGGCTGGGCGGGTTCGGGCGGGAGGGCGGGGGAGTATTTGACGGCGTTGCCGAGCAGGTTGGCGAGGACTTTCTGGATCCAGCCGGCGTCGGCGAGGACCTGGGGCAGGTTGTGGGGGAGGGAGACGCGGAAGTCGCGGCTGGGGTGGTTGGCGCGGGCCTGCTCGACGGCGGGCTGGATGAGGGCGGCGACGGCGATGGGTTTTTTGTCGAGCTGGACCTTGTTGGCGTCGAGCTGGGCCATTTCGACGGCCTGCTCGATGAGGTAGTTGAGGCGGTCGGACTCCTCGTCGATGATGGTGAGGAACTCGTGCTGGGCGCTGGGCGGGAGCGCGGCCTGGGAGAGCAGCGAGCTGATGGAGGCCTTGATGGCGGTGAGCGGGGTGCGCAGCTCGTGGGTGACGGAGTCGAGCAGGGCGGTGCGCAGGCGTTCGGTTTCCTTGGCGGCCTCGGCGCGGGCGCTGTTGCCGAGGGCTTCGGCGCGTTCGATGGACATGGAGACGAGGCCGCTGAGGGCTTCCATGGACTCGCGCGAGAGGCAGATGCCTTCGAGCAGGAGGGCGCCGGAGGGACGCACGCCGATGTGCAGGGGGATGGAGGTGGGCAGGCCGTCGGCGGGCGGGCGGAAGAGCGGCTGCATCATGGCCTCGCGGAGCTCGCGGACGATTTCGGCGCGGGAGCGGTCGGCGTAGGCGACGGTGCCGGGGGTTTCGACCGGCGACCAGGGGACGCGCGGGCTGGCGATGCGTTTGGGATCGGAGAGATAGATGCGGTCGCCGTCGGCGATGTAGAGGGTGACGGAGGGGGAGTTGAAGGCGTTGGCGACGGAGGGAGGGATGAAGTTGAAGAGCTGGGAGACGTTTTCGGGCTGGAGGAGCTGGCGGCCGAGGCGGTAGAGCATCTCGGACTCGCGGCGGCGGGCGTTGGCCTCGTCGGACTCCTCGCGGATGCGGGAGGCGAGGTGGGAGGCGTAGATGGCGGTGCCGAGGAAGGCGAACAGCGCGACCCAGTTGCGGGTGTCGGCGATGGTGAGGGTGCCGATGGGGGGAAGGAAGTAATAGTTGAAGAGGACGGTGGCGGTGACGGAGGCGCCGACGGCGTAGCGCAGGCCCCAGTTTCCGGCGAGGACGAGAACCAGGAGCAGGAAGGTGAGCGCGACGGTGGTGTCGCTGACGCCGGCGATCCGGCGGCAAAGGGTTACAATTCCGGCAAGCGCGAGAGCGATGATCAGCCAGCGCGCGGCATCGACGATGCGCTTGGTGTACACAGAGGGAATTGTATGCGGGCAGGGCGCGGCGCGAGCGGGAGACTTACGGTTTTTTGATGGGTTTCGGGTAGATGCTAGTTGTGAGTTTTGTGAGTTGCTAGTTGCTAGTTGCTAGGTGCGAGGTGCTGGGTACGAGGTGCCAGCCAGGCGGGAGGGTGCTCCAGGGGCTAAAGCCCCAATTGATATCGGAGTCTGGGAGGGCCAAGCCTGAAGGCTTGGCTTACCTAGAAGCGGCGGGAGGTTCCTGGAGGCAGCGAGAGGTTTGTAGAAGCGGCGGGAGGTTCCTGGAGGCAGCGAGAGGTTTGTAGAGGCAGTGGGAGGTTGGTGGAGGCAGCGGGAGGTTCTGATTCTGGCCGCCGCAGCGAGCAGAGCTGACGGGCTGCGAGTGAGCATTGACGGGCGCAGGGCGACGGATTTGTGGAGCGAGGGGACGAGGTTCAGGGGCGTGGGTGAGATGCGGGACGGAGCCAGATGAATACGGAACAGCCGAGGACGAAGACACCGGAGGAGTGGCTGGCGGACGTCAGCGGGCAGAAGCGCGGGCGGTTCAAGGTGTTTCTGGGGTATGCGCCGGGGGTGGGCAAGACCTTCAGCATGCTGAGCGAGGCGATCCGGCGGAAGAGCCGCGGCGAAGACGTGGTGATCGGGATTGTGGAGACGCACGGGCGGGCGCGCACGGCGGAGCTGGCGGGACAACTGGAGCAGGTGTCGCGCAAGCAGATGGAGTACAAAGGCGCGCTGTTTGAAGAGATGGACGTGGACGCGATCCTGCGGCGGAAGCCGGAGGTGGTGCTGATCGACGAGCTGGCGCACACCAACATTGAAGGCAGCCAGCATACGAAACGGTTTCAGGATGTGCTGCAGATTCTGGAAGCGGAGATCGACGTGCTGTCGACGCTGAATATCCAGCATGTGGAGAGCATTACGCCGCGGGTGCAGAGCCTGACCGGGATTACGGTGCGGGAGACGGTCCCGGACTGGGTGCTGGACCGGGCCGACGAGGTGGTGCTGAGCGATCTGACGCCGGAGGCGCTGGTGACGCGCATGGGGCGCGGCGACATCTACCCGATGGAGCGGGCGGAACGGGCGCTGCAGAACTTCTTCCGGCGAGGGAACCTGATTGCGCTGCGCGAGATGGCGCTGCAGCGGGTGACGCGGGCGGTGGACCGGACGCTGGACGATTACGTGTCGCGCAAGAAGCTGAGCGGGAACTGGCAGATTGCGGAACGGATTGCGGTGTGCATCAGCGCCAACCCGGAGTCGCGCGATTTGATTGCGCGGGGGGCGCGGATGGCGGAGGCGACCAATGGCGAGTTCTTCGTGCTGTACGTGGAGGTGGACGCGGAGATTCCCGAGGCGAAGCGGCGGACGCTGGAGGGAAACATTCTGTTTGCCGAGAACGTGGGGGCGCGGGTGGTGCGGCTGAAGGGACGCAGCGTGCCTGCGGCGGCGGCGGACTATATTTCAAAGAACCGGATTACGCAGGTGTTCTTCGGGCGCAGTGCGGTGAAGGGATGGAAGCAGTATCTTTACTACCACGCGCTGGGCACGTTTATGCGGAATGCGCCGCACGTGGATGTGCATATTGTGACGCAGGTGGCGAAGTGAGGGACTGGGGACTGGGGACTGGGATAGGGACTGGGTGCTAGTTGGTAGATGCGAATTGATGGTTGCATGGGCCGAAGTGGTTGGGGCCGCATCAAAAGTTGCGTAACGGCCTGGGATGGCTGGAGGCGCAGGGCAAGTCGAAGGATGGCAGGGCCGAAGTTGGGAAGCTGGTAGACGGATGCAGATTCTGGTAGTGGACGATGAGTCTCAGATTACGCGGGCGCTGCGCGCGTCGCTGCAGAGCAATGGGCATGAAGTGACGGTGGCGCACGATGGGGCCGAGGCGCTGGAGATGTTTCTGAAGGCGCAGCCGGACCTGGTGATTACCGACCTGGCGATGCCGGGGATGGATGGGACGGAGCTGACGCGGGAGATCCGCGAGCGCTCGCGGGTGCCGATTATTGTGCTGAGCGTGCGCGGCAACGATGCGTCGAAGGTGGAGGCGCTGGACCAGGGCGCGGACGACTATATTACGAAGCCGTTCAGCATCCAGGAGCTGCTGGCGCGGGTGCGGGTACAGATGCGGCGGCTGGCGTCGGCGACCGGCGAAGCCAAGGAGACGCTGATCGAGCTGGGGGACTTCCGCATCGATCTGGAGCGGCACCAGGTGCTGGTGCGCGGGGCGGAGGTGCACCTGACGCCGAAGGAGTTCGACCTGCTGGTGTACTTTGCGCGCAACGCGGACCGGGTGCTGACGCATAAGACGCTGCTGCGGGCGGTGTGGGGCGTGGCCGGGATCGACCAGCCGGAGTATCTGCGGGTGCTGGTGGCGCAACTGCGGAAGAAGATCGAGCCGGACGCGAGCAAGGGCGGCGAGCCGCGGTATATCGTGAGCGAGCCGTGGGTGGGGTACCGGCTGAGTCCGGTGGGCGAGGAGTAGGTTTGCTGCTAGTTGCTGGTTGCTGGTTGCTAGGTGCTAGGTGCCAGGTGCTAGGTGCTAGGGGCTGGTTGTGGGTGGGGGCGGCGGATATTTCGGGTCCTTAACAAAATCTTTATGCCCTTCCTACGGACTTTCTACGGGGATGGCTGCAAGACTTGCTTAGCGGTTTCGGTTGGGCCAGTTGCTGGAGGGCGCGGCGAAACCTCAATCCGTCTCAGGGCCGCGGCGACGCCGGCGGGTGCTGGGAGGCTTCAGGAGAGTGCATGAGCGACCTCGCGTTTCTCGCGGCTTCGATCGTATTTTTCTTGGTTGCGGTGTGGTATGTCGGCGGTTGCCGGCGGTTGATGAAGGGCGGAGGCCATGATTGAGAATGTGCTGCTGCTGCTGTTGACGGGTGGGTTGCTGGTGTACCTGATGGTGGCGTTGTTGCGTCCGGAGAAATTCTGATGACCTCGAATGGCTGGCTGCAGATTGCAGTCTTTTTTGGGTTGGTGCTGCTCGCGGCGAAGCCGATGGGGCTGTACATGGCGCGGGTGTATGAGCGCAAGCAGACGTGGCTGGACCCGGTGCTGGTTCCACTGGAGCGGCTGCTGTACAAGCTGACGGGCGTGGACGCGGACGCGGAGATGCGGTGGACGGAGTATGGCGTGGCCATGCTGGTGTTCAGCTGCGCGACGCTGCTGCTGACCTACGGGGTGGAGCGGCTGCAGCACGCGATCCCGCTGTGGAACCCGCAGAACTGGCCGGCGGTGGAGCAGTTCCTGGCGTGGAATACGGCGGCTTCGTTTACGACGAACACGAACTGGCAGGCGTACGTGCCGGAACAGACGATGAGCTACCTGACGCAGATGTTCGGGCTGGCGACGCACAACTTCTGGTCGGCGGCGGTGGGCATGGCGCTGGCGATCGCG
>CAWBFL010000065.1:0-67316 GCA_963787905.1 uncultured Acidobacteriaceae bacterium | reverse complement strand
TTGCAGCGGCAGGAGTCGCGCCGGACCTTCGATCTTCATCCATGCACGCAGTTGACGAAAAAGGTGCTGCACCAGTTCTTCCATCGGGTGCAGGAGGGACTATGGGACGGAGCGCATGAGGCGTGTTCCGGCCGGGCTGCGCGGGGGCTGCGGCTTCCGCGGGGAAGGCCGGGGCGCTGAGTTCCCGTGGGGAGCGTTGGCTGCGGAGCGGCGAACGCGCTTGCTGGTCTGAATTGGCGGGACGACCAATCGAAACAGGCAGAGAGCGGCGCTATTCCGTTTCTTCGGGAATGATGAGGAGGACTTCGACCGCAGCGACCTGGCCATTTTGCCGGGCCGGCCGGAACTCCCACTGCTGCAGTGCGCTGAGCAGGAACTTGGCTTTGGCGAACTCCTCCGGAAAGACCAGGGCGAGCCGCTCGAAGCGGCCCGCAGCGTTGACGAAGCCGTGCACCATCAGGGCGTCGGAGTTGAAGTCGTCGGGATCGAAGTGGGGCCGCACGATGTCATAGGGCCAGGGCGCGTCGGGCCGCGTCGTACTGCCCATCGCGGCCGCCTGCGCGGCGGAGGGCAGGGAGTACTGGAGAATCCAGTTCTTGCCCGCGCCCACGTGCAGATAGACGGTATACACCATCCGGCCATTCCAGATCCCGACGGTCTCGGGGAACTGTTCGGCGAGCGATGAGCCCACCACGACCACCCCGAACTGCCCGTCCTTGGGCAGGGTGATATGCGTGACCGGACCGAGGTTGGCCAGGGCGGCACCGGCATCGGAGCCGGGACCCGGCGCGGGCGCTGCGCCGGCCGGTGCGACCGCGCTGTTTCCGGTGGCTGCTTTCCCGGGCTGAGTTCCCGAGTTCTGCCCGGGGCTGGGTGAATTCTGTCCGGGCGCCGCTGCGCTGGGCGCGGGGGTTCCGGGTGTCGTCCCGGCGGCGGCTCCGGGTTGTTTGCCGGCTGTGCCGGGGTGCGCCGATTCGGTGGAGGCATCGGAGTGGCCGGGAGAGAGCGACGGCGTCGCGGACGGTTTGGCCGATGCATTGGCGAGCGGAATGGCGACGGGCCCTCCCTGTGCCTGCAGGTCGGAGATGGACATGACGCGGACCGGAGTGGGCTCGGCGGCGGGCTGGGTTGCGGTTTGCGGCATCTGTTTGACGGGATCGGGGCCGCGAACCACGATGGGGCTGGTGGTGCTGGGCGGGAGCGCGTGCAGCGCAGCCGCGAAGGGGGTGGACGACATCCGGACGTCCGCCAGATTCACTTCGCGGTTAGGCGGATCGAGCTTCGGGCGCAACTGGGCCACCATGGACTTCTGCTGGGGGGCCTCGATGATGGGTTTGATCGGGGCGCTGGCCGGCGCCCACAGGAAGACGGTGGGGATGGGCGTCTTGTGCAGCAGCACGACATCGGGAGGCGCGTCGGGCTGCACCAGGATCTGGGACTGGTGAACCAGTTTGGCGAGCTGGGACGCAGGCGAGGGCGCTGGGGCCGGGCTTTCGTCTCCCGTGGCGACGCTGGGCGGAGACACTGGGGTGTCTGCGGCCGGGGTGGGCACGCGGTTGGCGGCTTGCGACGGAGGATGAGCGCCAGCGGCCGGCGGCTGGAGCTGGGGTTGGGCTTCGGGCGCATCCAAAACCCGGACGGTAAATCGCTGGAGGGTCGACTTGCGGTCGAAGCGGGGCGTGTGGGCGAGCCCGAAAAACAGCCAGCCGCAGCCCGCGACGTGCGCCAGGATGGACACCGCGATGGCGGCCGACCCGCGGCGCGGGGATGACTGCGGCCGAGTGAAAAGCGTGATCATCGGGGCAGGCTTCATGTTTGGCTAAACCCCCGCGCGCCGGTGTTGCCATTGCAGGATAAAACGAACCAGCCCTGCGCCGGCAGGGGGGCCGTTGTCAGGGGATATTCCACCCCTGGGGGAAGCAATTCTCAGGCCAACCGAAGTGGCTGCAAGTCGCTCAAAAAATAGGGGAATGCGGAGACAATCGTGTCTACCCGGCTACACAGCCGGGGCGGGTGGTATACTCGCGTTCACACTTTGCCCGTCCGGGACCCTCTAAACCTATGATTTGACGGCAGTACGCCCAGCGGGCCTTTGGCACAGAAATTGCCAGTAAGGATAGAAAGGGACGACTGGCTGGACAGCCAGTTGGAACAGGTCTCACCATGAATAGAAGAGTGCAGCTGATCCTCTTGAGCGCTTTCATCGTTGCTGCCTTATGCGCCTACGCGGTGTATCGCGTGGTGGGCAGCCGCGTGGTGGCGTCGCAGCCGCAGACGACGGCCGTGGTGGTGGCTGCCGCGGACATTCCGCTGGGAAGCGTTCTTCACGACACCGATCTGGGGACGGTGGAGATCGAGGGGGCTTTGCCGGAAGGCGCGATCACGAACCGCCAGGAAGCTATCGGTCGCGGAGTGACCTCGAATCTGTACAAGGGCGAGCCGATTCTGAACAGCCGGCTGGCCGCGCCGGGAGCCGGCGGAGGGCTGGCGGCGACGATTCCGCAGGGCATGCGGGCCTGCGCGATCAAGGTGGACGACGTGGTGGGCGTGGCAGGATTTGTGACTCCGGGGATGCGGGTGGATGTCTTGATCTCGGGCAACCCGCCGGATCAGCCGAATCCGGCCGAGGGGCCGCAGGTGAAGACGCTGCTGCAGAATATCGAGGTCCTGTCGGCCGGCACCGATATCCAGAAGGACGGGGAAGGCAAGCCGCAGCAGGTGCAGGTGGTGAACCTGCTGGTGACTCCGGAGCAGGCCGAAGACCTGAGTCTGGCCAGCACCCAGGCGCATATCCAACTGGTGCTGCGGAACCCGTTGGACACGAATATGCCGCAGACTCCCGGAACTGCGGTGGCCAATCTTTACGCGGGCAATACGCCGCCGCCGCCCAAGGCGCGGCCCGCCGCGCCGGCGCCTCATGTCGAGGCCAAGCCGAAGTCGCAGGAGTACGTGATCCAGGTCTTCAACGGATCGAAGCAGAGTGAAGAGAAATTTGCCTCTGGTGAGGAGAAACCGTGAACGTGCGAATCGGCATTCCCGTTGCGTGGTTCTGTGCCTTGACTCTTGCGATTTGCGCAGGGCCAACCGCGATGGCCCAGGCTCCAACTGCTCCGGCAGCACAGGACACCGCAAACGACCTGGTGGTCGCGGTGGGGAAGTCGGTTCTGGTGGACTGCGCGCAGCCGATTCAGCGGATTGCGGTTGGCTCCAGTGACATTGCCGAAGCCACGGCGGTCAGTCCGACCGAGATCATGCTGAACGGGAAAACGGCAGGCGATACGAGCCTGATCGTTTGGCAAGCCGGCGGCGGACGGCAGTTCTTCAATGTTCAGGTGCGCGCGAGCGACTACGTCGCGGGCGACCGGCTGGATTCGATCCGCCGCGAACTGAGGACCGAGCTTCCCGGGCAGACGCTGCGGCTCAGCGCGGAGAACGGCCTGATCTTCCTCCGCGGAACGGTGAAGGACCTGACCAGTTCGACGCGGGCGGTGGAGATCGCTTCGACCGCGGGCAAGGTGGTCAACCTGCTGTATGTCGACGTGCCCCCGGCTGACCCGCAGATTCTGCTGAAGGTGCGCTTTGCCAGTTATGACCGGACCCTGGCCAAACAACTTGGGATCAATCTGTATAGCCTGGGTGCGGCCAATACGGTCGGCACGGTTTCGACGCAGCAGTTCTCTCCGCCGACGGTGACCTCAGGAGCTCCCGCTACCGGGACCACTGCGGCAACTGCTTCCACGGTGAGCCTTTCGAGCCTGCTGAACCTGGCTGTGTTCCGCCCCGACCTGAATCTGGGCGCGACGCTTCAGGCATTGGAGACCAACGGGGTGCTGGAGGTGCTGGCCGAGCCCAATCTTCTGACGGCAAACGGAAAAGAGGGCAGCTTTCTGGCCGGCGGGCAGTATCCGTATCCCGTTGTGCAGGGGATTGGCGCGACGGGGAGCGGCGGAATCACCATCCAGTTCCAGCAATTCGGGGTGCGCCTGAACTTCATTCCCACGATTACTCCGCGCGGCACCATCCGGCTGCAGGTAGCTCCGGAGGTCAGCCAGCTGGACTTCGGCAATGGCATTACGATTTCGGGATTCACGGTTCCCGGCATCGACGTGCGCAGAGTGAAAACGGAGGTCGAGCTGAGCAACGGGCAGAGCTTTGCCATTGGCGGCTTGCTCGACAATCGTTCGACCAAGAACTTTTCGAAGATTCCCTTCCTTGGGGATATTCCGATCCTGGGCAAATTCTTTCAATCCATCTCCGACTCGAAGACCAACACCGAACTGATCGTGATTGTGACTCCGGAGATTGTTGCTCCCATACCGAGTGGCGCCCCATTGCCCGCGCTGAAGTATCCGGACAAGTTCCTGCCGCCGAACTCGAACATTCCCATGACGACGCCGGGAGCCGAGGTGACGGGAGCGAAGGCTCCGAATCCGCCGCCCCCGTCCGTACCGGTGGAGTCGTTGCTGGACAGCATGAAACCCGAGCAGCCCCTCATCATCGAAGGCGGGATGAGCGCGGGTTCAGGGGGAACGACATCGCCGGCGACCTCGGCTGTCCCAGTGCCGCAGACGCAGGCGCCGCAATGACGCGGAGGGCCCCGGCTCGATGGTGCGCAGGTTGGCGTTGGCCAGCCGCGGCGGACTTGAGCGCAACCCTGAGTTGGGCGGGATGGACGCTGCCGGGCGCCGGCCAGCGCAAGCTGAAGGCAGGTCGAGGGACGACTGCCGCGAGTTGCGGTGCATGAGGTCGGGCGATGAACCGGATCTCCCACACTTCGATGGCAGAGCTCCCGGAGCGCGCAGTCAAAGCCAGCCCTCTGCGGATGGTGGCTGCCGGCTTGATGCTCGCTGCTGGGGCTTGCATCCTGGCCTTTGCGATCAGCGGGAGTGACGCTGCGAATCGCGATTACGTCTCCTACTGGGCTGCCGGCCAGCAGCTCGTTCACCACGGCAATCCCTATGACAGCGAGGCGGTCCTGCGGCTGGAGCGTGCCGCGGGATTGGTGGGCCAACAGCCGCTGCTGATGCGCAACCCGCCGCTGGCATTTGTGCTGACGCTGCCGCTTGGCCTGGTCAGTGTGCGGGTGGGAGCAATCGTGTGGTCGCTGGCGCTGGTTGCGGCGCTGATGGCGTCGATTCGGATGCTCTGGATCGTGCAGGGGCGGCCCCGCGACCGGCTCTACCTGGCCGGCTATGTCTTCCCTCCGGCTCTCGCGTGTCTGCTGGCCGGACAGGTTGGGATTTTTCTGCTGCTGGGGATCACGCTGTTCCTGTTCCTGCATCGGTCGCGGCCTTCTCTCGCGGGAGCGTCGCTGCTGCTGTGTGCGTTGAAGCCGCATCTGTTCCTTCCGTTCGGCATCGTGCTGGTGGCGTGGATTGTGCTGCGCAAGGCCTACCCGATCCTGATTGGTGCGATCGCTGCATTGATGTCGAGTCTTGCGCTCATCCTCTTGCTCGATCCTGCGGTATGGTCGCAGTACGCTCATGGCGAAAGGGCGGAGAATATTCAGAATCTGTTCATCCCCTGCCTGAGCGTGCTGCTGCGGATTGCCATCGATCGCAACGCGCTGTGGATTCAGGTGCTGCCCGAGCTGGCCGGCTGTGCGTGGGCGATCTGGTACTTCTGGAAACGCCGCGAGCGATGGAGTTGGGTTGACCACGGCGCGCTGCTGCTGCTGGTGTCGGTGATGGTTGCTCCCTACGCGTGGTTCACCGACGAGGTGCTGCTGTTGCCGGCGATTCTGGCTGGGTTGTATCGATCGCTGAACGCCGGGCGCTCGCTTGTGCCCTTCGGATGCATTGCGGGAGTTGCGCTGATTGAAGTGCTGGCGGGCGTGCCGCTTGCCTCGGGACTTTATATATGGACGGCGCCGGCGTGGCTTGTCTGGTATCTGTACGCCATCCGTGGGATGGACCCGAGCGGTGCGGATCCGGCGGAGCATGAAGTCCGCGACGATCGCGGCGTCCCGCAGGAGCGGTCCGTCGCAGGCGGCTTGCATGCAAGGCCGGTATCTCGCAAACCAGCGGTTGGCTGAGAGTATATGCGGCACGAGGAGATGCGGTTCGCAGGGGACAGGGGCAGCGATGAAGGATGATGGGAACGCACAAAAGGTGACGCTGCGCGAACTGATACTGCGCATGGGACGGAGTTCGCACCGGGAGAAGATTCGGGTCGCTGCCGAGTTTCTCACGGTGGGTTTCTGCACGCTGGCGTTTGCGTTCATGATCGTTGGCCTGTCGACATCGCTGCTGGAGAAGAATGCGGCGGGGACGCGCGACTTCGTGGAGTATTGGGCGTCGGGACGGCAACTGGTCCATCATGCCAACCCCTACGATACGAATGCCATTCTCGCCCTGGAACACTCCGCGGGCCTTCACTCCGGGACGCCGGCGCTGGTGATGGGGAATGCTCCACCCGCCCTGTTGCTGGTTTATCCGGCCGGATTGCTGGGCCCGACGCCTGGGGTGGTGCTGTGGTCGCTGTTCCTGCTGGCGTGTCTGGTGGCGTCGGTGCAGATGGTCCGGAAGATGCATGGATCGCCGAAAAACCATCTGCACTTCCTTGGCTATACCTTCGCACCGGCTCTGATCTGCCTGGGAGCGGGTCAGCTTTCGCTCTTTGTGCTGCTCGGGCTGGTCCTGTTTCTGAGGCTGGAGCGATCCCGGCCATTTTGGGCGGGCGCCTCGCTGTGGCTCTGCATGTTGAAGCCGCAATTGTTTCTGCCGTTCGGCCTGGTGCTGTTGGCGTGGATCGTCGCGACCAGGAGCTACCGCATTCTGGTTGGGGCCGTGAGCGCGATCGGCTTGAGCGCACTGGCCGTTGAAGTGCTGGATCGCCAGGTGTGGAAACAGTATCACCAGATGATGAGCGCGTTGCGCTACGACATGCTGCCCATTCCGTGCTTCAGCATTGTGCTGCGGCGCAGCATCAGCCCGAATGCGCTGTGGCTGCAGTATCTGCCGGCGCTGCTGGGCGGCATCTGGGCGCTGGCCTACTATCGCAAGCACCGCGAGCACTGGGACTGGAGAACGCATGGTCTGCTGTTGACGATGGTGTCGGTTCTGGTGGCTCCGTACACCTGGTTTATCGACCAGGTCGTTCTGATTCCAGCGCTGCTGCACGGGGTTTACGTCACCCGCTCGCGGGTGCTGCTGGCTGTGCTTGCATTGACCAGCGCGGTGATCGAGGTGGTGCCTCTTCACGGAATCCCGGTATTGCAGTCGCCGTTTTATCTGTGGACGGTGCCGGCGTGGATCGCCTGGTATCTGTATGCGACGCGCGCCGCCGGCCCGGCCCCGGCCTCCGCCGCGCAGCGGGACGAAGAGGAAGGGCGGACGCAGACGAATGCCGCAATCGAATCGCCGGTGGGATCATCGGTCTAGCCGGAGGCAAGCGCAGGGCAACGAGGTTGGGACCATGCACGAGGTTGCGGACCGACAGAATCTTCAACGGCGAACGAAGGAACTGGCGCAGCCGAAGACGATTCGGACGATGGCCGAGTTTCTGGTGGTGGGCGTGTGCACGCTGGCATTCGCGTTGAACGCGGCGGGCTTGTTGACGACGCTGCTGACGGACCAATACGCGGGTGCTCGCGACTTTGTGAGCTACTGGTGCTCCGGGCGGCAGCTTGCGCAGCACGCCAACCCGTACGATGCGAAGGCGATTTTGCCGCTGGAGCGCGCGGCCGGCTTTCCCGCGGGCCTGCCGCCGCTGGTGATGCGGAATCCGCCGCCGGCGCTGTTGCTGGTGCTGCCGCTGGGCTTCCTCGGCGTTCGCGGCGCGTCGCTGGTGTGGTCCCTGCTGATGGTGGGGGCGCTGGTCCTCTCCGTGCAGACGATTGCGGCCATGCACGGGCGGGCGAAGAGCCAGTTGAATGTGCTGGCCTACACTTTTTCTCCGGCGCTGTCCTGCCTGATCACGGGACAGCAGGCGATCTTCGTGCTGCTGGGGCTGGCGCTTTTTCTGCGCCTTCACCCGACGCGGCCGTGGCTTGCCGGCGCGTCGCTGTGGCTTTGCGCACTGAAGCCGCACCTGTTCCTGCCGTTCGGGCTGGTGCTGCTGGTGTGGGTGGTGGCGACCAGACGCTTCAAGATCCTGGGGGGCGCGGCGATCGCTGCCGGCCTCAGCGTGGCTGTGGTTTATATGCTGCAGCCCCTGGCGTGGGTGCAATACGCGCAGGCGATGAAGGCCGAGCAACTGCCGATGCAGGTGATTCCCTGCGTCAGCATGATCTTCCGGATGGTGGTGAGCCCGAGTTCGAACTGGCTGCAGTTTCTGCCGGCGGCGATTGGCTGTGGTTGGGCGCTGGTCTACTTTCAAAAACATCGCGCTGACTGGGACTGGATGGAACACGGCTCGTTGCTGATGCTGGTGTCGCTGCTGGTGGCTCCCTACTCCTGGTTTATGGATCAGGCCGTGTTGTTGCCGGCGCTGTTGCACGGTTTATACCGGAGCCGCTCGCGAAGCCTGGTCGCGGTCTTTGCGTTATTGAGCGCGGCGATCGCAATCGGGAACTTTATGGGAGTACCGCTGCGGACCCTGGCGTTATATCTGTGGACCGCACCTGCATGGCTGGCCTGGTATCTCTGCGCCGTGCGCAGCGCGGACCGCCGGGAGACGCAGCCGCCGCCGCGGATGGAGCGGGTTACCAGCGTTTCGGAAAAGGTGTGACCTTCGAGTTATCTCGCTGAAGTCAAAGTGAATGGGCGGGTCGGGCAGGTGACGGAGAAGATGTATACGGGGCGTCTCGGTCACGCTTGGCCTGTAAACACGCGGTCACAGCGCAAAACATTGCAATCGCGAATAACTCTCCGCATTGCAAGCAGATGCAATTAATCGGCAAGTGGCATGCCGGTTGCAAGTAGGTTGGGCATCAGCCCACGGCTGGACTCACAATCTATTTATGGAGAAATCGACATGAACAACTATTTTTTGATGCTTTCTGCCAAGTTCCAGAGTCTGCTGAGCCGCGAAGAGGGCCAGGATCTGATCGAGTACGCCCTGGTCGTTGCTTTGATTGCTTTTGCAGCCACTGCCGGTATGAAGACGCTGGCGTCGGATATCAACTCCGCGTTCCTCGCCATCGGCTCGTCGCTCACCACCTCCATCTAGTCGATGCAAGGAAGAACAGAGTTCCTATGCCGTGGGAGGCACGCTGGTTGCCGCCCCCCAGCGTTGCCTCCCAGGTATAGAACTGCAATCGGGCCATGGAATACGGAGACGATTCCGATGAAAACCCAATGGCATAAACTCTGCATGCAAATGCAGGAATTCCTATCGTGCGAAGACGGTCAGGACCTGGTCGAGTATGCGTTGGTGGTTGCTCTCATCGCTCTTGGAGCGACTGCCGGCATGCAGACGATTGCCTCAGACATCAACAGCGCCTTCGGCTCGATTGGATCCAGTCTGACCACCATCGTCTAGGAGACCGTTCGAGGCAACGCCTCGCGAGCGCTGCAAGACGCTGCAACGATTCAGTGAGCGTGTGCCCCGCAGCGAACCGGCATCATCCCAGAACCCGGCGTATCGATTGCGCTGGGCGAACCGTATCTAGGCGCCGAGTTCGGCGCGTATAGCGGCGGCGATGGTCTGGGCGTGACGCTGCATCAGGGATTCGGATTCGGCCTCGATCATGACCCGGGCGAGGGCTTCGGTGCCGGAGTAGCGGATCACCACGCGACCGGAGTCGGCAAGCTCGGCCTCGGCCGCTGCGATGGCTGCGGCGACGGCGGGGATCTGGTCCAGTGGGGGCTTCTCGCGCACATGCACGTTGACGATGACCTGGGGGAAGGTCTTCAGGTCGGCGGTGAGCTGGGCGAGGGTCTGGCCGCTGCGATGAACGATATCCAGCAGCAGGAGCGCGGTGAGCAGGCCGTCGCCGGTGGTGGAGCGGCCCGAGAAGATGATGTGGCCGGATTGCTCGCCGCCCAGCGCTGCGCCGGTGGAGAGCATCTGCTCCAGAACATATTTGTCGCCGACCGGGGCGCGCAGCATTTTAATCTGCGAGCGTTTGAGCGCTGCCTCGAGACCCATGTTGGACATGGTAGTGGCGACGACGGTCGAATTCGAGAGCAGGTTCAGGGCCTGCAGATGACGGGCCGCGAGCAGCAGCACGGCGTCGCCATTGACCACCCTGCCGGTCGCGTCGGCGAAGAGAGCGCGGTCGGCGTCGCCGTCGAAGGTGATGCCGATGGATGCCTGGTGTTTCACCACTTCGGCGGCGACGATCTCGGGATGCAGCGCACCGCAGTTCTCGTTGATGTTGCGGCCGTTGGGCGAGGCGTGGGTGAGGATGACTTCGCCGCCGCCGTTGGCGTTGAGCTCGGCGAAGAGTTGGGGAGCGATGGCGCTGGAGGCGCCATTGGCGCAATCGACGACCAGGCGGCGGCCGTCAAGCGAGAGGCCGGGCACGGCGGCGAGCAGAAAGCGGATGTATTCGGCGCGGTCGGCCTCGTTGACGGGCGGTGAAACGTTGTCCGTTGTTCGATCTCCGTTGTTCGTTGAAGACGCGAGGTGCCGGAAGATTTCCGCTTCGATGGCGAGTTCGGTCGCGTCGGGCAGCTTGTATCCGTCGCAGCCGAAGAGCTTGATCCCGTTGTCCTGCCAGGGATTGTGCGACGCGGAGATGACGATGCCGGCGTCGAAGTGGTGGGTGCGGGCGAGGAAGGCAACCGCGGGAGTTGTGATGACGCCGGCGGATTCGACCGCAGCGCCGCCGGCCGTAAGGCCAGCCGTGAGCGTGGCGGCAATCCAGTCAGAGGATTCGCGGGTGTCCTGTCCGATCAAGACCCGGGGCGAACTGCCGAGATGATGCGCGAGAGCAAGGCCGACGGCGTGGATGGTGGTGGGATCGAGCGGGGACTGGCCGGCGACGCCGCGAATGCCGTCGGTCCCAAAAAGCTTCTTCATAGGTACAGGGTACTAGGTACGAGGTGCTAGGTACCAGGGGCGGGGCGCGAACCTCGAGGTGTGCGACCTTGGCTAATCGCTGGTGCCGGTGACTTCGGCGACGAGGGTGCCATGGGCGAGGCGGGCGCGGATGGAAGCGCCGGGCTGCGTCTCGGCGGAGCTGCGCAGCAGTTGTCCATCGGCCGCATACACCAGAGCGTAGCCGCGATTGAGCACGGCGACCGGGGACAGCGCGTGCAAACGGGTCGACGCGTGGTCGAGACGCGTGGTGCGAACGGCGATCGCGGTGAATGTGTGCCGGATGAGGGATTGGTCCGCGGATTCGAGCCGCCGGCCGGCCTGGGCAAGGCGGACCGATGGGTTCTGACGTTCGATGCGCGTGGTGAGGGATGCGAGCCGGCCGGCAGGCGCGCGGAGGCGGCGGACCGCGGCGGATTCGAGACGATGGCGCAGGTCGTCGAGGCGCTGGCCGCGGCGGCCGAGGAGAGTTTGTAACCGATTTTGAATTTGCGCGGTGGAGAGCGCGGTGAATCGCTGACGCGCCATCATGAGCTGATAGCGGATGGCACGGCGAACCCGGGCGTCGAGGGATTGAACGCGCTCCTCGATGCGGTGCTGGCTGGCGGTGATGAGTTCAGCGGCGGCGGAGGGTGTGGGTGCGCGCAGATCGGCGACGAAGTCCGCGATGGTGAAGTCGGTTTCGTGACCGATGGCGGAGACGGTGGGCAGTGCGGACGCGGCGATGGTGCGGGCCAGGGCCTCGTCGTTGAAGCCGGCGAGGTCTTCGACCGATCCGCCGCCGCGGGCGATGAGGATGAGGTCGACGGTCTCGGGGTGAGCATTGAACCAGCGAATGCCGGCGATGACGGACGCGGCGCATTCCGGGCCCTGCACGGTGGCGGGAAAGACCAGCAGATTGAGGCGGGAGTGACGGCGGCGAATGACCTTGACGATGTCGTGGAGGACCGCGCCGCCGACGGAGGTGATGACGCCGATGGAGTGCGGGAAGGCGGGCAGCGGGCGCTTGCGGCCGGCGTCGAAGAGGCCTTCGGCGAGCAGGCGGGCCTTGAGCTGTTCGTAGGCAAGCTGGAGGGCTCCCGCGCCGCGGGGCTCAAGCGTTTCGGCGATGAGCTGGAGTTGGCCGCGCGGTTCGTAGACCGAGATGCGGCCGCGAGCCAGGATGGCGAGGCCGTCTTCGGGGCGAAAACGGAGGAGTTGGGCCTGGCGGCGAAACAGCACGACCGAAAGCTGGGCTTCGCCGTCCTTGAGCGTGAAGTAGATGTGGCCGGAGGGCGCGATGCGGCAGTTGGAGATCTCGCCCTCGACCCAAATATCCGGGTAGTCGCGCTCGACCTGGGTGCGGACTCCGGTGATGAGGTCGCGGACGGTCCAGATGCGGCGTTCTTCGAGCGGTGCGGTGGAGAAGCTAGCGACTTTTCGGCGCGAACGGCGCGGCGGCGCGGTTTTGCCGGCTTGGCTGCGGGCTCGGCGGGAGCGGAAGCCGGGGAGGGTTTGCGCCGGCCGCGGACGGCCGGACGCGGCGGGGGCGAGGCCGGTTCACGGGCGGGGCCGACGGAAGACGAAGAAAAGAGCAGATCCATCTGCGGCTCGACGCCGGAGGATCGTGCCGATGGGTCCGGATCCGGGGAGGCCGCGGGCGCGGGTTCGGGTGTTCGCGCGGGTTTGGATTTGAGCCAGAGGCCGGCCAGCGTCGGTGGGGCGGAGTCGTCGGCCATATTGCACGAGTTTAGAGCATCGCCAACAGCTAGCGGTAGAGGTGGTGGTCCTGGATATAGGCCGCGACCGCGGGAGGAAGCAGACCGGGGCAGGGATCGCCTGCCCGCAGGCGCCGGCGAAGATCGGTCGCGGAGACATCCTCGTTAACCGTGGCCAGGAGATGGATGCGTTCGCGCTGAGCGGGAGTGAGGCCGAGTTGTGCCAGCTGCGCTTCGGCCAGGGGGAACTCGGGACGGCTGACGACGATCCACTCCGCCAGAGTGAGAAGTTGGTCGGGAGAACGCCACTTGCGCATGGTGAGGAAGCTGTCGGCGCCGGTGAGGACAAAGAGAGTTGCCGCGGGATATTCGCGGGCCAGCGCGGCGAGGGTGTCGATAGTGTAGTTGGGCTGGCCGTCGGGGCGCGGGGCATCCAGCGTGGAGACGAGGAAGTCGCAAGAGGAGGGCTGACGGTTGCCAAGGGGCGGGTCCAGGGACGCGAGGGCGAGCGCAGTCATGGCGAGGCGGTCGGCGAAGGACGCAGTGGATCGTTTGGACTTGAGCGGCTGGATACCGACCGGGGCAAACAGGACGCGGTCGAGGGCGAAGGCCTCTGCTGCCGCGGAGGCGAGTCGCAGGTGGCCGCGATGGATGGGATCGAAGGTTCCGCCGAAGAAGGCAACGCGCATTCTGACCATGCTAGAGCATCTTCCCGGCCAGGGCGGCGCTGCCGAGCCGGCGGCGCGGAATTCGTGCCGGCAGGAGCCGCGGAGACCTGGCGTGCCGGGCCAGAAAACAGTGGGGACGATGCCGGGGAGTCTCGCCGGCAGGCGATTCAGCAAGGGAGGGGATCGCAGGGGCTGAAGGTCGAGAGCGCTGCCTGGAGCCCTCCCCCCTTTCCGGGAGACTCACTGAAAGGGGGGAGGGCTGGGACGCGGGCTGCCGGGCGCAGCGGTTGAGGCAGGGTTGATACGGCGGTGTGGTTTCGGCGAACCGTGCCGCAAAGCGGCTTCCCGCACCGCTGGTCTCCAGCCGCAAACCGCTCCAATGGAGCGGGGTTAGTGTGCGCGGAAGACGAGGCCGGTGCCGAGGGTAATCATATAGTTGCTCTGGTTTGCGCCAACGCCCAGCGGATAGTAGCCGGTGTTGTAGTTCCCCAGGAAGCCGCCGGTTACCTCGACGACGCGCCAGTCAATGTGTTTGTGGACCTTCATGTCGACGCCGGCGCCGAACTGATAGATGAAGTTGTTGCTATAAGCGGTCCGGAATGGAACCTTGGTGTGACCGATGCCGAAGCCGCCCTGGATGTAGGGGGTGGTGCCCTTGAAGGTTCTCTTGGTTGCGATGCGCAGGCTGAAGATGCCGTCCTGGCGATTGAACGTGGAGCCGTATTCAGAAAGCCGGAGCGTGTCTCCGCGGCCGTCGACGCCGATCACAACCGGGCCGGTCTTGAGCTTGCCCAGGTAGGGCAGATGGGTCACGTCGTAATAAACGCCGTAGCCCGGGCCATAGAGCCAGGGACGGTCGATGTTCTGGCTGCCCACACTCAAAGGATGGGTGTTGACGCCCTCCTGGGTGAACTGCTGCGCGTCCATGGTCACGTAGACTCCGGTTTGGGCGTAAGCAGCTGCGGATGCGAGGGCGACGGTGAGGACAATAGCTATGGATCGCAGTTTCATCGGTGTTCCTTTTGCGAGGAGTTTTGGCGCACCGATGAGCATATAGAAGTAGGACGGCAATGTCAGCAAATTTCTATAGCGGAAAGATTTCGAGGACGGAAACGGGGATTTTCCGGCCAGTCAGGCCCTTTGTTTGCGCGGGCGCGAAGGCCGCAGACCCCCGCTGAATGGCCGCCGCGGGCTAGAAGCGAAAGACCAGTCCGCTGCTGAAGTTGAGCAGGGTAGCCGCGGGGATATTGGGACCGGCGGCTGCGACCGTCGCGGTGCTGGCGGTGGACAGCGAGCCGTAGCCGATTTCGAAGGCGCGGAAATCGACGTGGTGGCCGAGAGAGTAGTCGACGCCCGCGAAGATGGCGTAGTCCAGCTTGCTGATGTGCACGGTGCTTTGCGGGGCCTTGGTGGTGCCGGAGCCGATGGAGGCCTCGACGTAGGGCTTGAAGGGGCGGGCGAAGGGCTGCGCGGAGACGCGAACGCCGACCAGGAACTGGCGCAGCAGGGCGTTATTGGCGTGCAGGTCGGAGTAGCGCATATCGAAGCCGGTGGCGACCTTGCCGGCATGGAAGAAGTCGTAGTAGCCGCCCAGGTTGTAGCCGTAGAACACCTGGGAGGTGGAGTTCTGGCCGAGGAAGGCGTAGGGGCCGGTGTCCGCAACGCTGTTGCTGGCGCGGATGGCGATGGGGTTGAGGTAGAGGCCAACGCCGGTCTGGGCGTGGGCCGCAACGGTCGTCAGAGCGAGAGCGACGACTGGTGGCAAGGTACCGAAGCTTCATTAGGGATCCTCAAGGAGAACGGAATGCTGTGCGCCGTCCAAATGTGGAGCGCAGCTATAAGTCTATAGAAAGATTCGCCACTCGGATGAGCGGATTGCGGTGGGAGGAGCGCGGCGATCATCGGGCGCGGCCGCGGGCCCGGGGAGCAGGCGGCGGGTAGGCAGGCTTGAGTTTGGCTGGCTTGACGGAGGCCGCCGGTTTGGGTCCGTCGACACTCGATGGGCGCGGGCCGGTGTTCGGCGACCAGCTCGGCGATGGCGTACTTGAGCGGCTCGATGCCTTCGCCGGAGACCGCGGAAATTGCATAGAAGGGCAACTTGCGGCGCTTGGCGAAGGCGGTGAGTTTTTTGAGCTTTTCGGGATTGGCGACGTCGGTCTTGGCTGCGACCACGATGGTGGGTTTGGCGGCGAGTGCGGGATCGAAGGACTTGAGTTCCGCGGTGATGACTTTGAAGTCGGCGACCGGATCGGGGCGGCCGGAGGCGTCGGAGACATCGACGAGGTGGACGATGACCGAGGTGCGCTCGATGTGCTTGAGGAACTGGATGCCGAGGCCGTGCGCCGAGGTGCGCGCCTTCGATGAGGCCGGGCAGGTCGGCGACGGTGAAGGACTGCGGTGTGGGGGAACTCGCCGACCTGGACGACGCCGAGGTTGGGCTCGAGGGTGGTGAAGGCGTAGTTGGCTACCTTGGGCGGGCAGCGGAGAGGCGGGAGATGAGGGTCGACTTGCCGACGTTGGGGTAGCCGACCAGGCCGGCGTCGGCGAGCAGGCGGAGTTCGAGGCGGTAGCTGCGTTCCTCGCCGGGGCGGCCGAGTTCGTGCTCGCGCGGGGCCTGGTGGGTGGAGGTGGCGAAGTGCTGGTTGCCGCGGCCTCCGCGGCCGCCGCGGGCGATGACGATGGTCTCGCCGGGGTGGGCGAAGTCGTGGACGAGTTCGCCGGTGGCGTCGTCGAAGAGCAGGGTGCCGACCGGAACTTTGAGGGTGGTGGGCTCGCCGGTCTCGCCGGAGCAGTTGGAGCCCAGGCCGTGGCCGCCGCGCTGCGGCCTTGTGTTCGGGGTTGAAGCGGAAGTGGACCAGGGTGTTGTGGGAGAGCGAGGACGACATCAGGATGTCGCCGCCGTGGCCACCGTCGCCGCCGGAGGGACCGCCGCGGGGAACGAACTTCTCGCGCCGGAAGGCCATGCAGCCGTTGCCGCCGTCGCCGGCCTTGACGCGAATTCGGGCTTCATCGATGAACATTTTCCACTTCCCAGTGTAGCGGAAGCGGGATCGGCTTCGCTCCCACAGCCGCGGGCGGCAAGCGGAGACATCCCTCGCCCGCAGCTTCTTGCGGCATCCGGCCGCGGCTGCCGCCCTTTTTGCCAGTGGAATGGGCTCGGGCGGATTCTGCAGGGGCGCGGAAAGAGAGCTTTCCTAAATGGGAAAAGTGGATTAGTCTTCGGCTGCTCCCCGCATGCAGTTCCAGGCTGCGCCGAAATGGCTTTCGCGCTGCGCTGACCTGGCGATGCGGGATCGGCGACGCGCGCTCAGAAGTGGGGCGAGCGGGCAGGTGAAACGCGTAGCTTCTCTCTCCTGTTGAGTCGGTTCGGAGGGCGCGTGAAGACGGTACGACCGGCTGACGGCTGGCTGCAACCGAGTTTCTTCGTGTGGCCCTTGGGTTTTGGAACGAGGGTCGATGAGCATCGGGCACGGTCGCGGTCGGGTGGGGTGGAACGCGACGCTGCGGGCGTGGGTGGTGTGGTTGAGCTGCGGCCTGGGTGCGGCCGCGGGGGCGCAATCGGCAACCGATGGGGCGATGGGCGGGCGGATTCTGAGTGCGGCCGGCGCGCCGGTCGCGGGAGCGTCCCTGGTGGTGGAAGCGATGGAGACGGGGCTCACGCTGCGCGCCCGCTCCGGGGTGCACGGCGAATTTTTGCTGGTGCGGCTTCCGGTGGGCGAGTACACGCTGACGGTGGCGGGCGGGAGCGGAGGACCGCCGGTCCCGGTCTCGGTTCCGGTCGAGGTGAGGTTGGGTGGGGTCACCCAGGTGGAGGTGCGCCTGCGCCAGGCGGCGTCGGGACAGCCGGTTTCCGTGGAAGGCGCGAACGGAGCTGAAACTGCAATCGGCCGGCCGCGGCTTACAGCGGAGGACCTGGCTGTGTTGCCGGTGAATGGCGGGGATTGGCAGACGCTGGCGCTTACGGCCGCCGGGGCTAATGACGCCGCCGAAGGAGACGGCAGTGCGGATGAGATGAGCTTTCGCGGAATTGCCGCGGCGCAGAACAGCGCCCGGATCGACGGTGTGAGCGGAGATGAAAACTTCTCCGGCGCGCGGGTTGGCGCGGGCGTAACGGAGGACGCGGATGCGGGGTCAGACGCGGTAGAAGACGCGGCCGCCGGAGTGGGAAGCGGATCGCGGTCGGTCGCGGACGGAGGACAACGGGCGGGTTCGTCGTATACGTTTTCGCAGGCGGGGGTGCGCGAGTTCCGCGTCGATGGGCAGGGCGACGCGGCGGCGTATGGGTCGGCGCTGTACGGACACGGTGTGGGCGGAGTGGTGACGACGCTGTCGCGGTCAGGCGGCTCGACGCTGCACGGGATGGCCTTCTACACGGTGCGGGACAGCGCGTGGGCGGCCGCGAATCCGTTTGCGATTGCGTCGACCTATGCGAATAGCGTGGTGGCGAGTGGGGTGGTGAAGCCGCTGGACCTGCGCCAGCAGTTTGGCGGCAGCGCAGGCGGGCCGGTGCGATGGAAGGACGACCGCGGATTAGCGCGGAAGAACGCGGATCAAAGGCAAAAGCTCTTCTTCTTTTATGCATTTGACGGGCAACTCAGAGATTTTCCGGCGATCTCAGCACCCGGTTACGCCGGCTTCTACACGCTGACGGCCATGCAGACGGCGCTGCTGGCGAACCGCGGAGTGACACCGGCGCAGACGAACACGGCACTGAATTACCTCGACAGCCTGACCGGACCGGTGGCGCGGACTTCGGACCAGACCGTCAACTTTGGCCGGCTGGACTGGCAGCGCCGGAACGGCAGCAGGATGGTGCTCGAATACAATCGCGCGCGCTGGAGCGGCCCGGGCGCGGCGCGGTCGGGTGCGGTGGTGGACCGCGGCGTGGCCAGCATCGGGTCGAGTTACGGCAAGGTGGATGCGGGCGTGGCGCGATGGGTGCAGTTCCTGCGTGCGGGCCTGAGCAACGAGGTGCGGGCGCAGTACGGACGCGAGTTGCAGTACGAGACGGCGCAGGCGCCGCTCGCGCAGGAGCCGAACATCGGGCCGGGGGGAATGCCGCCGGAGGTGTCGATTGGGCCGGATGGGTTCGTCTTCGGCACGCCGGCCGCGCTGGGACAGAAGGCGTATCCCGACGAGCGGCGGGCAGAGGTCGCGGACGTGCTGGCGTGGGTGCATGGGCGCAACCTTGTGCAAGTTGGCGGAGACTTCAGCGCGCTCAGCGATCGCACCGACTCGCTGACGAATATGGACGGGACCTTCAGTTACGACAGCGGCGTCACCGGCGGGCACGCGGGCGGGCTGGTGGACTGGATCACGGATTACACCTTCAACGTCAACGCGTACCCGAACGGCGGCTGCCCGTCGATTACGGCGGAGGTGCATGATTTCTGCTTCCGGTCGTACTCGCAGAGCTTCGGGCAACAGAGCCTGAGCTGGAGCACGCAGGAGTGGGCCGGCTTTGCGCAGGACGACTGGCGCGTGGCTGAGCGGCTGACCGTGCATGCCGGGATGCGCTACGAGTATGAGTTTCTGCCGCTGCCGCAGCAGCCGAATGCGGCGCTGGACGCGGTGTTCGGCGCAGTCGGTGCGACCAGCGATTTTCCCGAGGACCGGAACAACTTCGGGCCGCGACTGGGACTGGAGTGGGCGCCCTTTGGGGTGGGGCGCGGCCTGGTTCGCGCGGGGTATGGAGTCTACTTCGGCAAGCTGCCCGGCGCGACGGTGCGCGCGGCTTTGCTGGATACGGCGCTGGCGAGTTCGGTGTCGCGGGTGCGGATCACGCCGGCGACCGAGACGGTTTGTCCGCAGAACACCGAAGTCGGCTTCGGTTACGCGTGCGCGTACGTTGCGGAGCCGGCCGGCGCGGTGGCGGCGACCACCGCGGCGATGGTGTTCGACCGCAGGTTCCGCCTGCCGATGGTCCAGCAGGGGACGTTTTCGCTGGAGCATGAGGTTGGCTGGGGCGTGACCGGCGGCGCGCGGTACGAGTTGAATCTCGACCGGCAACTGCCGAATTCGGTCGACATCAACATTGCGCCCGCGACCACGGAGCAGGAGTTTCAGTTGCAGGGAGGGACCGGCGCGGTAGGCGCGCAGGATGGCGAGACCTTTGCCGTCCCCGTGTACACACAGCGGGTGAGCACGAGCTTCGGGCCGGTGACCGATGTGGTGTCGAACGCGAATGCGAGTTATAACGGGCTGACGCTGGAGGCGCGGCGCGGGCTGGGCGGACGCGCGGGGATGGGCGGGGTGGGGCGCGGGTTGGAGTTCCGCGCGGCGTGGACCTGGTCGAAGGCGATCGACTACGGGCAGAACGCCGGCGCGGTGCCGCGGGCCAACGGGCAGTTCGATCCGTTCGATGTGCGCTACGACAAGGGCTTGTCGGCGCTCGACTATCCGCACCGCGTGGTGGCGACGGCGGTGTGGTCGCCCCGGGTGAACGGCGCAGGGTCAGACATGTCGGCGACGGCGGAGCGCGCGGTGTGGCGGCTGATGGATGGATGGTCGCTGGCGGCCATCTTCTCCGAGGCGAGCGGGCGCGGCTACAGCTACGAGGTCTTCGGAGGCTCGCGGCTGGCTGGCGGGCGCGAGAGCATCAACGGGTCGGGCGGGTCGACGGTGTTGCCCACGGTGGGACGGAATACGCTGCGGCTGCCGGACTCGGCCAACCTGGACGTGCGGCTGAGCCGCAGCTTCCGGCTGGGCGAGACGCTGCGGTTGCGCGGCTCGGTGGAGGGGTTCAATGTGACGAACCACGTCAACATCTCGGGCGTGACGCAGCGGGCGTACCTGGTCAGCACGCCGGTGCCGCTGAGCGGGACTTCCGGGCCGGAGGTAACGCCGCTGGTGTTCCAGGACGCGGCGACGGTGGCGACGGAAGGGCTGAATACACTGCCGTTCGGCGCGTACACGGCGGCGGGGACGAACCAGGCACGGGAGCGGCAGGTGCAGTTCGGACTGCGGCTGGAGTTTTGAGGGCGAGCCCCGGCCTGTGCCCGTCGCAGGCACGCGCCGCCGGGTTGAGGCCGCCGGGTCGGACTATGATAAGGACCGGAGAGGCGATGACGACGCAATACTATTCGGGTCCGAATTACCTGGGAAGATTGGTTGTCTTTCTACTGGCGCTCTTGCTGGGCGCGGCGGGGTTCGCCTTGCTTCTGCGCCACGCGCCGGGCGGCCGGCTGGGGCGGATGACCGCGCGGATTGCCGGGAGGGCGACGACGGTCGAACCTTCGGTGCCCGCGGTGGTGGAAAAGATCCAGCGGCTGGGGCGGACGGAGACGGCTGCGTACTCGGTGGACACGGTGGTTGAAGCCAGCCGGCCGTCGGCCAGCCAGCCGGACGCGCCGGGCTGGGACCGCATCCTGCTGGTGGTCCACGGTGAGAGCACCGCCGGCATCGACCTTGGGCAACTGAAGCCGGAGGACGTGCGCATCGATTCGGCCACGCGCAGCATTTCTGTCACGTTACCGGCCTCGCAGCTTTTTGCCACCACGGTAGATGGTCAGCACACCCGGGTGTATGTGCGGTCAACGGGTTTGCTGGTTCCCGCTAATCAGGATCTCGAGGCGGATCCCCGTGCCAAAGCGCAGGACCAGTTGCAGCATGCAGCGCTGGCCGACGGCATACTGGACGCGGCCAGCAAGAATGCCCGGGTTACCGTGACGGCATTGCTGTATGCGCTGGGCTTCGAGCACGTGGACGTGACCTAACCCATAGGAGCGGCCCGGTCGTTCTTAAGTGGTAGGTGAGCGAAGCGAATTTCACTCACGATCCACAGGACCTGCGATATCATGCTTGGCATGAGGTTCCTCCCCATGTTCGGGTGTTGCGAAGGATCGTCCAGAGATTCCGAAGACAAAGAAGCCGGGAGTGTCCGGTTGCGGACGCAAGCGCGCCCGGCGAGGCGATGCAGGAAGAGGAGTCCCACTTGCTGAAGACGGTCGGCTGGGTTTCGGCGGCGCTGGGCGCGGTGGCGCTGGGCGTGATTGTGGGGCGCGAGATCCGCCAGCGGTACAAGTTCAATCGGCGAACCCCGTACGATCTGTACTCGCATTCGGGCGATGAGCTGCCGGATGTGGACTGCGGCGTCGGCATCTAGGTCTCCGGTGCGGAGCCAAGCCGGCCTTATCCTGACTCGATTACCGCTTGCGACCGGGGACGACAGCCCTGGGCTGCCAGCCCGCTGCGCGTCCTGACTGATTTACGATTGAGTACGTGATCAAACCAGCCTTTCTGTTTCCTGGCCAGGGCTCGCAGTATGTGGGCATGGGCCGCGACCTTTACGACAAATTCCCCGCCGCACGCGCGGTCTTCGACGAGGCTGACGAAGCCCTGGGCTTTGCGTTGTCGCAGCTCATCTTTTCCGGGCCGGAGGAGACGCTGAAGCTGACGGAACATACGCAGCCGGCGATACTGACGGTGTCTATAGCAGCGGGGCGGGTGCTGATGGATGCGCTGGCGCCGAAGGGCATTGCGCCCGCGATGGCGGCGGGACACTCGCTGGGCGAGTACTCGGCGCATGTGGCGGCGGGAACGCTGAGTTTCGCGGACGCGGTGCGCGCGGTGCGGCTGCGCGGACGCTACATGCAGGAAGCAGTGCCGGCGGGACAGGGAGCGATGGCGGCGATCCTGGGGCTGGACGCGCATTGATTGCGACCATCTGCGAACAGGTGGCGGACCAGATGACGCCGCTGCCGACGACTGCGGAAGCTGCGGGGTTCGACGCGAAGCTGGCGGCGGTGTCGGCGGCGAATTTGAACTCGCCCGGGCAGACGGTGATCTCGGGCGCAACCGGCGCGGTGGAGAAGGCCGCGGCGCTGTGCAAGGAAGCGGGCGCGAAGCGGACCGTGATGCTGCCGGTGAGCGCGCCCTTCCATTGCGCGCTGATGCAGCCGGCGCAGGACGCGCTGGCGCGGGACCTGGCGGGGCTGGAGTTTCGCGACCCCGCGTTCCCGGTGGCTGCGAACGTGAGTGCAACGCTGGTGAGGACCGGCGACGATGCGCGCAGGGCGCTGGTGGCGCAGGTGACCGGAGCGGTGCGCTGGGTGGAGTGCATTCACCTGCTGGTGAGCGAGGGCGCGACCCACTTTGTCGAAGTGGGGCCGGGCAAGGTGCTGGGCGGGCTGTTGAAGCAGATTCTGGGCAAGGATGCGGCCTTGCCGGTGCTGCATGTGGAAGATTCGGCTTCGCTGGAGAAGACGCTGGCGGGGCTGGGCGGCAGCTGAGATTGGATGGCGAAGGCGAAGGTAGCAGCCATTGTTCCGGCGGAGCCATCGCCGGCCAACTGACGGATCGGGATGCAAGCGCGGGCTGCGTAGTGGACGGTTAGACTTGATGCTGAGGAGAATGCCAATGCAGGTATACGAAGTTGTCGAGGAATTTACACTGCAGAATCAGGATGGCAAGACAGTCCACCTGAGCGATTACAAGAACTCTCCGGTAGTTCTGTTCTTTTATCCGCGCGCGGACACACCCGGCTGCACCATCGAGTCATGCGGGTTCCGCGATGCGTTCGAGAAGTTCCAGAAGGCGGGCATCGTCGTGCTGGGGATATCGCGCGACACGGTGAAAGACCAGAAGAAGTTCAAGGACAAGTACGGCCTGCCGTACGACCTGTTGGCCGACCCGGATATGGTGCTGATCAAGCGCTTCGGCCTGGTGAAGAACAAGACCATGTATGGCAAGCCGGTGACGGGAGTGGAGCGGACCACGTTCGTGATTGGACCGGACAAGGGGACCGGGCAGCGGCTGCTGCACGTGTTTCCGAAGGTGACGCCCGAGGGCCACGCGGAGGAAGTGTTTGCGCTGCTGAAAGCGAGCAGCGCGACCGGGAAGAAGTGACGTGCCGGGAATGCTAGCGGACGCAGCGGCTGGTGCGGCGGGACTGGGTCTCGTGGCTGGAGGGCTGCTGTATGCGTCAGCGTGGCCTACATCGCAGATCTTCGGACGAACGCTGATTGCGGGCAGCGATCCCGACCAGATTGCACTGACCTTCGACGACGGGCCCAATGATGCGGCGACGCCGGAGCTGCTGGAGGTGCTGGCGCGGCACGCGGTGCGGGCCACGTTCTTTGCCATCGGCGGCTATGCGCGGCAGCGGCCGGAACTGGTGCGGCAGGTGATTGCGGCGGGACATCTGCTGGGCAATCACACCATGAGCCATCCCAACCTGTCCGTACAGCGGGCGGCACGGGTGCGCCAGGAGCTGGCAGACTGCAACGCGCGGTTGGAGGACATCGCGGGAGTAGCGGTGCGTTTCTTCCGGCCGCCGTTCGGGAAGCGCCGGCCCGCGGTTCTGCGCATTGCGCGGGAGCTGGGGCTGACGCCGGTGCTGTGGAACGTGACCGGGTACGACTGGAATCCGATCGGCGCCGAGGGGATCGTGAAGAACCTGGACGCGGGTCTGGCGCGCAATCGCAAGCTGGGCCGCTCGTCGAACCTGCTGCTGCACGACGGCAGCCATCGCG
Source organism: uncultured Acidobacteriaceae bacterium (assembly GCA_963787905.1). GTDB lineage: Bacteria > Acidobacteriota > Terriglobia > Terriglobales > Acidobacteriaceae > Edaphobacter. The sequence goes on along the minus strand of CAWBFL010000065.1, from coordinate 43,553 downwards.
GCATGAGCTGGGAACGCATGGATACAGTGCGGGCGGTGGACCGATGGCTGACGGCGGCAAACGCAACCGCGCTGAAGTGTGTGACGGTGGATGCGTGGGGCGCAAAGTGAGGCGAGCCCGGGGCTGAGATCCCTTTTATAGTGGTGCTGACTTTCCGCGGGCTGGGCGCTGCTACTCCGAAGGGCAACGACGGAGATTCTGACTCTTCGAGTCAGAATGACGACGCCTTATCTTGGGGCGGATTCGGCGGCGAGCAGCTTGCGTTTGCGCTCGATGCCCCAGCGGTAGCCGGTGAGGCTGCCATTCTTGCCGACCACGCGGTGGCAGGGGACGGCGACGGCGACAGGATTGGCGCCACAGGCTGCGGCGACGGCGCGGGTCGCGGTGGGTTGGCCGAGCGCGCGGGCCAGTTCGGAGTAGCTGCGCGTCTGGCCGCGGGGAATCTGTTGCAACGCCTTCCACACGCGCTGCTGGAAGGCAGTGGCGCGGACGTCGAGCGGGAAGGTTGCGGCGAGAGGATGCTCGCTGGTCTGGCTGGCGATGAAGGCGACCGCGTCGGCGAGCCAGCCGGTGTTGCCTTTGGCGGGCACCAGTTGGGCCTGATCGAAGCGTTTGCGCAGATCGGCGATCAGCTCGGCGTCGTCGCGGCCGAAGGCGATGGCGCAGACCCCGGTGGGCGTGGCAGCGACCAGCATGCGGCCCAGCGGGCTGGCTGCGGTGGTGTAGCGGATCAGCAGGCCGGCGCCGCCCGCGCGCATGGTGCGCGGAGTCATGCCGAGGGTGTCGTTGCTGGATTCATAGAGGCGGCTGGAGGAGCCGAAGCCGGCTTCGTAGATGGCGTCGGTGATGCGCGGAGCGGCGGGTGCGGGCGAGACCTTGCGGCGCGGTTCCGATGCAGCGTCCGCGGGGCGCAGCACATCCTTGAAGCGGCTGACGCGCTGGGCACGGGCGAATTCCCCGGGTGAGACGCCGAGCACCCGGCGAAAGCCGCGCAGCAGCGTGAGGCGGCCGACGCCGGTGGCCTTGGCCACGTCGGCCAGGCGGGTGCGCTCGGAGGCGTGGCGGGTGATGTACTCGGTGGCGGCGGCGATGGCGGCGGCCTGGGGGTCGGGCCGCGGCGTCGCCAGGGCGGGCTCGCAGCGTTTGCAGGCGTGGTAGCCGGCTTTCTCCGCGGCGGCGGCGCTGGGAAAGAAGGTGACATTCTTCCGCGCGGGGCGGCGGCTCGGGCAGCTGGGGCGGCAATAAATGTGGGTCGATTTGACGGCGTAAAAGAACTGGCCGTCGGCGCTTGCATCGCGCGCGAGCACCTGCTGCCACTGGCGGCCGGGAAAGACGCTGGGCACCGGGGCAAGCGGCTGGCTCGGCGGGTCAGGCAGCGTTTCCGCGATCTCCTGGCCGGGCTGGTGCGGCGCGTTGGGGTGACGTGGGTTGGACATGGCGTGGGCTCTCATTCCAGTATCTTCCAGCCGGAAGCGGGTGCGCGACACTCCGCAATGTTCATGGAACTGCGGTCGGCGATGCGAGCGCGGCTAGAGCGCCGTTTCAGGCGAGGGCGAGTTGTCCTGATCGAGCAGGTAGGCTCCCCACAGTTTGGCGATGGTGGGAGACGCCAGGAAGAGGAACGGAACGAAGATGCGCACTTCGATCATGAGTCCAGTGATGAGCCAGAGAGGAAGATAGACAAGGCAGGCGAGCAGGACCAGCGTATCCGAGGCTTCGAGCGGGAGACGATGACGGCGCAGCAGAACTACGCTGACGATGAGGGGAAACAGCGCCGTAAGGAAGGTGGGGATATGCAGCGGCGCGACCAGGGGATTCAGGTTGGTGAACAACTGGATCTTGGAAAAGTTTGACGGGTACGCGGCGGTTGGGTAGGCGATGTCCGCCAGAAATAACTGCGTGGCGGCTCCAGCCGCGCCCGCCAGCAGCCCGAGGATGGCAGTCTGAGCGCGTGGGCGCGGCAGCGGGACGGCCAATGCCGCGGACAAGAGGACGGCAGCCCCCAGCGCGACCGGCACGTCCGCTCGCTCCAGCGCCTGCAAGAGGCTGAGGAGCAGGGTGAGCAGACAGACGACGGCGAAGGGCATGCGACTGCGGCGCACAACCAGGAGAACGGCCGCGGCGAGGTAGAAAGTGGTGGGCAAGGTCTCCGGCCGCGCCCAGGGAAAGATCCAAAGCACGGGGAACTGTGCCGCCGCGAAGAACAGGCCGAGTAGAACCAATCGATGGGACGGGCTGGCGTTTTCGACGCGGGGCGAGCGGCGGAAGAGCAGATAGAGCAACGCCAGAGCGGCGGCATAGGACGTGGCTTCGATCAGCGGAAGCGACTGGTTGAATCGGAGGTGGGCGTGCAGTTCGAGGAATTGTGCCAGGTAAGGCAGGGCGATGCGGTACTGGTTGGGGGCGGCGTCGGTGCCGGCGAGGATGCCCCGAATCCACCCGTCGAGACCCGATCCCATGGCGCGAGCGCGATCGTATTGAATGAGGAAGTAGGAGAGCGAAGAGAACAGGATGAAGACTGCGGCCAGCCGGCCTTCGCGGTGGGACCCATCTGCGGCGGCACGCCCCGAAAGGTTGGCAGCCGGTCCCGGATTGCAAGACTGGGGCGTTGGGCGCACGGCTTTAGCGTACCATCCGTTGCGCGTCCAACTGCTGCGCGGAAGGGAGCTTCCACAGAGAGATCGCGCCCGCGGTGGAGTAGAGCGAGGTGTGGATGGTCCAGCCAACGAATCTCTGGTCGATGGTGTAGACGGCTTGGGCGCCGGGCTCGGGCTCGCTCCCCGCAATGTAGTATTCAGAGCCCTGCGAGCGCGCCCACTGCACCATGCGGGCGTTGTCCGGATCGTTGAGGTAGGGAATGGCTCCAGGGCGAGTGATGCCTCCGGTATCGACGATGGGGTGCTGGGAGACGAAGGCGATCTCGCCGATGGCGTATACGGCGACCGGTGCGCTGGGCGGGATGTGGTCGCGCATAAAGAGCGCCAGGTCGCGGCTGAGCTGGCAATCGATTCCCTTGTTGCGCAGGAATGGCCGGACCGTGACCGCGCTGATGACGGCGCCCGCGAGAAGCGCGGCGACATACAGGACGCGGCCGGTGCGCCGAGAGGCCCGCAGCGCCAGCAGCATGACGACGATGGTGAGACCGGGAGCGGTGACCAGGATGTAGCGTGTCTGCACGTAGGTGTGATTCGCGATATAGAAGACGGTGGTGATGGCGGCCCAGAGGAGGAAGATCCATCCTGCGAGGGAAGAGCTGCCGGGACTGGGGGAGTCATCGGGAGTGCGGCCGAGCGCGGAGTCGACGGCGGCGCGCAGCGAGTCGCGCACGGCGGACGGGCGCAGCGCGAGATAGACGATCCCGGCAAGCAGCCCGCACAGGATGAGAGGAAAGGCCGAGGCGTAAACGGCCAGCAAGCGGTGGACGACGGAGTCGGAGGGAGCGGCGCGCTTGGCGGCGTTGGTGTTGGGCAGCAGATGCCCGAAGGCGTGCAGGGAATAGAGCGACCAGAGCGTCTGCGGCAGCGCAAGCAGCAGAGCTCCCGCGGCGGCGATGCCCGACCGTGCGGGCGAGCCGGTTGGAGAGAAGGGTCGGCGCCACTGGCTAAACAACGGCAGAACCAGCAGCGCGGAGAGGAAGATCATTTCGGGCCGCAGCAGCGGAGCGATTCCAGCCAGCAGGCAGCCCGTGAGGAAGGTCCCGGTGGACGGCCGCGGGTGGGTGGCGACGAGCACCGCCCAGCAGGCAAGACCCGCCGCGGCGACCGGCTCCATGCCCGAGAAGGCCCAGTAGCAGAAATACGGATTGACCACGATGAGCAGCACCATGGCGGCGGGGAAGATGGCTGCGCCCGGCGGCTGGGTCCGCGACCACACCAGGCTGCGGGCAAAGGCGTAGAACCCGCTGAGACCGAGGCCGGCGCCGAGGACGGTGAGGACCTTGCCCGCAACCAGCCAGTCGGGAATGAGGGTGTGGAGACCGGCCAGAAGAAACACCCAGAGCGGCGCAGTGTCGCCGGCGACAATCCTGCCGTTGAATGCGAATCCCTGTCCGGCTGCGAGACTGCGGGCGAACTCGAGATGAATGTACGCGTCGTCTTCCCAGTACGGCCACGCGTGGACAAACCAGTAGAGGCACCATAGCCCAGCCGCCGCGAGCAGCAGCTTGATTGCGACGGATTGATGGAACCGCGGCGGAGTGTCAGCGGGGGGAGGCGTGGTCATTGCAATGTGTGCTCACTACCAGTATGTTCCAGCGGGACGGGGCGCGCGAGCAGGCGCTTCGCCGGTCAGGTCCGCGGTGCGCAGGGTGGTAGTGTTAATCCATCGTGAGTTCGCCGGCGGCGGGGTCAAACAGCAGGGCAGAAGGGTCTGAACCGCGCCACGTTCCCGCGTTGGACGGGGTACGCGGCCTGGCGATTCTGGCCATCCTGGTGTTCCATCTGTTTGTGTCCAACAACGTGGCGTCGTCGCGCCTGGTGCAGATGCTGCTGAATGTGCGCGACCTGCTGTGGGTGGGGGTCACGCTGTTTTTCGTCCTCTCGGGATTTCTGATTACCGGCATCCTCTTCGACACGCAGGGATCGGAGACGTATTTTCGCACCTTTTACGGACGCCGGGCGCTGCGCATCTTTCCGCTCTACTACGGCTTTCTGGGAGCGCTCCTGCTGCTGACGCGGCCCCTGCACCTGGATTGGCACGGGCAGGCGTACCGGCTGCTGACCTACACCACCAACATACCCTTTACCCGGGAGTGGGTGGACAATCCGGCGCCGTTCATCAACCTGCGGCACTTCTGGTCGCTGGCGGTGGAGGAGCAGTTCTATCTGATCTGGCCGGTGGTCGTCTTCTGGCTGCGCAGCTGGCGCGCGGTCTTCACGGCTGCGTTGACCGGAGCCGCGCTGTCGCTGGCCTTTCGCACCGCGGTTGCACTCAGCGGGTCCACCCCCATGAACCACACCCTGCCCGGATGCATGGACGCACTGCTGCTGGGCGGGGCCCTGGCGCTGCTGGTGAGGTCTGGTTACCGGGAACGGGTTCTGCGATGGGGCGCGCCGTTATTCCTTTTTGCGGCGGCGCTCACGCTGGCGGAGGCGCTCACCCACCGGGATTTTGAGTGGGGGACCAGCACCTATCTCACCACCATCGGGATGACGGTGATCTCGCTGGGGGCGACCGGCCTGGTTGCGGCGTCGCTGCGCGCCGGGTCGATCACGCAGGCAATCTGCAGCAACAGCGTCCTGCGATTCTTCGGGCGCTACAGCTATGGACTGTACGTTTACCATTACAGCGTTGCGGCCACGCTGACCATGCCCGCCCGGGCGGCGCTGGAGGCGCACGGCGTTTCGCGGGCTGCCGCGATTCTGGGCGTGGGTGCGATGGTTGGAGCGATCTCAGTGGTCGCGGCGGTGTTGAGCTACCACCTCTTTGAGCAGCGTTTCCTGCGCCTCAAACGATATATCCCCAACCGCAGGAAGATTCCGGAGGACTTCGGTCCTGTATGATCCGGTTAGACTTGAAGCGGTAATCACAGGCAATGCAAGCGGTGCGTCGAACCCGCGGAGAGCATAGTGGCCACGACGGCCTCCCACGAAAGGACGCAACCTGAGTCGATGCGAAGCCCGCACAAGGTAGCGAGATTGCTCCTGGCGTTTGTCGTCTGCTCGACGATCTTCGCCGACTACTGGGAGTACAGCCGCCAGTATCACGGCAATCCAAACATTTGGATGGACGTCATCCACGGTACGGCGGACGCGCCGCAGCAGTATCGCATCGGCGTGATGCTGGTAGCGGACGGGATGCGACGGCATGGACACATGGGGCTCCGCCATGCATTCACCCTGATCGATCTGTTTTGCGCTGCCATTGCGGTGTATCTGCTGTTCTCGCTGCTGGAGCGGACGCGGGCGTACCGCGCGGCGGGCCAGGCCGAACGCTGGTTTGGGGCGGCCGCATTTTTGTTTCTCGTGCAGTACTACTTCGCCTGGATCACCTGGTATCAGAAGCCGGAGACCATGGCGACCCTGGCGGGGATGGTGGCAACGCTATGGCTGCTGAGCGTTCCCTTGCCGCTTCCGAAGACCGTATCCATCGTCATGACCTCGGCGGCGATGCTGGCCCTGGCGGCAATACAGGGATTCGTTCGAGCTGACGTCATCTTCGTTTTTCATCTGGGGATACTGCTGGTATGCCTGACGCGGGTGGGCGACGGGTTTTCGCTTCCGCGCGGGGTGCAGGCGGCGACCAGCGTGCTGGCTTTATTGATTGCCGGTGGCATCCAGTACAGGCTGATGCACGTGGTGTATCCCCATGCGAGTTATGGGGCGACGCCGGTCTTCGAGTTGAAGTTGAACCTCATGCATCCTTTGGAACTGGTCCCGTTTGTATTATTCCTGCTTCCGTGGGGCTGGCTGATGACGGTGCTTGCGCGGGGGCGTTCGCAGGCGGATGCGCCGGGGCTGGCGTTGGTTGCGGGCTCCGCGATCTACCTTTGCATGTGGCTGGCGGTGGGCCGCATGGAAGAGGTGCGCATCTTTCTGCCGTACGCGGTGGCGCTGGTTCCCCTGACATGCGTGTGCGCGATGCGGCGGTTGGTATCCATTGGGGGCATGACTGATTCGTAGCGCTTAGCTCCGCTGTCTGATGTACGCTCGAACCAAATCCGATTAACGCAGACGAGTAGCGCCCTGCAGGTCCCTGACTGCGTTCCCGGGGACAGTCGTGGGTCGGCGTGAATCAATGCGGAATGCGCGCTGGCTGGAATGTGGGCTGAGGTGCGACCGTTCGGCGGTCGGGGCCGAGTACCGGGATGGCGAAATACGGCGCCACCCAGGCAGCGAAGAAGGCCGAGAAGATCAGGGCCTCCGTGCCGAAGGTCAGTACCGCGATGACGCCGGTGAGGGCGCCTTCCGGCGCAGTGTGGCTGAACAAGGCGACGACGAGTAGTCCCCAGGGCGTCGCCCGCAGGTCGCCGAGCAGCGAGTCGTATACGACGAACAGCAGGAACCAGACCAGCGGAGCCACCACCAGGACGCCAACCCATCGCTCCATGTGATAGGCCTCGGCGGTGGGGCTGAAGGAGATGCCGGTGGAGGTGTCTTCGTCCGACATGCCGCCGATCTCGTGGGCGTAGAGGTTCCCGAAATTGATGTCCGGCTTGTCCGGCCAGAAGACATGCGGGATGGCATTGAGAAACTCCGCCTTGATCGGGGCCAGGCCGAAGACCTTGCCTTGATCGGTGACGTTGATCAGGGCGTCGTCGGCGGAGACGAATTGCAGGCGTTCCCAGAAGCCCTGGGCGGTGTTGTAGTACGCGTTCAGGCCGCCGGTCTGCGTGAAGTCTTCGTAGTCTTGCCGGGTTTTGTTGGGATGTCCCAGCAGATCGGCGGAGACCCGGATCCTCTCGCTCATGGTGTGCAGGTCTTCGTTGTACCGCCGCCCATACTGCGCGTAGGGGACGAGGTAGTGAAAAATGACGAAGACGAAGGCCAAGCCTGACAATACCTGGACCGCCGAAAGGCGAAAGCGCAGCGCGCAGACGGGAAAGAACCAGCAGACCAGGGGCAGCAGCATTCCCTGTTTGGAGAAGCTGAGCACGCCCAGCAGGAAACAGTAGAGGGCGCCAAGCAGAATAGGCAGGTTGATGCTGCGAGTGCCGCCGCTGCGGCGGATTTCGTACATGACCCCGATGATGATGCCGAGCGGAATAAGTTGATTGAGCTGGGTGAAGGCGCTGTTGACCCAGGCCGTCCCCTGGAAGAGCAGCGTGATGATGAATCCGCCGGCAATCCCGAAGACGATGCACCCAACCGAAGCGCGATACATGCGCGCGTCCGGCAGCAGGTTCTGCAGCATACCGGACCTGCGCGAGAAGCGGCGGCTGACGATCACCGCGGCGAACATGGCGCTCATGCCGCCGACATAGACCTCGATGGTGGTGTGCGGGTCGCTGAGATTGGACTGTCCCGGCTCTCCGAGGTAGGCCTTGTAGCAGACGCCGACGATGACGACCAGGATGGAATAGAAGAAGACATACGCGCCCGAAGCCCGGGTGAGCCCGCCGGCGGCATTGAAGGCGAAGGCCGCGATCAGGATGAAGACCGCACAGCCGGTGGCGAAATAAAGGGCCGTCCCCTCCACCCTCTGAATCACGAAGAGAGCTACGGCAAACAGGGCGACGCGGTCGATGGGGACGCGTTCTGGGAAAGGGATACGCACACGTTTGGCCCAGTGTAGCAGGCAGGGTTGGGAGCAAACGGGTGCGCGATGGGCGGGAAATGCAGCTCCCGGGGAGGGGCCTAGTCAGGTTCCAGGGCCTCAGGAATGGTCAAATTCCTTTGATTTGGCACCTGGAATCGCTTATGGTATGGGCGGGTAGCGACCAGCGAACTATGGCGCAAGAGGGCGGAGTGGCTGCATTCGGCGAGGAGTTGCGGCGGGCGCGGGAAGAGCGCGGTATGGCCGTGGAAACCATCTGCGCCGCCACCAAGGTGCCAGCCAAGCATATTCGCGCGTTGGAGGCCGGGGCCTTGGCCGAGTTGCCGGGAGGGGTCTTCCGGCGCGGTTTTGTGCGCAGCTACCTGGACGTGCTGGGGCTGGAGGAAAGCGCGTGGATGCGGCGTTTTGAAGAGAGTTGCCGGGAAAGTGGCATGCGCGATCCGGCTGAAATGGAGTGGGTCACATTTGCGGAAAATGTCAAGAATAACCGGGGTGGCCCGCGCCGCCGCGTCGGGCTGAAGCGGGTGGGGGTGGGACTGCTGGCAGTCGCCCTGGCGCTGGCAGGTTGGTGCGGGTGGAGGCTGGCAACCCATCGCCGGTTGCTTCCGGCACCCCTGGTTTGGGCGGGTCTGAATTCTTGGGTTGACAATGGCCCGTCCAGGTAATTTACTGTTTCCTCGATTGAAATTGTTTGTAACCGCGCGTTGAGAAGTTAAAACGTCATCGCGGGCTACATTCACGGCATGACCGCCCTTCGGCATTTCTGTGTACCGGGGGCCGGCGAGCTGAAGCTAAACGCAGGTAACAAGGCCGGCAAAGCCCGTCGGGATGTACGTAGGGTAAGTTCTTCAGGAGATGATGATGACGCTGTCAAGACGCTGGGTTCGCGGTGCGGTGTGGGTTGTACTGTTGATGACGGGTTCGATTCTGGCCCGTGCGCAAGAGGTCTCGGGGAACATCAGCGGGACGGTCGTGGATGCAGCCGGAGCGGCCGTGAGCGGCGCCACTGTGACCCTGACGAACACCGACCGGGCCTACGTCGAGCGCACCCTGACGACCAACAAGGCCGGCTACTATGTGGCCACCTCGCTCCCGCTGGGCAAATATTCGGTGACCGTCTCCATGAAGGGATTCAAGACGGCGACCGAAACCGGGATTGTGCTGAACGCCAGCGATGAGCTGAAGGTGGATGAAAAACTTTCGGTCGGCGCCCCGACCGAGACCGTGACCATCGTCGCGGACCAGGCGCAGATTAATCAGGAAAACGGCCAGAGCATGGGCCTGATCAACGGAACGCAGATCCGGGAGTTGGTGCTCAACAACCGGAACTACGAACAGTTGCTGACCCTGCAGCCCGGCGTCTCCTATGGCAACGCAACCAACGATCAGCTCTACATCGGCGCGTCGCTGCCCTCCGGCACGTCCGCGCAGGTGGCCTATTCCGTCAACGGCGATCGTCCGACCGCGAATAACTGGACCATCGACGGTGCGGACAACGTCGATCGCGGCGCCAACCTGACCCTGCTCGCGTATCCCAGCGTGGACGCGATTGCTGAAGTGCAGACGCTGCGCGGCACCTACGAGGCCGAGTATGGCCGGAGCGCCAGCGCGTTAATCAATGTGGTGACCGCTTCGGGAACCAATGACCTGCACGGCGGCGCCTACGAATTCTTCCGCAACAACATATTCAACGCGAACAACTACTTCAACAAGCTGACCACGCCGAACACGCCGGTGCCGATCCTGCGCTACAACGACTTCGGCTTCAAGGTGGGCGGCCCGGTCGTGATCCCGCATCTCTACAACGGCAGGGACAAGACCTTCTTCTACTACTCGCAGGAATTCCGGCGGGTCATCCAATACGCTGGAGGCGCGACGGCCTATGTGCCGACCGCCGCGGAATTGTCCGGTAACTTCAACGAGACCGGCATTTCGTCCCCGGTTGCGGTGTGCACCTCGGCAGCGTCGGGCGCCTGCACCAGCGGGACAGCGTACGCCACCAGCCTGACCAACTTCTCGCCCACGGCGCTGAACTACGTCAAGGATATTTACAGCAAGTTCCCCACCCCTCCGAGCGCATCGGATATCGCGGCGGGCCTCGATCCGCACACGCTGATCAACAATATTCCGAATATCTTCAACGATGCCCAGGAATTTGTGCGCATCGACGAGGCCCTCAACAAGAAAGTGAACCTGTTCTACCGCTACATGCACGACAGCCTGCCGACGCAGGAAGGCGGCGGATTGTTCATCGGCAGCGCGGTACCTGGCTTGTCGACCACCTCGACCAGGTCGCCGGGCACGCAGCAAATGGGACATGGAACCATCGCGATGCGCCCCAACCTGCTCTTTGATATGGGCTATGCCTACAGCTCGGGCGCGATCCTCAGCACCCCCATCGGCACGGTGGCCAGCGCCAACTCGAAGGATGTTGCAACCGCGCAGTCGCTGCCGTTCGTCCCCACCCTTGGCGTGGTCCCGGCCCTGGCCTTCTCGGGAAATGTCTCGGGTATTTCCAGCGGCGGCATCTACACCGACCACAACGTCAATCACAATGGATTCGGCAATGCGACGTATATCCGCGGGGTACACACGCTGAAGTTTGGCATTACCTACGATCATTATGCGAAGCTGGAAAATCTGACTGGCAACGCCAGCCCCTATCCCGAAGGCGACTTCAGCTTTACCAATCCCGCGGCTGCTTCTGCGAGCGAACTGACCGCGCTGGGCGCGGTGGCTCCCAGTCAGTTTGAGGGTGAGTTTGCGGCGTTCCTGATTGGCAACGCGAATGGAGGCTTCACCCAGGCCTCCCAAGCGCCCATTGCCAACGTCAACGAGAACGATATCGAGTTGTACGGGCAGGACGACTGGAGAGTGACGCGGCGGTTAACGGTTAACCTGGGCGTCCGCTACAGCTACTTCGGCCAGCCGTACGACTCCAACAACGAACTCAGCAACTTCGATCCCGCGACGTACAAGCCGATCAACTCGGAGACCATCGCGAGCACCGGCAATCTGTGCACCATCGCTCTGGCCCAGGCGGGTGGTCAAACCACATCGGTGACGACGTTTACCGCGACGGGCGTGGTCACGACCTACACGCTGAACAACTGCGCCAACATCAATGGTCTGAATGCCTATCAGCCCAACACCCAGGCAGACCCGCTGAACGGAATCATTCTGGGCACCCCGGGCTATATTGCGCAGGAGAGCGCCGAAGGTTCCACCAAGTTCCCGTTCACCGAGCCAAGCGGCTCGCCCTCCATCAACACCCATGGTTCTCCGTGGGGCAGTGAAGTGGGCCACGCCGAGAAGCACGACTGGGCGCCGCGCGTCGGATTCGCATACGACCTCTTCGGGGACGGCAAGACCGCTCTGCGCGGCGGCTACGGAATGGCGTACGACCAATCGTCCGTGAGCATGTACGAGCAGGCCATCTTCAATAATCCGCCCTATGTGCTGACCGACACCTTCCCCTCGACCAGCCTGGATGCTCCGTTGTTCTCGCCGTCACCCAGCGTTCTGGGGCCGGGCATCGCTCCGCCGGCACTGCGCGCCACCCCGCTCATCTACAAGACGCCGTATGTGCAGCAGTATTCAATAGACATCCAGCAGGCCATCACGCGGACGTCGACGTTGGACGTGGGCTATTTTGGCGATCACGGATCCCATCTGCTGGGCGTTGTCGACATCAACGAATTGCGGCCGGGAACGTTTACGGGTACCAACATCGGCTTCGCGCAACAGGCGGGATGCTCCGCCTTCACCAGCCAGAACTGCGAGGGGCCCCTCAACCAGATCCGTCCCTACCTGGGCTACACCGCCATCAACACGGTGCAGACCATCTTCAACTCAAACTACAACTCGCTGCAGGTGAAGTTCACCAAGAAGTTCAGCGGCAAGAGCATGATCGACGCGAACTACACCTGGAGCCGCGGGCTTACCAACGCGCAGAACGACTATTCCACCGCCCCGCAGAATACCTATAACCTGGCGGCTGAATACGGTCCGAGCGTCTACAACCGCAACGACGTTCTCTCGATCGACGGAGTCTGGGAGCTGCCGTGGTACCGCGACCAGCAGAGCGTCACGGGCAAGATCCTCGGCGGCTGGGAGCTGTCCGGCCTGTACGTGGTCAATTCCGGTCTGCCGCTCACGGCGACCATGTCCGGTGGCGGCACTATCAACTACGGTGGTCTCACCAGCGTCTACAACGGCCAGACCAACGGAGGCTTGGCCAGCGATGCTGCCGGCCTGGGAATCCTCGGACCGAGCGCAGCCAGTCTGCGTCCGAATGTGGTGCTGAACCCCAACGCCGGCAACCCTCAGTTGCAGTTGAGAAAGAGACTGCACTGGTTCAATCAGACCGCCTTCATCGCGCCGTCTCCGTCCAGCTTCCAGGTAGGCAACGAGAAGCGCAACATGATGGTCGGACCGGGCTACAACCGGATGGATATCGGAGTCTTCCGCAATTTCAAGGTTTACCGGAGTGTGGTCTTCCAGTTGCGCGGCGAGGCGTTCAACATCATGAACCACACCAACTGGGGCACGGTCGGAACCACTGCAACCAGCAGCACGTTCGGACAAGTCACGGCAACCCGTGACCCGCGCATCCTGCAGGTCGCCGGCAAGTTCGACTTCTAGCTTCCTTCCAACCGGACGGCGCCCGCTTTCCTCTGCGGGCGCCGTCTTCGTTTAATTCGACCATGGAATCGAGCTGGGGCCGGTCCGGCAAACCGCAGCCTCCCAACAAATGCTGGAATTCGCGTTTCGAGACCCGGTTCTCGCAGACTGCCCTTTGCGTTTTGCCGCAGTCGGGGCACGAGGGTAGAATCAGAGAGTTACGGGCTCCCCCGGACAAAATGCAGTGGAGGTATTCATTTGGCAAAGCGTGACCGTTTTTTGTTTACCAGTGAGTCTGTGACCGAAGGTCACCCGGACAAGATCGCCGATCAGATCTCGGATGCGATCCTGGATGCCTGCCTGGCCGAGGACCCGTTCAGCCGGGTGGCCTGCGAGACGCTGACCTGCACCGGCCTGGTGGTGATTGCGGGTGAGATTACCACCAAGGCTTACGTGGACTTCCAGAGCCTGGTGCGCGGAACCGTGGCGTCCATTGGCTACGACAACGCGCTGTATGGTTTCGACTCGAATACCTGCGCGGTCATTTCGACCATCAACAAGCAGTCGGGCGACATCGCCATGGGCGTGGACACCGGCGGCGCGGGCGACCAGGGCATGATGTTCGGCTACGCGACCAACGAGACTCCGGAGCTGATGCCGACGCCGATTTCACTGGCGCACAAACTGACGCGGAAGCTTTCCGAGGTGCGCAAGTCGGGTCTGATGTCGTATCTGCGGCCCGACGGCAAGAGCCAGGTGACGGTGGAATACGACGCAAACAACAAACCGGTGCGCGTGGATGCCGTCGTCATCTCAACCCAGCACTCCGAGACGGTGACCAACGACGAACTGCGCGCCGACATTCTGAAGCATGTGATCCAGGCGGTCATTCCCGCGGCGCTGCTGGATGCCGGCACCAAGTACCACATCAATCCGACTGGACGGTTTGTCATCGGCGGCCCGATGGGCGACACCGGATTGACCGGGCGCAAGATCATCGTGGACACCTACGGCGGCATGGGCCGGCATGGCGGCGGCGCGTTCAGCGGCAAAGACCCAACCAAGGTGGACCGTTCCGCGGCGTACATGGCGCGATACGTGGCCAAGAATATTGTCGCTGCGGGGCTGGCGGACCGTTGCGAGGTGCAGTTGGCCTATGCGATCGGCGTGGCCGAGCCGGTCAGCGTGCTGGTCGATACCTTCGGCACGGGCAAGGTGGACGAAGACAAGCTCGAGGCATTGGTGCGGGCGAACTTCTCGCTGACGCCCAAGGGCATTATCGAAAGCCTCAACCTGCGGCGGCCGATTTACAAGGCAACTGCGGCCTACGGACACTTCGGACGCGAGGGCAAGGATTTCACCTGGGAAGCAACCGACCGCGCCGCAGCCCTCAAGGCCGGCGTCGCCGAGGCGGTTGCCGCGAAGTAACGTTTTCCGTTTGCAGTTCGACGGGCGGGCCATTACGGTCCGCCCGTTTTCCATGGCCGCGGATCGGCCCGCACCGCCGCCAGGCCGGTTTGTGCCGCAGATGCTGCCACTTAGGGCGATAGACTGTTCCTGCCTGCCAAACTGCATCTTACTGAATGGAATTTCAGGGAATGAGGGCAAGGAATGCTGATCAAGTCTGAATTCGACATTCAGTTTCTGCTACCCCAGCGGACGGCCATGCTGGCGATGCTGCATCTGCACCCTTCGCTGGAGCGGTATGTGCGCCAGGGAAACGTGCTGGTGATCGAACACCTGGAGCCGGGCGTGGGACCGGGATACGGCGAGCTGATCGGCACGCTGGAGTATCACGACAGCTTCGGCAATCGCTGCTCGCGCATCGTTGCGCCGCCGGGACTGCTGCGCCTGAGCGGGACCAGCACCATCGATGTCGATGGCATGCCCGAACCGGAGAACGTAGACGCGCAGCAGTCCCCGGTGGACGAGCTGCCCTCCGAGGTGTTGCGATTCCTGCTGCCCAGCCGGTACTGCGAGGTCGATCGGTTCGTGCCCGTGGCGGAGGACCTCTTCGGCTGGATGAAGCCGGGATGGACGCGGGCGGCGGCGATCCGGGACTGGGTGCATGAGAAGGTTCGATTCGATTACCAGACGGCGCGGCCCACCAAGACCGCGATGGACGTGTTTACCGAACGGGTTGGCGTGTGCCGCGACTTCCAGCACCTGGCGGTGACGCTGTCGCGCTGCCAGAACATTCCGGCGCGCTATGTCACCGGCTACCTCGGCGACATTCGCTGGCCGTATACCGGCGCGGGCGATTTCAGCGCGTGGTACGAAGTCTGGCTCGACGGGCGCTGGCACACGATGGACGCGCGCCATAACGGGGCCCGTCCTGGACGGGTATTGATGGCCACCGGCAGGGACGCCGCGGATGTCGCCATCACAACCTCCTTCGGCAATGCGGATCTGAAGTACTTTTACGTCGAGAGTACCGAGGTGCGCGAGGATGGGACGGTCGTCCCGCCGCAGCAGACCGAGTCTACGGTGGGCGCGCTCTAGTCCGCCGCGAACGGCCAGCTCGTGGGGGCGGGATTTGCTTCGGGAATCGCAGGCAAAGGTATACCCTCAGCGTACGCGGAAGAATTTCTCCGCTGAATCCATGCCTGTTTCCGCACGATGCCGATGAACCAAGCCTCCATGTCTGCCGGCCCGAAGTCTGAGACGCGCGCAGCTCCACCGGGCCGGGCGCCTGCGGTGCGAGGATGGAACGCCGTCGAAGCCGCGATGCTGACGGTCGCAGCCGTTTTCCTGGCGCTGCACTTTGCGCATCTCCAGGCTGACTTTCCCAATCACTCGCCGTGGGCGGACTGGTCGAAGTACACCGACGAAGGCTGGTACGGCGATGCGGCGATTCGCCATTCCCAGCTGGGGCACTGGAATGTTCCGGGCGACTTCAATCCAGCGGCGGCGCTGCCGGTGTGGCCGGCCTTGGAGATGGTGCTGTTCCGCTTCACCGGCGTCAGCGTGGTTGCCGCGCGGGCGCTGGCGGTGTCGGTCTTCGGCCTCAGCCTTGTCTGCTGTTACCTGCTGTTGCGGCGTTGGTCTAATGCAGGCAGCGAATCAGGAAGGAAATCGCTGGCCCCTGCTCTGGCCGTGCTGCTGCTCGCCGTCAACCCGATGTGCTTTGCCTTCTCGCGGCTTGCCATTCTGGAGCCGCTGCTGATTCTGCTGACGCTGGTCGCGCTGCTGGCAGCGACCGAGGCAGGCGCCAGCGGCGCGCTGGCGGAGCTGCCGGATCGGCATGCGCGCCGGCATTTGCAACTGCGCAGCGCAGCCTGGGCGGTTGTGCTGGGCCTGCTGATGACGCTCATGGTCCTCACCAAGACCACGGGCGTTTTTCTGTTGCCGGCGATCTTCTGGATGCTGTGGGGGGCGAGCGGGTACCGGCTGCGCGCGTTCCTCCGCGCGGCCGGCGTGGCCGGCGCCACCGGCGTCGCGGCCTGGGGCGCATACCTTGGACTGTTGGTGCGGCCACACTACCTCGCGGACTACCACTATCTCTTCGGCTCGAACACCTATACCGGGATCACCCTGGGCACCTTCTGGTCCGAGGTCCAAAGCATGGTTTTCGATGTGCAATGGATCGGCGACACGCTGTCCGTGCTGGCCCTGGTCGCCGTGGTCGCATCGCTGGCCGCCCTTTTCGTGCGGCATCTCCGCGCCAGTCCGCTGCCCGCGGTCTTGCTGGTCTGGATCTTCGGCTACGCAGCGTTTCTGGCGTATCACGCCAATCTGTCGCCGCGATACTACGTCGCGCTCGCGGTTCCGCTCACCCTGCTGGTGGCCATCTTCTTCGAACCGGCGCTGGCCGCGGCGTTTCGCTCGCGCGTGAAGAGCGCGGTTCCCGCTGGCGGAACTCCATCTGCGCGGCTCCGCAGAGTGCTGCGGCTGTTGCCCGCTGCCGCAGTCGCTGCCGCGCTGTCGATGGCCATCTGCGGAGGAGCGGGCCAGACGATCTACTTCGTCCGCCATCCCGAGTACACGTTCGTCAGCGCGGCCGAGCAGGTCCGCCAGGCGGTCGAACGCGAACAGGAGACAGACCCCGCACATTCCCCGCTGCTGCTTTCGATCAGCGGCGCACAGCTCTCCTTGATGACCGGGCTGGAATCGATTTGCGACGACTTCGGCACCATGGAGCTGCCGCAGCGCGTTGCCACCTACCGGCCGGGATGGTTTGCTACGTGGAATTACGTGGAAGACGACAAGATGGAGGCGCTGGCGCCAATGTACCGGCTGGTGCGAGTGGGCGCGTTTCCGGCGCTCGACGACCCCGAGCGGAACCTGCTGATCCTGTACCGGCTGGATCCGGGCCGGCCTGCGTCGGGACCGGTGGTATCGCAAAACCAGCCGTTCCCGCACCCGCCGGGGAGGAGCGTGGGGGACCAGCCAGCATCCGCACAACTCACACACTAAGCTTCTGGTCTGCTATGGTTTTATGACTTGGAGGCGGAGATCGCTCAGCATCTGCGCGCCGTAGAGACAGGCCAGAACATGACCAGCACATCCCCACGCGGCGAGGCGCCGGCGCAGACGAGGCCGCGAAATCTGGCTGCCGGTCCATCGATCATTCTGGACGCTGTACGCTTTCTCGCTGCACTGACGGTCGCCGTGGGCCATGTTTCGCAGAGCTACTTCACCACTGGCTGGCCGCCCATCCTGATGAATTTTGCCGAGGGCGCCGTTTCGGTGTTCTTCGTCCTGTCCGGCTTCATGATCCGCTACATCACCCGCTTCAAGTATGGCGACGTACGCCAGTACACCGTCGATCGCGCGGCCCGCATTTATTCCGTGGCTCTGCCGGCTCTGGGGCTCACCATTGTCTTCGATACCCTGTCCTCGCACTTCAATCATGCCTACTACCAGTTGAATTTCGGCGAGCCTCCCCGGCCTGCCTGGTCGCACCTGTTCCTGATCGGGAACCTGCTGGCGCAGAACTGGGTGCGTGGACTTGGCCGCGTCGCACTCAGCCTGGCCATGCTCTCGCAATCCTGGTTTCGCAACTCATCGCCGCTCTCCAACAGCCCCTTCTGGTCGCTCAGCTACGAATGCGTGTACTACGCTCTCTTTGGCATCGCGGTTTATTTCAAGGGAGCGAGACGAATCGTTGGCTGGCTGATCGTCTTTCTGTTGATCGGGCCGACCGTGTTTCTGATGTTCCCGCTGTGGCTGCTCGGCTGCGCCGCGTACGACGCTTACGAGGATGGCGCGCTCAAGCCCGGCTCCCTCGGCAAGCTGGCGCTGACCAGCCTGCTCAGCGTCGCCGGCGTCCACGGCGGCCGGGCGCTGGTCGGCCACTTCCACGCGCAATGGTTCTTCCTGGTGCGGGTGGTGTCGTATATGGATTTCGTTGCCATCGCGACCGCTGCAATCCTCGTGCCGGTGTGCATCGCAGCGCGCAATTGGCGGGTCTCCGAAGGCAATCTGGCGGTGCGCGGGATCAGAGCAGCCGCGGCCGCGACGTTTCCGCTTTACCTCACCCACTTTCCCCTGTTTGTTTTGTTCGCGGCGACCGTGCCTTATCCCCATGCCAGGGTGTGGGCCAAGTTGGTGCTGCTGGGGACGGCGCTGGGTCTAAGTCTCGTGCTTTCCGGTCCATGCGATCAGTTGAAAGATTACTGGCGCAGGCGGTTTCTGCGGCCCCGCGGAGCCTGATGCGAGGATCGGCCCGCTGGGCGTTCGCATTCCGGGGCGACGGAGCTCCTTCCGGCGGTTTCCGCGTTGACTTGGGAGGGCCACTCGGCTATTCTGGAAGCTCGCGCAGTCCCGCGTCTGCACGTCTTCGGCGGAGCATGCCCCGGTTGGGCAGGTTTTCCTCAAGATAATGCAGCAGGATGGGGCAACCGTGGTGGATTGACCGGGAGCAGCTAGCAAGCAGGCCGCCCTGAAGCACCCACTTACCAGGCAATGTGCGTATCCCAGGCGGTCCGGCTTTTCCGCGTTTGAGCAGGGAGCGAATTCTGGCTCCATACTGACCTCTCGCCGTGCCGTTTCGTCTGGATCAGGTTTTCCGTCTGGGGCATGAGATTTGCGTTTCGCCGTGTGTGGCGATCCGCATGGAAGTTCAACGCAGGGCAACAGTCATCTCTTCCGTACGACGCCGGACTAAGAGGGAAGACGGCAGAACCAGGGAGTAACGCGAGCATTATGAATAACACCACCACCATACCAAGCGGCAAGGACATCAAGCGCAAGTGGTTTGTGCTGGATGCGACCGGCAAGACGCTGGGCCGGCTTTCGACGCAGGCGGCGTCCATCCTGGCCGGCAAGAACAATGTTCTGTACACGCCCTACATCGATGTAGGCGACCACGTGATCGTGGTGAACTGCGAAAAGATTGTGCTGACCGGACTGAAGGCGGACAAGAAGCTGTATCGCCGCTACACCGGATTTCCCGGCGGGCTGCGCGAAGAGTCGTTCGTGAAACTGCTGGCGCGGCGCCCGGAGGCGATCGTCGAGCAGTCGATCAAGGGCATGCTGCCGAAGTCCAAGATGGGCCGGCAGATGGCCACCAAGCTCAAGGTCTACAAGGGACCGCATCATCCGCACCTGGCGCAGCAGCCGGTGGCGCTGGAAGGCAAGGCTTAGGTTTCGTTTCCGGCGCGGCAAATTGGCCGTGACGATGAAGTTCAGGATTTCGACGGGGCCCAGGCCCCGAGGCAAGAGTTCAAGGAGTGTTATGGCGGAATTGGTGCAGTATTACGGAACCGGGCGGCGCAAGTCTTCGATCGCGCGCGTGTTTCTGCGTCCCGGCAGCGGCGAGTTCTCGGTGAACAAGAAGAAGTTCGAGGAGTACTTTGTCACCGCGCAGCAGCGCGCAGCGGCCAAGCGCTCGCTTGGCATCCCGGACATTGGCGAGACCTTCGACGTGATCACCACCGTCCGCGGCGGCGGCGTGATGGGCCAGGCCGATGCAGTCAAGCTGGGCATCGCGCGCGCCCTGATGGAGTTCAACCCCGAGCTGCGCAAGGCGCTCAAGGCCGAGGGTCTGGTCACGCGCGATTCGCGTGGCAAGGAACGCAAGAAGTACGGGCAGAAGGGCGCTCGCGCACGGTTCCAGTTCTCGAAGCGGTAATACGTTCTACGTTCTTCGTTGTACGATGTACGTTTTTGAAACGAGCAACGGAGAACGAACAACGAGCAACGATTTTTCGCAGCACCCCCGGAGCGGAGACGCTTCGGGGCCAGGAGTCAAATCTCCCTCACGAGGGATAAATCCAGGCACCCGTGGCCCGGCTCTTTACAGTTCGGCACTGGCTGTCTTAACAAAGGAGACACATTGGCAAATATAACCATGAAGGAACTGCTCGAAGCGGGCGTCCACTTCGGTCACCAGACCAAGCGCTGGAACCCGAAGATGAAGGAATACATCTTCGGCGAGCGCAACGGCATTTACATCATCGATCTGCAGAAGACGCTGAAGATGTTCAAAGAGGCGTCGAAGTTCGTCACCGAGCTGACCAGCACGGGCAAGCTGGTGCTGTTTGTCGGCACCAAGCGTCAGGCGCAGGACGCGATCGCCGAAGAGGCCAATCGCTGCGGCATGCCGTACATCAACAGCCGCTGGCTGGGCGGCCTGCTCACCAACTGGGTGACGGTGCAGAAGTCGGTAAAGCGCCTGCAGGAGCTCGACGACATGTCGACCGACGGCCGCTACGAGCTGCTGACCAAGAAGGAAGTCATCAAGCTGGAGCGCGAGCGCAAGCACCTCTCGACCAATCTTTCGGGTATCAAGAGCATGAAGCGGCTGCCCGACGCGCTGTTTGTCGTGGACTCGAACAACGAGGCCATTGCGGTCGCTGAAGCGCGCAAGCTGGGCATTCCGGTGGTTGCGGTGGTGGATACCAACTGCGATCCGACCGTGGTGGATTATGTCATTCCCGGCAACGACGATGCGCTGCGCGCCATCCGGCTGTTTACCACCAAGATTGCGGACTCGGCCGCGGAAGGCGTACAGATGGTCTCGGAGAAGGCGTTTGCGACCGAAGTTGCCGATGTGACGCCGGCCGAGGTTGCTCCGGAGTACCTTGGCGAAGAGGGCGAGGAAGGTTTGCGAGCAGGTTGCTGAGTCGGCCGGCACGGCGGCTGCTTCGACCGAGGAGCTCGCGGACGACGACACCGTCGATCTGGAAGCGGTGCTGGGCGGCAATATTCGCAAGGCCCCGGTGGCTGCGACCGAAGAAGAGGCCGAGCCCGAACCGGCGCACGCGGCCACCAGCGCGTAAGCCTCCATATTTCTCAAGACGAGAGCGTGGAGACCGGCTCAATGCGCTCCACGCTCTTTCTGCGTAAAGTGACACGAAGCCGCAACATCCCACGCGTACGATGCAGCCAGCAGGGTGCGCCTACGGAACATGCAACAGGAGAAGGACAGAAAAATGACTACGGAGACCGCAGTGAAAATTGACGCCAGCCAGGTAAAGGAACTGCGCGAGAAGTCGGGCGCGCCCATGGGCGACTGCCTGAAGGCGCTGCAGGAGGCCAAGGGCGAGATGGAGGCCGCATTCGTGGTGCTGCGCAAGCGCGGCATGGCGTCGGCGGCCAAGAAGGCCAGCCGCACCACCAACGAGGGCGCAGTGGGCACCTACATCCATGCCGGCGGCAAGATCGGCGTGCTGGTGGAGCTGAACTGCGAGTCGGACTTCGTGGCCCGCACCGAGGACTTCCAGGAGTTGCTGCGCGATATCGCCATGCATATCGCCGCCACCGATCCACGCTTCGTCGGCCGCGACGAGGTTCCGCAGGCCGAGCTGGACCGCGAGCGGGAGGTCTTCCTCGCTCAGCCCGCGATGAAGGGCAAGCCGCCGGCCGTGGTCGAAAAGATTCTTGAGGGCAAGCTGGGCAAGTTCTACGAGATGTTCTGCCTGCTCGATCAGCCGTTCATCAAGGACGAGACGCAGACCATCACGCAGATCATCGCCACCAAGGTGGCCAAGCTGGGCGAGAACATCTCCGTTCGCCGCTTCGCTCGCTTCAAGGTGGGCGCGTCCGATTGGACCGTCGCCCAGACCAAGGCCGCAGCCGAGGGGCACCACGAGTAGGTTGCAAACAGCTTCAGCAGCGCATCGGGCCCGGGCAATTTGTCCGGGCCCTTTATTTTCGCTGCCGGCCCTGCCGGTCCACGGACACCGGAGATCCGGAAACGGCCCCATTCAGAATTCATGCAAACTTAGATTCGTGGAGGACGGTCGAGGCATCTCACTTAGAATTACGTTACTTCAATCATCGAGAGGGACACCATGGAACTTGGCATGATTGGTCTGGGCAGGATGGGAGCGAGCATGGTGCTGCGGCTCCAGCGAGCGGGGCACCACTGCGTGGTCTATGACATGTCGCCTGCCGCGGTGCAGGCATCGGTCGCCCAGGGGGCAACCGGGGCGGGCTCGCTCCAGGAGTTTGTGAAGGCGCTGGCGAAGCCGCGCGCGATCTGGCTGATGGTTCCGGCGGGCGTGGTGGACGAGACGCTGGCCAAGCTGGTGCCGCTGCTGGAGCCGGAGGACATCCTCATCGACGGCGGCAACTCGTACTACCACGACGACATTCGCCGCGCGGGCGAGCTGAAGGCCAAGGGCATTCACTACGTCGACGCAGGCACCAGCGGCGGAGTGTGGGGCGCGGACCGCGGTTACTGCCTGATGATCGGCGGCGAGGACGCGGTGGTCCAGCACCTCGATCCCATCTTCGCCAGCCTGGCGCCCGGTATCGGGGACACCCCGCGCACGCCGGGCCGCGAAAAGATGGGTGGCACCGCCGAGCAGGGCTACCTGCACTGCGGTCCCAACGGCGCAGGCCACATGGTCAAGATGGTCCACAACGGGATCGAGTACGGCATGATGGCGGCGTATGCGGAGGGTCTGAATATCCTGCGCAACGCCAACGTGGGCAAGAAGAAGGACGTGATCGATGCGGAGACCACGCCGCTGCGCTGTCCCGAGTACTACCAGTACGACCTGAATCTCGCCGACATCTCCGAGGTCTGGCGTCGCGGCAGCGTGGTCGCTTCGTGGCTGCTGGACCTGGCGGCGCGGGCACTGATTGACAGCCCCGACCTGAAAGACTTCGGCGGGCACGTATCCGACTCGGGCGAGGGCCGTTGGACCATCCGCGCGGCCATCGACGAGAGCGTTCCGGCTCCGGTGCTCTCCGCCGCGCTGTATGAACGCTTCAGCTCGCGCGGCGAAGATGAGTTTGCCGACAAGCTGCTGTCGGCGTTGCGCTACCAGTTTGGCGGACATATGGAAAAGACTCCGACTGCGAAAGGGAACGGCTGATGGCGCTGAAGCAATCCGATGCACTGGTGGTGTTCGGGGTCACGGGCGATCTGGCCCACAAGCAAATCTTTCCGGCGCTGTATGCCATGGTGAAGCACGGAGAGCTCAAGGTGCCGGTCATCGGCGTCGCCTTCCCCAAGTGGAGCCTGGAGCGTTTGCATCGGCGCGCGATCGACAGCGTCAAGCACGCGGGCGGAATCGACAACCAGGGGGCGATGAAGAAGCTGTTGTCGCTGTTGCGCTACGTGAGCGGCGATTACAAGGATCCGGCCACCTTCGCGGCAATCAAGCAAGCCCTGGGCGGCGCCAGGCGGCCGGCTCACTACCTCGCGATTCCGCCGTCGTTGTTCGAGACCGTGATTCAGAACCTCGGCAAGGCCGGGCTGGCCGAAGGATGCACGCGTCATCGTGGAGAAGCCGTTCGGGCGCGACCTGGCCTCGGCCAGGGATCTCAACCGCGTCGCCCGCTGCGGCGTTTCCCGAGAACTCGATCTTCCGCATCGATCACTTCCTGGGCAAGGAGGCGATCATGAACATCCTCTACTTCCGCTTCGCCAACTCCTTTCCCGAGCCGATCTGGAACCGCGACCACGTGGCCAGCGTGCAGATCACCATGGCGGAGAACTTCGGCATCAAGGGCCGCGGCGCTTTCTACGAGACGGCTGGCTGCCTGCGCGACGTGATCGAAAACCACCTCTTCCAGATCGTCGCGCTGCTGGCCATGGAGCCGCCCGCCAACGCAAAACTACGGGGCGCTGCATACCGAGAAGGCCAAGGTCTTCGAGGCGATGCGCCCGCTTGCAGCCGGACGATTTGGTGCGCGGCCAGTACGCCGGCTACCGCAAGGAGCCCGATGTGGCGCAGGAACTCCGACGTGGAGACCTTCTGCGCGCGTGCGGCTGTTCATCGACTCCTGGCGCTGGGCGGGCGTGCCCTGGTACCTGCGCTCGGGAAAATTCCTGCCCGATCACCGCGACGGAAGTGCTGGTCGAGCTGAAGCGCCCGCCGCAACGACTGTTTGACGATACGACCTCGAAGTCCGAGCGGGCCAACTATCTTCGCTTCAGGCTCTCGCCCGATTCAGCGACCGCGTTGGCCGCCCGCGTCAAGCTTCCGGGAAAAGAGTACATCGGCGAGCAGAAGGAGCTTTATCTTTGCGAGGACCGAGCGGGCAGGAGGCGCCCTACGAGCGGCTGCTGGGGGATGCGATGGCCGGTAACGGCGCGCTGTTCACCCGCGAGGATGCGGTGGAAGCCGCATGGGCGGTGGTGGACCCGGTGCTCAAGAAACATCGGCCGCGCCCACGTGTACAAGCGCGGCACCTGGGGCCCGAAACAAGCCAACACAATCCTTGGGCGGGATGAAAGCTGGCACAATCCCTGCGCTACGCGGACACAGTCCTGAACGCGCCCGCGGCTGGTTGCTAGGGAATAACGTTGCGGGCGATGGTGAAGATCGCGGCAGCGGTGAGCACGGCATAGAGCGCAGGCGCGGGCGGCTGAGGCCAGCGATAGCGGCCGGGACGCAGCGCGCGGCGATAGCTCTCGACAGCGCCGGCCAGCGCCGCCGGCAGCAGCAGCACGAACAGCGCATTCTGGCGCAGCGCCTCCATTGGATGTCCCTGCAGCAGCGCGGCCAGCGCCCGCGTAGCGCCGCATCCAGGACAGTCGATGCCCAGCAATTGGTGGATGGGGCAAGCCGGGTAGAAGCTGAAGCGCGTGGGCGGGCAGGCCAGCAGCACCGCACCCATCGCGACCGAGCCAGCCAGCAGCAGGTGCGCGATGAGCCTTCGCCGCCGAAGTTCGCCGCCGGCTGATCCTTCGCGCGGTTTGCCGCGCATCAAATTGCCGCGCCCCGGTAGCGCGCCAACTGCTTCAGTTCGTTGATCCGCGTGAAGTGGTACTGGAAATAGTAGATGCCGAAGAAGAACGTCATCACCCCGCTCAGCGACAGGCCGATCGGCTCCGGGCCGTTGTAGTGCTCTTCCATCGAGCGGCGCATGTCGAAGCGGGCCAGCTCGAGCAGCGTGAGCGCGATCAGACTAACGCCCAGCCCCAGCAGCCGATAGGGATGGTACGAGTGGCGGAAGACGCTGGTGAACACCAGGAAGAATCGGCCGAATCCTCCCAGGAAGCTGACCACAAACTCCGCGATGTAGAGGAACAGGGCGTTGCTGCGCGGGTTCACCTTGCGCATCCAGGCCGACTGCACGAAGTCCCAGATGGTGCAAAACAGCCCGCAGGTAAAGATGCCGATCACCAGCACCAGCGCCCAATGCAGATTGGGTGGGTCGGGATACTGCACCGCCATGGCGGGATAGGCTGGTGCGTCGCCGGCGTAGCCTGCGGCCGGCGTCGGGGCGGCGGGCAGGGAAGCGCCCAACACCTGTGCGACCGGAACCCACTCGGCCATCTCCTCGCTTCTTGGCGAGATCGGTTGGCAGCACATTGCCGCTGGCGACGTAGCGTTGAAGATCCTCAACCGTGTAGGGGCCGTAGGTCTGTCCGTTGCGCGAAACGTGATACAGCATGGGGTTGCTCCTCGCGGCCACCACGGGCCGGCACAGCGTTCAGCGTGATTTCAGGAACACGTAGATGAGAACACGCGGACGCCGCCGGCACAACGTATTTGTCGGAGCGCTGTTCGTATGGGGGCTGCCCGGCTACCCCGCCTGCACCAGGCGGCCGGCCCGGCTCACGATGGAGAGCCGCTCCGTGCTGAGGATCTTCTTCGCCTGCGCCTTGGCATGGTTGGCCCAGGGCCCAACCGGATCCAGCCGCACATACGTCAGCCAGTGGGTCAGGGCGCGCCGGCGGTGCCCCTGGCGCTCGTAGGCCAGCGCCAGGTTATAGTGCGCGTCGGCATACTGCGGCACCAGGGCGATCGCGCGCTGGTAGGCGGAGATGGCGTCCGGCAGCCGCTTCAACTCGTCGAGCACGTTGCCCAGGTCAAAGAACGCCAGCGCATATTCGGGGTCTGCTTCCGTCGCGCGCCGGTAAAGCTGCTCGGCCATGGCGAACTCGCGCAGATTGTAGTGGATGGTCCCCAGGTTGATGGCCGCTGCCGCGTATCCCGGCCGCAGGGTAAGAATTCTGCGATACATCTCCGCCGCCTCGGGCAGGGTGGCCGGGTCCTCTTCCAGTTGGACCGCGCGCTGGAACATCTCCTGCACGTCCGCGTGGTGTCCGTGCGCGGCTCCGACGATGCTGAGCGCGCGCTCCGGCGTGGCCTCAAAGTCGAAGGCAAGCTGCTGGGTCAGCGGTTCGACCAGCGCTCCGCAATGGCGGAAGGCCAGCCGCGAGCCATGTCCCACCGCGCTGGCCTCGATCAGCGGATTGCCCATGCCCGCGGCCTTGCGCATGGCCTCGACCGATTCGCGGATGCTCTTCGCCGTAATGCGCGTGGCCCGCAGCGTGCGCAGGGTGCGCAACTGGGCCAGGTCTTCGAAGGAATAGCTTTCGTTGGTGGGAATCAGTCCCGCCTGCTCCCACGCGGTCAACTGACGCGCTCGCAGATGCAGAATTCTCAGTACGTCTTGACGGCTGTATCGGGTCACGTATGGGTCTCGACAGGAACCGTTCGGTGCTGATGCGGAACTGCTAAAGCGAGTATGCGTCCCGTGCGCCCGTCAGGCAAGGGGGTTCACACTCTCTTCATCAGAAACTCGTGGATATCCCGTACCAAATCTGGTTCCAAGGCGGTTGCAGGGCGTTATTCTGGGCGTAATGGCGCTGCCTGGGGCAGGGTGCCCGCTGGACGCCGGGAGCCGAATATGAATGCAGCCGTAGTGGAGAGCTTCGACAAGCCGCCGCGCTACGCAACCTTTCGCGAGCCCAGCCCAGGCCCGGGCGAGGTGTTGGTCAAGGTGCGGGCCGCGGCGTTGAGCAACCTGGTCAAAGGCCAGGCCAGCGGCCGGCACTACAGCAGCGGCAACCAGTTTCCGTTTGTGCCGGGCTACGACGGCGTGGGCACGCTTCCCGATGGGGCGCGCGCCTACTTCTTCGGCCCGCCCGCGCCGTTCGGCGCCATGGCGGAGTGGAGCCTTGCCGTGCCGACTCGGACCATCCTGCTGCCCGATGCGCTGGACGATGTGACGGCGGCTGCGCTGGGCAACCCCGGGCTGGCCTCGTGGGGTGCGCTGCTGGGACGCGCGCGCCTGCAGCCGGGCGAGTCGGTACTGGTCAATGGCGCCACCGGGAGTTGCCGGCCAGCAGGCCATCCAGGTGGCAAGAAGCCTGGGTGCGCGGACGGTGATTGCGACTGGACGGGAGCAGAGCGCACTGGACCAGCTGCGAACGCTGGGAGCCGACCAGACCATCTCGCTGCGGCAATCGGATGAGGCGCTGACCCAGGCATTCCGCACGGCGCTCGCCGGCGTCGACGTGGTGCTGGACTACCTGTGGGGACCGTCGGCTGCGCTGCTGCTGGCCGCGGCCAGAGGGCATGGCTCGCCCGAGGGGGAACACCGCATTCGCTATGTGCAGATCGGATCCATCGGCGGCGAGGCCATCGCGCTGAAAGGCGACTTGCTGCGCAGTTCGGGTCTGGAACTGATGGGGAGCGGACTGGGAAGCTTGTCTGCGGCGGAGATAGTGGAGTCGCTGCAGCAGATGTACCGCGTGGCTGCTTCGACCGGCCTGAAGATCGAGACGGAAGCCGTGCCGTTGCGCGACGTGGAGGCGGCGTGGGGACGCGCCGAGAGCGGCCGGCGCATGGTATTTACTGTGTGAATTCGGTCAGCGCAGGCGCGTTCCGGAAGACACGCTGACCTCCGACCCTTCGGCCAGCAGCACATGGGCCGGCGCCTGGCTGCCGAGCGAGGCGAAGGCCGGCCCGTAGAGCGCTGCGAAATCGACTTCCACCGAATAGTTCTGGATCGGATAGACCGTCCAGCGCGGGTGCTGGACGCCGTACTCGGAGGTGCATCCGTCGCTGCGCCTGGTATACCCCCAGTAGTGTTCGGTGACGAACTCCTCGATGCCGCCCGGCCCCATCTCCAGCGCACTGGGCAACGCCTCCACCGTCAGGCGCTGCCAGTTGCTGGGATGGCCCCAGCGATAGCCGACGAACAGCGCATTCGGAGTGGCGTGGATGCTGTGGCTCATGGGCAGCGTCGCGTAGGGCTCCTCGTACAGCAGGTTCGCGATGAAGGTGATGGCCGTGCGCGGGACAAACTCGCGAACAAAAACCACGCCGCGCCTGCGCGTGCCGTCGGCTGCCGTGCGCGCGACATAGAAGCGGAGATTCACCTCTTCGAAACGGGTGTGGAAGGGGACGGAGATGCCCTTCACCCGGACCCGGTCGAACAGAAATCCGATCAGCGAGACGTAGCAGATTCCCTGGTACAGATCGAGTTCGACGCCGGATGGCAGCCACGGCGCGAGCAGCGCGGGATCGACCTCATACTGCGCCATCACGAGCTTGCGCCACTCTGCGGTGAGGAAGGTGCTGGCCATTGCGTCTGATTGTATTCGGATTCCGGGTCAGGGAACCGTCAGAATGTTTCGGATTGGCATGCTAGGAGGCGGATTTCGCCGGCGCCTGGTAAAACTCGCTGCGCTTGCGGCTGTACAGCACATACACGAACAGCCCAATGATCAGCCATACAAAGAAGCGGATCCACGTGCGCGCAGGCAGCCCGGCCATCAGCAGGATGCAGAAGAAAACGCTGAGGACGGGAATCACCGGGCCGAACGGAACGCGGAAACCGCGATGGCGGTTGGGATCTTTGTAACGCAGGATGATGACGCCGGCCGACACCAGCACGAAGGCAAACAGTGTACCGATGTTCGACATCTCGGCCAGCGTGCCCACGTCAAAGAGCCCGGCCGGAATGGCGACCAGAACGCCGGCGACCCAGGTGGCGAAGGCAGGCGTGCGGAAGCGTGGATGGACGCGGCTGAAGATGGCCGGCAGCAGCCCATCGCGCGACATGGCAAACCACACTCGCGCCTGTCCAAGCTGAAACACCAGGATCGACGACACCATCCCGACCAGCGCGCCCAGCAATACGGCGAGCCGGACGAAATGCAGCCGGTGGCCTCCGGGCAGCAGTGAGACGCGCTTCAGCGCGTTGACGACCGGTGCGCCGTCGCCCGCGACCGATCGCCACGGCACGATGCCGGTCAGCACCACGGCCACGCCGACGTAGAGAATGGTGCAGACGATGAGCGTGGCGATGATGCCGATGGGCACGTCGCGGCGCGGGTTGCGGCATTCTTCACTGGCGGTCGAAACCGAGTCGAAACCGATGTAGGTGAAGAAGATGATGGAGCCACCGGCCAGCACTCCAGTCCAGCCATTGGGCGAGAACGGGTGGTAATTTTCCGGGTGAATGAAGCTGGCGCCGAATCCGACAAACAGCAGGATGGCCGCGATCTTGATCAGCACCATGATGTTGTTGGTGCGCGCCGACTCGCGGATGCCGCGGACCAGGATGACGGTGAGCAGCATGACCACCAGGAACGCCGGTATGTCGAAGCCCGCGTGCCAGCCGGGGGCGTAGATATCCTGGCCGGCGAGGTTCTGCAGGCCCAGCGGCAGATACGCGGGCGAGAGCCATTTGGGCGAAAGATTAATGCCCAGCCAGTCCAGCAGATCGACAATGTGCGCCGCGAATCCCACCGAGACGCTCATGTTGGAGAAGGCGTATTCGAGGATCAGATCCCAGCCGATGATCCACGCGATCAGCTCGCCCATGGTGGCGTAGGTGTAGGTGTACGCGGAGCCGGCGATCGGGATCATCGAGGCGAGCTCGGCATAGCACAGGCCGGTCAGCGCGCAGACGATGGCGACCAGAATCAGCGAAAGCGCCAGCGCTGGACCCGCGCCGGGGCGTCCCGCGACCGCACCGTTGGTGTGGTGCAGCCAGCCGACGACGAGGTCGATGACGGGAGAGTCCACCCACTTGGCGAGCTGGGATGGATTGCCGCCGATCGCCACACCGATGACCGTGAAGATCCCCGAGCCGATCACCGCGCCGATGCCGAGCGCGGTGAGCGAAACCGGCCCCAGCGTCTTCCGCAGGGAGTTCTCCGGCAGCTCCGACTCAGTGATCAGCTTGTCGATCGATTTGGTGGCGAAGATTTGCCTGGGCAGCGTCGAGCTCCTGTCCACGAAGTTGTAAAAATTCGGCCCGCGCACCTGGACATCGAAGAGGAAGGGCGCTCCCGGTTGCAGCGGGAAAACCGCTCACTCAGCCGGGAGCGCCCTCATTCGGCTCGGGTTAGCGCTTCGACTTGCCGCGCGATGCCTTCTTGACCTTGGCCTTGTTCTCTCCGCGAGCGCCGGTGCGCTTGCCCTTGGGTGCGGCCTTTTTGCGTGCTGCGCGCTTAACCTTCTTGCGCTCCAGCTTGTCGGTGATGCTCTTTGTGTCTGCCATGAATGTGTGGGTGCTTTCCTTCGAGATGGGGTACAGGGCGCGAACCTTTTACAGAGCCTCAAGCTGGGCGAACTTCTCCACCAGCTTTTTCACGCCATGCTGTTGAAATTGTACTGTAATCTTCGCATCATCCCCATCGCCTTCGCGACGAAAGACGGTCCCTTCTCCATATTTCGGGTGGCGCACGCGCGAGCCCTGGCGCAGGCCGGTCTTCCCGGTGGGCTCGGGAACGTCGAGTTTGGGGCGGACGAACTTCTGTCCGCGGGCGGCGAAGAAGCTGGCAATATTGTCCACCGAACCGCCCGCAGAAATCGGGCGCGAGCCGGGAGCGATGCGCCGGGTCGAGAATTTGTTCGCCGCGGCCGTGCCGGACGCACTCTGGTCCTCGTCCTCATAACTGTAGTGGCGATCGCCATCCTCGGCCCCGCCCGGCTGGCCCGGGCGATTGCGCTGCGGATACGGTGTCGCATACGCCGAGCCGGAAAACTGCGGCCGCGCCGCCGGGCTGCCCAGGTCTTCGATCAGGCGCGACGGCACCTCCTCGAGGAAACGGGACGGGATGGTCGCATCGGGCATGTCGGAGCCGTAGCGGCGACGGTAGCGGGCGCGCGTCATCACCAGCGTGTCCATGGCGCGGGTCATGCCGACGTAGCACAGCCGCCGCTCTTCCTCGAGCCCGCCGGGGTCGACCAGCGTGCGCGAACTGGGGAAGAGGCCCTCCTCCATTCCCGACAAAAACACCAGCGGGAATTCCAGGCCCTTCGCGGCGTGCAGCGTCATCAGCGTCACGCGCGCCTCGGCCGAGTAGGAATCCGCGTCGGAGACCAGCGCAGCGTGGTCGAGGAACTCGGAGAGCGTCTCGCCGCGCTCCTGCGCGTCCTGCGCCGCGTTCGCCAGTTCCTTCAGGTTCTCGATGCGCGAGAACGACTCCGGCGTAGCCTCTTCTTCGAGCGCGCGAATGTAGCCGGAGCGGTCGTTGAGGAACTTGATCAGTTCGGGAAGAGTCGCCGGCTCGCCGGGCTTGCGGAAGCCTTCCACGCCGGCTTCGCTCTCGGCGTCCATCAGAATCTCCGCAGCGCGCTCCGGCGTCGTTCCGCAGCGCGCTTCAGCACCACCGGCGCGAATGGATTGACCGCGGCGGAATCGATTCCGTGGGCAACATCGGTATCGGCTGCATTTTCCGGGGCGATCGTGGAAATCTCTTCCGTCGGACCGAAGTCGAAACCAAAGTTGAAGCTGGTGTCGAACGAGGTGTCCGGCTCGGCCGCGGCTTCCTCTTCTATGCTCATTTCGGTTGCAAATTCATCCGGATTGAAATCGGCGGCATTTTCCTGGGCTGGGAGCTTCAACCCCGAGTCCCCTTCAGGCGCCAGGTCGGCCGCAAGTTTTCCGGCGAAGTCGGGGCCGAGCATGGCGCGCGCGTCTTGGATGAGACGGCGGAAGTTGCCGAGGGCCTGCAACGCGCGCGCGGGCAGGAGCTGTTCTTCCTTGGCTCGCGCGATCGCGTCCCAGCTACTGATGCCCGCAGTCAGCGCGATGCGCTCCAGCGTCTCCATGGTGGTCTTGCCGATGCCGCGCGCCGGCGAGTTCACCACGCGTCCCAGCGCGATGGAATCGTGCGGGTTCAGCACCAGCTTCATGTAGCTGAGGATGTCCTTGACCTCGGCGCGGTCGTAAAACGAGAAGCCGCCCACCATGTGGTACTGAATCTGATAGCGTCGCAGCGCTTCCTCCACCAGCCGCGACTGCGAATTGGTGCGATAGAGCACAGCGCAGCGCGGCTCGGTGTCGCCGCTCCCGGCTTCGCGCAGATAGCGCTGGATGCGGTCCGCGATGAAGAGCGCTTCGTTCTCGCCGTCCGGCGCCTCGTAGTAACCGATCAGCGAACCGCCCTCGCGCGTGGTGAACAGCGTCTTGCCCTTGCGCTGCGTGTTGTTGGCGACCACCGCCGACGCGCCTTCGAGGATGATCTGCGTGGAGCGGTAGTTCTGCTCCAGGCGGATGGTGCGCACCTCGGGGAAGTCTTTCTCGAACTCGAGAATGTTGCGGATGTCCGCGCCCCGCCAGCTATAAATGGATTGGTCCTCATCGCCCACCACGCAGACGTTGTGCGCCGGTCCGGCCAGCAGCTTCATCAGTTCGTACTGCGGACGGTTGGTGTCCTGGTACTCGTCGATCAGCAGATACTTGTAACGCCGGTTGTAGCGCTCACGCACGTCCGGCGCGACCTTCAGCAGGCGCACCGTCTCCAGCAGCAGGTCGTCGAAGTCGAGCGCATTGGCCTTGGCCAGTTCCTTGCGGTAGATCTCGAAGATGTGCGCGATCTTCTCTTCCATCGGGTTGGTCGAGGCCAGGAAGTACTCCTGCGGATCGATCATGTGGTTCTTCGCCCAGCTGATGCGGCCCAGCGCGACGCGCGGCTTCAGCGATTTGTCGTCGATGGCCAGCCGCTTGAGCGCCGTCTTCACCACCGCCTGCTGATCCGTCTCGTCGTAGATGGCGAAGGTGCGGGTCAGGCCCGTGTCGTCCACGCGCAGCGCCTCGATGTCCCGGCGCAGCACGCGCACGCAAAAGCTGTGAAAGGTCGAGAGCAACGGCTTGGCCAGCGAACCGTGGCCCAGAATCTTGTCGACGCGCTCCGCCATCTCGCTGGCAGCCTTGTTGGTAAACGTGACGGCCAGGATGGAGTCGGCGGGAACGCCGCGCTCTTCAATCAGGTACGCGATGCGATGGGTGATGACGCGGGTCTTGCCCGAACCGGCCCCGGCTAACAGCAACACGGGGCCATCGACGGCCTGGATGCCTTCGCGCTGCTGCGGGTTCATGTTGTCGAGAAGGCGGGACACGGCGGGCACTCCACCTTCTATGTTAATAGTCCGCGCGGTGGATGGCGAATCATGTTGCGCTTGACCAGTTTTTCACAATCTTTTCGGAACCGCTGCGCTACAAACTGCGTAGAGGTAAGTGCGACGAGCTTTCCTGAACCATGGCAGTAAATCCCGTCGAATTCCTGAAACACTCGGAGGTGTTATGAAAGTTCGTTTGGCCGTTGCCGCTGCAGTCGTTGCCGCCAGTCTCAGCACGTTTACCGTAGCGAACGCGGCTCCCACTACGATGCACTCGCCGGTGCACGCCATGTTCGCGAAAAGCAAGACCGTGAACCTCGCTTTGCGCAATGACTCCGGCTCCCCGCTGGAGTTGAAAGTCGGCGACAAAGTCATGTCGCTCGATGCGGGCAAGACCGTCGCTCTCAAACTGCCCGAGGGCACCCGCATTGTCGTCAATGCTGCGGCTCCCAAGCATCCGGCTGGGGAACTGATTGCCGAAGCGTCCACCGACCTCGACGACACGACCGTCGCTATCAAGTAGCGACCCACTCACGCTCGGTGCAATTCAGCACAGGCCAGCACAGGCCAGCCGCCTGCCCGTCGCCGGCGGCTGGCGTTCTCTCCAGCCTTGTTATCCTCGTAGCATGATTCAGAACGTCGCTGTATTTTGCGCGTCCGCCGACGGCGCCGATCCCGCCTACGCGGCTGCTGCGCGTGAGCTTGGCCGCGCGCTGGCCCAGCGCCACATCGGCCTGGTGTATGGCGGCGCGAAGGTCGGCCTGATGCGGGCAGTCGCAGAGGCAGCCCTGGCGGAAAGCGGCCGCGTGATCGGCGTAATCCCCACCGTGCTGGTGGATCTCGAGGTGGCGCACCATGGCCTCACCGAGCTGCACGTTACCGATACCATGCACACCCGCAAGGCGCTGATTGGCGAGCGGTCGGACGCGTTCATCGCGCTGCCGGGCGGCTTCGGCACCTTTGAAGAACTGTTCGAGGTCCTCGCCTGGCAGACGCTCAAGCTCCACGCCAAGCCCATCGTCCTGCTCAACACCAATGGCTTTTACGACAAGCTGCTGGAGTTTCTGGATCATTGCGTCGAGCAGGGGATGCTGAGCCAGCAGAAGCGCGAGATCGTGCTGGTAGCCGGCACGGTGGATGCGGCGCTGCGGCTGCTGGGTCTCGAGGCTTAAGCGCGCGGCGGCTGGCAAATCGCGCACTGGCAGACGCGGCGCAGGTACTCCCACGAGTAGAGGCCGGCCTCGTGCCCGTCGTTCCACTTGAAGCGCAGCGCGTACTTGCCCACCGGCGTGACCTCGACCGGGCGCGGCGGCTCCTGGTACATCATCAGTAACGCCTGTGCCTTGGGTTGGGGCTCGCCGGGGGCGCGGCCGCTCTTCTCGCGCTCTTCGTGGCAGGTGGCGCAGGGACACGCGTCGCGCAGCCAGCGGAAGCTCCACGAGCTCGTGTGGCCATCGCGCCAGTCGATCTCGACGCCGGTGCCCTCGGTCTTCTTCACCCGGACTTTCAGCGGCGTCACCGCGTCCGCCGGCAGGCGCTGCTCCTCGCGGCTCGCGGCCTGTGCCTCGTCGCCGCTCACAATGCGGATTCCCTCGTGGCTCATGGCTCGATCTCCTCTTTTCCGTCGCGGCCATAGCGAAACTTCAGGACGAGAATGCTCGCCGACAGCAGCAGCGTGATGCCATTGGACGCAATGATTGGCTTGGAGCCGTCGTAAACGCCGTAGAGCAGCCAGAGGAAGACGCCGAGCGAGAACATCATAAAGGTGGGCAGCGAGATATCGCGCGCCGACCTGGTGCGCAGCACGCGCACCAGCTGCGGGACGAACGCAGCCGTGGTCAGGAAGGCGGCCGTGAAGCCCAGATCTTCGACGCCGGCGCTGCTGAAGTGCATCATGCCTGCCTCCAGAAGAAGTATGCGGCCATGGCGCAGCCTGTTACCACCACGATGGTGCGCAGCACGTTGGGATTCATCCCGCGCGCGTACTGTGCGCCCACATATCCGCCAATCCCGGCGAAGACCATCGACACCAGGCAATAGTGCCACACAATGGCCCCACCGAAGATGAACGTCACCACCGCGCAGAAGTTGGAGGTGCAGGCCGCCAGCACCTTCAGCGAGTTCAGCGCATTCATCTCTTCGATGCCGAACAGCGCGAGGACGCTCATCAGCAGGAAGCCCGCGCCCGCGCCAAAGTAGCCGATATAAAAAGTGACCGGGATGATCACGAAGAAGAGCGCAACCACCGACGGAGTGCGCGGAGCGTGCGGCTGGTCGGATCGCCGGCGCAGCCAGCGCGAGACCGGGCCGCTGATTCCGAACAGCACCGACGCGGTCAGCAGCAGCCACGGCACCAGGTGCATAAACGTAACCTGCGGCGTGCACAGCAGAACCACCGCGCCGCCGACGCCTCCGACAATGGAGGCTGCCACCACCACGGCGACCAGGTCGCGGCGCAGATCGGTGCGCAACGCCCAGACCGAGGTCAGCTGCCCCGGCCACAGCGCGACCGTGTTGGTGGCATTCGCCTGGATGGGCATAACGCCGATGGCCAGCATCGCGGGGAAGGAGATGAAGGAGCCGCCTCCAGCCATCGCATTCATCACGCCCGCAATGAACGAGGCCGCGACCAGCCAAAGGTAGGGAACATGTGTGCTTAGGCTGGAAATCATCCTTCTCTATTGTAGCGAGTTAGCGGGCCGGCGAGTCCAGGTTGAGCGGCTGCCGCGGTCAGCCTGCCAGTCGGTCTGCCGCAGGCATCTCCGGAGTGGCCGCAAGCAACTGGCGCGTGTACGGATCGGACGGCTGCTCGCAGACCTGCATCGCGTCGCCAATCTCCACCAGCCGGCCGCGCTGCATGACGGCCACGCGATCGCATAGGTAGCGCACCAGCGGCATGGAGTGTGAGATGAACAGATACGTCAGCCCGAGCGAGCGCTGCAGATCGCGCAGCAGGTTGATGACCTGTGCGCCCACCGAGACATCCAGCGCGCTCACCGGCTCGTCGAGGACCAGAAAACTGGGACGCAGCGCCAGGGCGCGGGCAATGTTGATGCGCTGGCGCTGTCCGCCGGAGAACTCGTGCGGATAACGCATCAGCGCCGACTCGTCGAGGCCGACCGAGCGCAGCAACTCGGCGAGCCGCGGCGCCAGACCCTCGTGGGGCGGCTCGCCGTGGATCGCG
Source organism: uncultured Acidobacteriaceae bacterium (assembly GCA_963787905.1). GTDB lineage: Bacteria > Acidobacteriota > Terriglobia > Terriglobales > Acidobacteriaceae > Edaphobacter. The sequence goes on along the minus strand of CAWBFL010000065.1, from coordinate 7,034 downwards.
AAGGGTTCGGCGAGAATCTTGCGCACGGTCATGCGCGGGTTCAGCGCGGCGTAGGGGTCCTGGAAGACGATCTGCATGCGCCGCCGCAGGGCGCGCATCTGGGTCGACGAGGCTGGCGGAAGCGGCTGGCCCTTAAACCAGACTTCGCCGGCCGTCGGCTCGACCAGGCGCAGCAGCATGCGCGCCACGGTGCTCTTGCCGGAGCCGGATTCGCCCACCAGCCCGAGGATCTCGCCCGGCTGGATCGCGAAGGAAACGTCATCCACCACGCGCGTCACGCCGCCCTCGCGTGGGTACTCCTTCATCAGCCCGCGCGCTGCCACCAGTGCGGGCGGGGCCGGCGCCGGGTCTGTGCGATGTTCGGTGCTGCCGTCGCGGGGAGGCATACGCGGAATGGTAGCATTCCTATGGGCTTGCCTCGCGTTTTCGCGGGTGCGCTCAATCCCATTCATTTCAGGAGCCATGCCGTTATGCCGGACGCGAACAGCCTTGCGGGAAAGATCGCCATCATCACCGGTGCCAGCGCAGGAATCGGCAGGGCGACGGCGCTCGCCTTTGCCGAGAAGGGGGCGCACGTGGTGGTCACCGCCCGGCGCGAACATCGGCTGCGCGAGCTCTGTGACCTGATTGGCGCACGCGACGGCAAGGCGGTGTATCTGGCCGGGCACGGCGCGGACGAGGCTACCGCAAAGAACTGCGTTGCCCTGGCGTTGAAGCAGTTCGGCCGGCTGGACATCCTGATCAATAACGCCGGGGCCGGGAACTACAAGAACCTCATCGACACCAGCGCAGAAGAATACGACGAGTTGATGGACTCGAATATGAAGTCGAGCTTCCTCTTCACCCGCCATGCCGCGCCGGTCATGATCGAGCAGAAGAGCGGCGAAATCCTCTTCATCTCTTCGGTTGCCGGCCTGCAGGGCTACGCCGGCGAGGCGGTGTACTGCGCCAGCAAGTTTGCCCAGATCGGCTTCGCCCAGGCGCTCGACGGCGAGCTGCGCAAGTTCGGCATCAAGGTGGGGACCATCTGCCCCGGCGGCGTCAAGACGGAGTTTGCCGTGGGCAAAGGCCGCACCGAAGAGGGCGTGAAGAGCTCCTACATGATGGAGCCGCATGAGGTTGCCGACGCCATCGTCTTTGCCTGCATGCAGCCCCGCAACGCCCGCATTCTGCAGATGACCGTGCGCCACATGGGCGAGCCCGGCAAGTAGGCCCAACCCGGCCCAGCGGCGCCCGCCGCCGCGAAAAATCCTGCTCGAAAGCCCAAGCCGACCCTGCGTGGATTCGTGTATGCTTATCGCCACCCAGAAGAGAGGCAATTCTTGCTGGGCTATTTTTTTCGCCGAACGTGTGTCCTGGTAGTAAGCGGAATCCCCTGAAGTCTGTCCTCATGCGGCTGGCCTGGTGGTTCCAAGGCCGGACGGGAAGGTCAGGCGGGTCCGCTACCAGTGCATACAGCTCCGGCGGCTTGAGCTGGGAGAGGACCTTATGAGTCAGACCTTCGCCATCGGTATTGGCGGCGCGGCCGGTCAGGGTGTGGCCACGCCGGGGGACATCTTCGCATTGATCTTCAGCCGGCGCGGGCTGCATCTGAACGCCTACAACGCCTATCAATCCATCATTCGCGGCGGCCACACGTTTCTCACCATTCGCACCGGCATCGACCCGGTCGAGAGCATGGGCGACGGCATCGACCTGCTCATCCCGCTCAATCAGGATACGATGGACCGCCATCTGCGCCTGCTCACCGCCGGCGGCGCCTGCATCTACAACGGCGACACCATCAAGCCCGGCGTGGCCGCGGAAGGCGTGCAGCTCTGCCCGCTGCCGGTCAGCACCCTGGCCGACATCACCCGCAACAAGGTGGCGCAGAATACTCTCGCCCTGGGTGCGTCCCTCAGCATGATGGGCGTGGGCTTTCAATCGCTGGAGAGCGTGCTGGCTGCGCAGTTCGGCCGCAAAGGCGAAGCCGTCGTCAAGGAGAACGTCGACATCGCGCGCGCCGGATACGACTACGCCACCGCCAACTTCAAGCCCTTCGATCGTCCGCTCCCGATGACCGAAAAGCGCTACGCCGTGCTCAGCGGCAACGCCGCCATGGCCATGGGCGGAGCCGCTGCCGGCGTCAAATTCTACTGCGCCTATCCCATGAGCCCCTCCACCGGCGTGCTCCACTGGATGGCGTCGCACGGGCGCAAAGCCGGCATCCTCGTGCGCCAGGTCGAAGACGAGATTGGCGTCATCAACATGGCCATCGGCGCAGCCCACGGCGGCGTGCGCTCCATGTGCGCAACCTCCGGTGGCGGATTTGCGCTGATGACCGAGGGCCTCGGCCTCTCGGCTATGGCGGAGATTCCCGTCGTCGCCATCAACTGCATGCGCGCCGGCCCCTCCACCGGCGTCCCCACCAAGACCGAGCAGGGCGACCTGTGGCAGGCCCTGGGCGCGGCCTTTGGCGACTTCCCCCGCGTCATCGCGGCGCCGCTGGACATCGGCGACTGCTTCACCCTGATGCACGAGATCTTCAACATTACGGACAAGTTCCAGTGTCCCGGCATCGTGCTCTGCGACCTGCTGCTCTCCGAGGGCCGGCTGAGCGTCGAGCCCGAGCTGCTCAACTTCAACCCGCCCATCGATCGCGGCGAGCTCATCACCTCCAACGGCGAGGCCCATGGCGAATACCTCCGCTACAAGATCACCGACAGCGGCATCTCCCCGCGCGCCATCCCCGGCATCCCCGGCTTCATGCACGTTGTCTCCAGCGACGAGCACGAAGAAAACGGAGTGCTCATCTCCGACGAATACACCAACCACGCCAAGCGCCGCGCCATGATGGAAAAGCGCATGCGCAAGATGGAAGGCATCGCCGCTTCCATCCCGGCGCCGGTGCTCGAGGGCCCGGTGGACGCGGACGTTACCCTCATCGGCTGGGGCTCGACCGACGGCACCATCCGTGAAGCCCGCGCTCAACTGGCCGAGCAGGGAATTAGCACCAACCAGTTGCAGATTCGCTGGCTGGTCCCGTTGCACGGTGATGCCATCCTCGAAATCCTTTCGAAAGCGAAGCACACCATCGTGGTGGAGAACAATTACAGCGGCCAGTTCGCCCGCTACCTCCGCAGCGAGACCAGCTTCGTCGCCGACGGCCACATTCGCAAATACGATGGCGAGCCCTTCATGCCGCACCACATCGCGGAGGCGGTGCGCGAACAGCTTGCCGGTTCAACCACTCTTTCCATCCCCACCCACGAAGTCTACGGGTTAAGGAGAATCGACAATGGCGACGATCAATATTACGGCTCCCAAGCCGATGGTGATGGCCGATCTCAAGGGCAAGGTCGATCCCGACTGGTGTCCCGGTTGCGGCGACTTCGGCGTGCTCGCAGCGGTGCAGAAGGCGCTGGTCGAGCTGCAGATCCCCAACCACCAGGTGGCCACGGTCAGCGGCATCGGCTGCTCGTCCAACTTCCCCGGCTTCATCAACACCTACGGCATGCACACGCTGCATGGCCGCTCGCTGCCGGTGGCGTCGGGCCTCAAGCTGGCTAACCACGAGCTCACCGTGCTCGTTACAGGCGGCGACGGCGACGGCTTCGGCATCGGCTGCGGCCACTTCGTCCACGCCATGCGCCGCAACATCAACCTCAACTACTTCGTGCTGGACAACCAGATCTACGGCCTCACCACCGGGCAAACCTCGCCCACCAGCCGCATCGGCATGAAGACCAAGTCCAACCCCTACGGCAACGGCGACACGCCGGTTAACCCCATCACCCTCGCGCTCTCGGCCGGCGCCACCTTCGTCGGCCGCGGCTTCTCCGGCGACCAGAAACACCTGACGGAACTCATCAAGCAGGCCATCCAGCACCAGGGCTTCTCCTTCCTCGACATCTTCAGCCCCTGCGTCACCTACAACAAGGACAACACCTTCCAGTGGTTCCGTCCCCGCGTCAAGAAGCTCGAAGACAACCCGGACTATGACGCGACCAACTGGGTCGCCGCCATGGAGAAGGCAACGCATGTGGGGTGAGGAAATCCCCATCGGCAAGTTCTACGAGACCACCGAAGTCCCCACGCTCGAGCAAACCGAACCGGTCCTCGACGACATGCCGCTCATCGCCCGCGACCTCCACATCGCACCCGATGTAGCGAAGAAGTTCGTCGAAGAGCTGATGTAGTTGGTTGGTGGGGTCCCACGCATGACGATGAGACTGTCATGGGATGGGGCATCCACGGCGGCCTAAAGAGTGGGTAGGATGTCGTCGTGGCTGATGCTTTGGCTTGCTTGCGATGGTCGAGTTTGAAAACACGCTTAGTGAGTATCCGTGATACGAGCACGACACCACTCGTCAAGGCCAGAATACCGACAGGATGCAAGGGGATGTGCTCCCCGCCCATGCTGTATTTGAGCACGCGCACCCAGAAACGCAAGTGCAGCAAAAGCGAGTCTGATGTGCATAGCGTTGACGACCCCCAACCAACCCCGGGTGCTGGTTCCTTCATTTCGGCTGGCGCCGAAGAGTTGCGCTACTGCGGCGATCGCCAATCCTGAGGCCAACAATAAAGTTAAGCAATCGGATGCGGAGGATTGCCGGGCGCGTGGTAGCCGAGAAAGTCGAAGGCCAGGAGCGCGCCTGAAAGGAACGCCAGCAAATTGCTGACGATGACGAGCACGCCGTAGCGTGTGCGCCGACGTAAGGCTTCCTGGCTAACACCTGACTGTTCGGTTCCACTGACCCGAGTCTCCGTCATCTTTGGTGCTCCTGATCCGACGAAATGATCTTAGCGTTCTTGCGGCCGTTAGGCCGATACAGTCGAGACTTCCCGCAAAACGTACAAGCGGCATGTCGGACGTCAAATATCCAGGTTCTTCACGTCCAGCGCGTTCTCTTCGATGAACTTCCGCCGGCTTCGACGTCCTCGCCCATCAGCGTGGTGAATATCTCTTCGCACGCAGTGATGTCCTCCAGCCGCACCTGCAGCAGCGTACGCCGTTCCGGGTCCATGGTGGTGTCCCACAGCTGCGGCGCGGTCATCTCGCCCAGTCCCTTGTAGCGCTGCACCGAGTACTCCTTCTTGCCCTGCTCGATCACGTACTCGAACACCTCGCGCGCCGTCTGCTTCTCCACCGGATCGTGCGACACCTTGCTGTTGCGCTTGGCCGGCTTCGCCTCGGCCGCGGTTTCGGCAGCGCCCACGTCGACCGCGCCCTCTTCCGCCGGCTCCTCCGCCTCTTCCTCGCACCTCAACCTTCGCGCCCTTGGCGGCGTACTCGATCAGGAACGGCGGCTGCAGCTGTTCCTTCAATTGCGCATGCTTGGCCAGCATCTGCCGGCTCTCCGCGGTTGACGCCAGCGCCCAGTCGATCTTGCGCACCGCACCCTGCGAATCCGTAAATGTAACCGAATAAGTTTTGTGCTCCTCGTCGAAGAGCACATCGCTGACGTCGCGGAACTGGTACGGCTTCACCAGCTCCTTCAGCCGGCGCTGCATCTCCTTCAGCTTCGCCGGCGATTCAAAGTCCACGCGCCGCGCCGAATCCTTGCCCTCCTGCGCGAAGATCTGCGCAAACGCCTCGGTCACCTGCTCGTTGCGCAGGCGCTTCTGCACCTTGTCGAAGAAGTCGAGGTAGTCCTTCAGTTGCGCCATGAACTTGGTCAGCGCCGCGCCTTCAATCTTCGCCCCGCGCGTCGCCGTGCCGCAGCACCATGCCGTCGGAGGCGCGCTTCACCATCACCTGCACATACTCGCGCTCGTCCTTGATGTACTGCTCGAACTTGCCCTTCTTGATCTTGAACAGCGGCGGCTGCGCGATGTATACGTGTCCGCGCTTGATCAGCTCCGTCATATGGCGGAAGAAGAACGTCAGCAGCAGCGTGCGGATGTGCGATCCGTCCACGTCGGCGTCGGTCATCAGGATGATCTTGCCGTAGCGCAGCTTGGTCGCGTCGAAGTCGTCCTTGCCGATGCCGCAGCCCAGCGCGGTAATCATCGCGCGAATTTCTTCGTGGCCCAGCATCTTGTCGTAGCGGGCCTTCTCCACGTTCAGGATCTTGCCCTTCAGCGGCAGGATGGCCTGGAAGCGCCGGTCGCGCCCCTGCTTGGCCGTTCCGCCGGCCGATTCGCCCTCGACCAGATACAACTCGCAGCGATCCGGCTGGCGCTCGGAGCAGTCAGCCAGCTTGCCCGGCAGTCCGCCGCCGTCCAGCGCTCCCTTGCGCCGGGTCAGGTCGCGGGCCTTGCGGGCCGCCTCGCGCGCGCGTGCCGCGTCGATCGCCTTGTTGATGATCTTGCGCGCGACCGGTCGGATTCTGTTCCAGGAATGCACCCAGCCGCTCATTCACAAACGCCTGCACCGTACCCGCAATGTCGGAGTTCAGCTTGCCCTTGGTCTGGCCCTCAAACTGCGGCTGCGACAGCTTGACCGAGATCACCACCACCAGCCCCTCGCGCACATCGTCGCCGGAGAGGTTCTCCTTCACGTCCTTGAACAAGCCCAGCGACTGGCCAACCGCGTTGATCGTCCGCGTCAGCGCCGTCTTGAAGCCCGACAGATGCGTCCCGCCGTCCACCGTGTTGATGTTGTTGGCGAAGCAGAACACCGTCTCCGAGTAGGCGTCGTTGTACTGCAGCGCAATCTCCATGGCCACGCCATCGCGCTCGGCCTCCATGTAGATCGGCTTGTCGTGCAGCACCTGTTTGCCGCGGTTCAGATGCTTGATGAACTCCGCAATGCCGCCCGCGTACTTGAACGTCTGCGCTTCGCTCTCGCCGGTCTTGGTGTCGGTGGTGCGCTCGTCGGTGAGCGTAATCTCCAGGCCCTTGTTCAGGAACGCAAGCTCGCGCAGCCGCTGCGCCAGCGTGTCGTAGTTGTACTCGGTGACCGTGAAGATGGTCTTGTCGGGAAGGAAGTGGACCTTGGTGCCGCGCCGTTCGACGGCCCCATCTTGCGCAGCTGCTGGTCGGCTCGCCCTTGGAGTAGTCCTGCTCCCAGGCGAAGCCGTCGCGCCAGATCTCGACATCGAAATCCTGCG
>CAWBFL010000064.1:0-23399 GCA_963787905.1 uncultured Acidobacteriaceae bacterium | reverse complement strand
GCGCGCTGGCCGCGGAGATCGTGGCTTTGCGGGATGCGGTGACGCATGGAGTGGAACACGCTTCGCGATCCGGCTGGAACAGGAGCCGGTAGCGCTGGGGTTCCGAGGGTGATGAAGGGGCCAGAACAGGCGAATACTGCGTCGGGGGCTAAAGCCTCCTTTGGTTTTGCGAGCTCGATGGCACTGCTGAGCCGTGCCCTAAACGAAAAAGCGCTTTGCCGCAGGTCGCTTTAGCCGCTGAGAAACGGCTCGGTGGAGACGTCGGGCGCATCCGCGGGACCAAGTTGGCTGAGCAGCCTGAGGCGCTCCTCGGCGAGCACGACGTCCACGGGGCCCTGCTGCACCACCTTGCCGTCGGCGATCTTGATGACCTCGGCGCCCAACTGAAATGCCTCGGCCACATCGTGGGTGACGGAAAGAACGGGAATGTTGAAGGACTCCATCCACTTGCGCAGGTCGGCTATCAGGTCATCGCGCAGGCGGGCATCCAGGCCGGAGAAGGGCTCGTCGAGCAGCAGGAGCGTCTTGTCGCGCGCACACATGGCCGAGGTCACGGCTCTGGCAATCTCAACCTTTCGCCGCTCGCCGCCGGAGAGGTTTGAAGGCGGCAGGTGCGCCACACCGTGCAGCCGGAACTGCTCGATCGACATCTCGGTAAAGGTGTCAAATTTTGTTCCATCGCCGGCCATTCCGTGGGCACCGTAGCCGATATTCCGGCGCACCGACAGATGGGGGAATAATGTGTCCCGCTGCGCGGCCAGCTTCACGTTGCGCCGGTGTGCCGGAACGAATAGGCCCGATTCGGTATCCAGCAGGACGACCTGGCGGTGGTCTTCGCGGAGAAGGATGCTGCCTGACTTCGGCCGGATGAGGCCTGCCAGAGCGCGCAGGATGGTGGTCTTGCCCGAGCCGGAGGGGCCGAACAGAATGGTCCACGGATGCGTCAGCCGGAAACTCACGTCGACGGTGAGCAGGCCGATTCCATGGCGAAGGCGCACCGACGCAATCGGCGGGAGAGCGGGGTTCGAGGTCTCAGCCAAGCAGAGGCCTCCTCTCCGCGCCGCGCCAGTAGATGACGATCAGCGTGACCAGGCTGAAGGCGAGCAGCACCGCGGCTGTGCGGTTGGCGGCTGCGTAGTTGAAGTCCTGCACCTGGTCGTAGAGGGCGATGGAGAGGGTGCGGGTTGCGCCGGGAATGTTTCCGCCCAGCATCAGCACGACGCCGAACTCGCCGACGGTGTGGGTGAAGGTCAGCACCGCTGCGGTGATCAGCGACGGCTTGGCCAGCGGCAGGGTGATCGTGCGGAAGGCGCGCAGCGGGGAGGCTCCCAGCGTAGAGGCAACCTCCAGCAGCGCGGGATCGACGGCACGGAATCCCGCGACCAGGGGTTGCACGGCAAACGGCAGGCTGTAGAGCACCGAGCCGACCACCAGGCCTTCAAACGAGAATGCCAGGGGATGGCCGAGCAGGCGGATGACGAGCCGTCCCGGCGCGGTCAGCGGACCCAGAGCCACCAGCAGGTAGAAGCCGAGCACGGTTGGCGGCAGCACCAGCGGCAGCGCCACCACGGCCTGCGCGAGCGCACGGGCGGCTCCGGCGCCACTGGCGATCCACCACGCTAAGGGCAGCGCAATCAGCAGCAGCAGAGCGGTCGTCGTGAGGGCCAGGCGCAGCGTGAGCCACAGGGCTTGGGTATCCATCGCACCACAAGTGTAAGGCGTTCGCACGCCTTTTTACCGCCTCGCGCGGTCCTCCCGCTGGCCGGCATGTACCGCGGGTCAGTCCGTCCAAGGGTTCAGGGTGGGAATTCTCGCCGCTTTGACCAGTTCCGAACCGATCTTGACGCGAGGCCGGACGGCCTCTTCGAGAATCTGCCGGATTTCGCCTTCCGTGCTGCTGCCGTGAAGCCGCGCCCGCCGCTTGAGCGCACGATGAGTTTCCGGGGTATGGACCTGAGGTTCTACTGGGCGGGATCGAGGCCGTATTTGGGCAGGGATTGCTGGATGGCGGGGGAGCGCAGCCAATCGAGGAACGCGTGGGCATCGGCGGCGTGGCTGGACTTCTTCATCACCACCGCGCACTGGAGGATGGGCGGATAGGTTTCCGCGGGAATGCGCACGAAGGAGCCAATCGCCCGCATGTGCTCGGTCGAGGCGGAGGTCAGCGAGATCAAACCCACCTCTGCGTTGCCCGACTCGACGAACTGCGCGGTCTGCGCGATGTTTTCGGCGATGACCAGCTTGGGCTTGAGGGTGTCGTAGAGTTTCAGCGAAGTGAGCGCCGCGACGGCCGCGCGACCATAGGGCGCGTGGTCGGGGTTGGCAATTGCCAGCGACTTGAACTTCGCTTCGCTGAGGGTGTTTTGTGTCAGCGGCTGCAGTGGCGACTGGTTGCGCGCCCAGAGCACCAGCGTGCCGCGCGCGTAGGGGAGAGCCTGGGGTGTATCGGCCAGGTTGGCGGCGACGATTTTTTCGGGAAAGCTGGCGTCGGCAGCGAGGAACAGGTCGGCCGGGTCGCCGTTCAGGAGCTGCGTGGCAAGAGTTGCCGAGGACCCGAAGCTGACCACCAGCTTGATTCCGCTGGACTGCTCGAAGGCGCTGGCCAGGGCGGGCAGCACCGGTTGCAGGTCCGCGGCGGCGAGCACATGCAGCTCGCGCGGCGACGGCTGGGCCTGGCAGCAGGGAAGCGCGCCCAGCAGAAATACCAGCATCAGCGCCAGCATCATTCCAGTTTTACACCGCTTCGCCATCGTTCTATTCCTCCCGCTTACAATAGGGTAAAGGTACGAGAGATGAGCACAACCCATCAACTTCGATGCACCGATTGTGGTGCGCGCATCGCCGCAGGCTCGGGCAGCAGCGACTTCCGCTGCCCGGAATGCAACGGCCTCTACGAGGTGATCTACCCCTGGAGCCCCGGCGCGGCCATCCCCAGCGCGTCGGCCGAGCCGCTGCCGGCGGTCCGTCTGCCCAACCCGGGCGCGCTGCGCTACCGCTGGCAGGAGCTTCGCACCTCGACGCTCTCGATCGATCAGAGCGGCGTGTGGCGTTTCCGCGACCTGCTGCCGATTGTCAGCAACTACGACAATGTGGTGACCCTGCGCGAGGGCAACACGCCGCTCTACGAACTGCCTCGGAGCGCGCAGATCGCCGGCGTGGACTGGCTGCTGGCCAAGCACCAGGGCATGAACCCGACCGGCTCGTTCAAAGACACCGGCATGACCGCGGCGATTTCGGTTGCGGTCGAGCGCGGGTTCAAGTGGGTCGCCTGCGCGTCGACGGGCAATACGTCGGCTGCGATGGCTGCCTATGCGGCGCGCGCGGGGCTGCGGTCGATTGTGTTCATCCCCGAGGGCAAGATCGCGTGGGGCAAGCTGTCGCAGTCGATGGACTACGGCGCGATGACGGTGCAACTGAAGACGGACTTCGACGGCTGCGTCCGCCTGCTGCTGGAGCTGGTGCGCCGTTTTCCCATCTACCTGCTGAACTCGGTCAATCCGTACCGTCTCGAAGGCCAGAAGACCCCCGCGATGGAGATTGTGGAGCAACTGGAGTGGCAGGTTCCGGAGCACATCGTCGTGCCCGGGGGCAATCTTGCGAACTCCTCGGCGCTGGGCAAGGGGTTCCAGGAGATGAAGCACCTGGGGCTGATTCCGCGCGTGCCCAAGATCAGCATCATCCAGGCGGAGGGCGCCAACCCGCTCTACCGCTGGTTCTCGGACTCCAACCGCGAGATGAAGCCGGTGAAGGCGGAGACGCGCGCCACGGCCATCCGCATTGGCAACCCGGCAAGCTGGCGCAAAGCCGCGCGCGTGATCGAACAGATGGGCGGATGGTGCGAGGAGGCGACCGAACAGGAGATTGCCCTGGCCAAGGCCGAGATTGGGGCCGAAGGCGTGGGCTGCGAGCCGGCCTCCGCGGTGACCCTGGCCGGACTGAAGAAGCTGGTGGCGCAGGGCAGGGTATCGCCCGGGGAGCGGGTGGTGCTGATCCTGACCGGGCACACCCTGAAAGACCCGCAATACACCATCGACTACCACCGCGGCGAACTGCTGACCGCGGCGGAACTTGCGTCGGCTACGGCCCAGGAACGCGCCTGCCACGATGCGCTGCGCAAGCCGCCGATGGTGCTCGAAGCGGACGAGTCGGCGGTGCTGCGCGCGCTCGAAGAGCAGATGGCGATCGCGGATGCCGCTGCGCCGGTCGCCCCCGGAATCCCGGTATGAGCGAGCACGCGGGCCAGACTGAGAGCCGGCATCCAGTTCAGGGCGAAGGTTCTACCCCCGGCGCCATCCGGCTGGTTTTGCCGGCCACCTCCGCCAACCTGGGACCGGGCTTCGACTCGGCCGGCGTGGCCATGGCCTTGACGCTCACCATCGAGGCCGAAGCGGCTCTTGAGCAGGGCTCGCCGATGTTAACGATTAAGGCAACAGGGCGGAATGCCGACCGCTGCGAGCGGACTGCCAACAACCTGATCTTCGAGACCTACCGCGACGTGCTGGAGCGCGCCGGACGGGAGGTGATCCCGCTTTCGCTGCGGGTCCACAACGAGATCCCGATTGGCATGGGCTGCGGTTCGAGCGCTGCCGCCCTGCTGGCCGGGGTGTATCTCGCCAACCACTTTGGCTCGCTGGCGTGGGACCAGCAGCGGTCGATGGAGGAGGCTGCGCGGCGGGAGGGGCACCCCGACAACGTTGCCGCGTGCGCCCTGGGCTACCTGACGGTGTCGGCTGTCTCGGAGGGTTCGGTCGTGGCTGCGACGTGCGGCCAGGCGACTCCGTGGAAGCTGCTGCTGGCGATACCCTCCGCCAGCCTGGCTACGGAGAAGGCGCGCGCGCTGCTGCCGAACGCCTACAGCCGGGCCGATGTTGTTGCAAACATTCAGCGAACGGCGCTGCTGGTCGCGGCTTTCTCGCTGGGACGCGGCGATCTGCTGCGGGTCGCCATGCAGGACCGCCTGCACCAGCCGTACCGCATGGAGGCCTGCCCGCTGCTGCCGCGCCTGCTGCCGCTGGCGGGAGAGCCGGGGATCCTGGGGGTGGCACTGAGCGGAGCCGGGCCGGCGGTGCTGCTGCTGGTCGAGCCTGAGGCGGTCGCGGCGGCCTGTGAGCGGATCCGCGCGGCGGCGGGCGATCCGTCGATCGAGATCATTGAGACCGCGGTGGCCGGCGGGGCCGAGCAATCCATCCCGGGCTAAGTCGTTGCATATCCGACTGATTCAGTCCGTGACAGATGCGTCCGGCGGGGGATAGATTACTTTAGTCACCGCAAAATTCCCTTTACTTTGCGCTGGGACTTTCCATAAGATGAGCGCGTGTGCAGTTCTGGGGAGGGCTGCTACGCCGCCCGCTGACCCGTCTAAAGCCGGGCAGCGGGCGTTAATGTTTTTGGGGACTGGCACGCGCATTTCCCGATTTGCACCGCTCGCACTCCTCGCGCATCTATTATGAATAGAGAAACGGAACGCCTACTTGCCTCCTGGCAGAGTAGCGGGAGGAGCTTGATATGGGACAGTTTGTGACCGCGGTGAATGACGCGGAGTTTGAAAAGGAAGTTTTGCAATCGGAAACACCCGTTCTGGTGGATTTCTGGGCTGCGTGGTGCGGTCCGTGCCGCGCGCTGGCGCCGGTGGTGGACGAGGTCGCCTCGCACTACAACGGCAAGCTGAAGGTGATGAAGATGGACGTGGACGCCAACACGGCCACGCCCATGCGTTACGGGATTCGCGGCATTCCCGCGCTGCTGTTGTTCAAGGGCGGCAAGGTGGCCGACCAGATCGTCGGCTACGTTCCGAAGGACACGATCGACAAGTCGGTGGCACGGCTGCTCGCATAAGTTTGCCTTGATCGGAGGAAGCGCCCGGCCGGCTCACGCTGGCCGGGCGTTGCTGCGTCTGGGCAGGCGGGCGGTAGAGCCTGATGAGGATGGAGCTTCCCGTGTATTTTTAGCGCGGGCCTTCAGCGCGACCGATCGGTGGCTTGCCTCGGGGTATATGTCGATCCAGCCTAAGAGCCAGCAACTGACAACTAGCAACTGACGACTGACAACTGACAAAGGACGTCTGACAACCCACAACTTCCCCAGATGCTATTCTCAGCACGGAATGCTGGAATGGATGTTCTTCCGCGCGATCATGGTGGCCTTCTTCATTCTGGCCAACAGCTTCTTCGTGGCTGCCGAGTTCGCGCTGATCAGTGTGCGCGAAACCCGCATGGAGCAACTGCTTGCGCTGGGCCGACCGGGCGCGCGCACCGCGCTGCACCTGAAGCGGAGCATCGATGAGTTCCTGCCGGCGGTGCAGTTTGGGGTGACGTTAGCTGCGCTCGCGCTGGGCTGGCTGGGCGAGCCTGCGGTGGCCGAGATGCTGCTGGCGCTCGCTGCGGGCGTGCTGACGGTGCTGCCCGCGCACGCGGTCCTGTACGCGCACACAGCGGCGGTGATCCTGGCGTTCGCGGCGATCACTTATTTCGAAGTTCTGCTGGGCGAACTGGTGCCCAAGTCCCTGGCCCTGCAGCGCGCCGAGCGAATCGCCCTGGCGGTGGCGGGTCCGATGGACGTTTTCATCCGGATGACGCGGCCGGCGGTGCGGTTGATGAACCATTCGGCCGCCGCCGTTCTGCGTCTCTTCCGCGCGCCGCTCACGGGCGAAGGCTCCGTCCACTCGCCGGAAGAGCTGAAGCTGATTGCGACGGCCACGCGCCGCATGGGGCTGCTGCCTGCGTTCCAGGAAGAGATTATCCATCGGGCGATTGAGCTGAACCACGTCACGGTGCGCGAGATCATGACGCCACGGGGCAAGATTTTCTCTCTGCCGGCTGACATGCCGGTCGAGCGGGCCAGCGCGCGCATCGTTGAGGAGCAGCACTCGCGTGTCCCGGTGTATGACGTCCGTCCGACACTCCCGCCGATCCGGACCGGATCATCGGGGTGGTCTACTCCAAGGACATCTCGCGGCTGATGCACTTCCGCGCGGTTACGCTCTCGCTGGGGGGCGCGGTCGCTCCGTCACTCACCCTGCGGCAGGTGATGCGCGATGTCTTTGTCGTCCCCGAAACCAAGCTTGCGGTGGAACTGCTGCAGGAGTTCCAGGAGCGCCGCCGCCAGATCGCCGTGGTGGTCGACGAGTTCGGGTCGACGGTGGGGATTGTGACGGCTGAGGATGTGCTGGAACAGGTGGTGGGGGAACTGGAAGATGAGTTCGACATCGCCGGCAAGGCCGCGGGATTTAATGCCGAGGGCGTGATGGCGCTCGACGGCTTGACGACTCCTGCGCGACCTCGGCACCCAACTAGGCTGGACCTTTCCGCGCGAGGCCGGTGTGGAAACGCTGGCCGGGTTTCTGCTGGCGCAGCTTGGCCACCTGCCGGTGGCGGGCGAAAGCGTTACCTACGGCGGCCGGCGCTATATCGTGGAAGAGATGGCGGGGCGGCGGATTGCGCGGGTGCGCGTGGAAACCATCAGCCCCGAGGCCAACCCGGACGATCTGCAACTGAAACTGAACATCTGAGACTAGTTCTCAGTTGTCAGTCCTGAGTGCTCGGTTGTGAGTGCTCAGGCGTCGGGGTTTGCAGTCGAGATCGGGCTCGCTCTCAGCGATCAGCGATGAGGTATAACAACTGAGAACTGAGAGCGGACAACTGAGAACTCTTCCCCAACCCGTACGCCGCGTCCTGATCACCCTGCCGGTCCTGTGGGTGGTGGTATCGGTGGTGTTTCTGCTGATCCATCTGGTTCCGGGCGACCCAATTGTGCAGATGCTCGGGGAGGGCGCCACCGCTGCCGACGTCTCCGGCCTGCGCCACGCGTACGGCCTGGACGCGCCGCTGCATACGCAGTATCTCCACTACTGGCGCGGCGTGCTGCACGCGGACCTGGGACAGTCGCTGCGGCTGCACGACTCGGTGACGCACCTGGTGCTGCAGCGCTATCCCTACACGATGGCGCTGACGCTGGCCGCGCTGCTGATCGGGATCGCCGTTTCGCTCCCGGCCGGCATCTATTCCGCGCTCTATCGCGGACGCTGGCCGGACCGGGTGCTGGGGGTGGTGTCGCTGGGCGGGCTGTCGTTTCCGAACTTTGCGCTGGGACCGATTCTGATCCTGATCTTCTCGATCAAGCTGGGCTGGCTGCCGGTCTCGGGTGCGGGCACCGGCGGAATCTTCGGCGGTCAATTCCTCTTCTATCTCATCCTGCCTGCGGTCACGCTGGGCATGGGACTGGCGGGCGTGCTGACGCGCATGGTGCGCACGGCGATGCTGGAAGAGCTGAACCAGGATTACATTCGCACGGCGCGCGCGAAGGGGCTGGCGGAACGCACGGTGGTGTACCGGCACGCGCTCGGCAACGCGCTGATTCCGGTGTTGACCGTGCTGGGCCTGCAATTCGGCAGCCTGCTTTCCGGAGCGATTGTTACGGAGACGGTGTTCAGCTGGCCCGGCATTGGGCGGCTGACGCTTTCCGCCATCTCCAACCGCGACTATGCCCTGGTGCAGGGATGCATTCTGGCGGTTGGGCTGACGTATGTCGCGGTCAACATGCTGACCGATGTTGCGTATACGATCGCCAACCCGCGCATCCGGTCTTGAACCAAATGTGGGATAGCAACGTGCGGTCTGAGTTTGTTGTCATCTCCGCAGGGAATCTGCTTTTGTCCTTGCGACCATCGGAGCATCCAACGATTGTGATACGGAAAAACTGTCATCCTCAGCGGAGCCGCTTGCACTGCAAGAGACGCAGACGATGGACCTGCGGGTCGCTGTCTGCGGTATTGCTGTTCGCGCTCGTCTGCCGTCATGCCTGCGCGCAGTCCGCGCCACCCGGCGGCCACACGTTTCACGATCCCGTCTACCATCTCTCCTTCGACTACCCTGCCAACTGGACCTTCGCGCACACCGACCGCGAGATCAGCACCTTTCATCTCGACGCACGTTCCGCTCCGCGCAGCGCCCGGCTGCGCGCGGTGGTCGCGATGCCGGAGAACCCGTTTCCCGCGTCGACTTTTTCCGGCGCCTATCTTTACTTCAGCGTGACCCCGCACACCTCTGCCGCGGCGTGTGCGCTCGAAGCCAGCAACACCACCATCGAACGCAACATTCCCCACACCCGGCTCGGCGAAAAAACCCGCATCGCCGACATCCCTTTCACCCACGGGCACGACGAGCAGCGCGACATCTGCCTGACCCAGCACGACGAGATCTACACCACGCGCCACGCCGGGACTTGCTACCGCTTCGACCTCGCCAGCAATAACTTCTGCGGCGGGGAAGTTTCCGGGGTCAAGGACATTACCGCGCAGGAGCTCGACCAGGTGCGGGACCGGCTCGAGTCCATTTTCAGCACCGTTCGATTCGATCCCAAGTAGGGGATTCGAGGGTTGGGAGCCATTTCGGGAGTGGGTCAGTTGGGTGAGAGCAACTACGGAGATTCTGACTCTTCGAGTCAGAATGACGCGGCTTAGGGTGATCGGCGACGATTAGTATTGCGGGGGAGTTTTCGATTACGGCGCCGGGGTGTTGCGCGTACTCGGCCCACGAGCCGTCGTAGAGGGTTACATGCTTCGCGCCGGCCAGTTCCAGCCCGAGCAGGACCACGGCGGCGGTCACGCCCGAGCCGCAGGTGGTGGTGACCGGGCGGTCCAGATCGATGTTTTTTTCGCGGAAGATCGCGCGCAGCCTGGCGGCATCTTTCAGCCGACCAGCTTCGACCAGTTCGGTGAAGGGAAGGCTGATGCTGCCGGGCATATGTCCCGAGCTCAGGCCCGGGCGCGGCTCGGGCAGGGTTCCGGCGAAGCGGCCGGCTGAACGGGCGTCGACGACCTGGGCTGCTTCGGCGAGCGTCTGCTGCAGTTGCGCGAAGCTCTTCACCGCGTCGGCGTCGAGGGTTGCGTGGAAGGTCGCAGCGGGAGGGCTGACCGGGCCGGACTGAGTGGGGAAGCCGGCGTCGACCCAGCCGCGCAGTCCGCCGTTGAGGATATGGACGTCGCGCGCGCCGAAGGTACGCAGCATCCACCACGCCCGTGGAGCGGAGAAGACGCCTTCCTGCTCGTAGACGACGAGGCAGCTGCGATCCGAGACGCCGAGCGCTGCCATTTTCTGCGCGAAGACGTCTGGAGCGGGGAGCATGTGGGGCAGCGAGGTGGAGTGGTCGGAGAGTTCGTCGATGTCGAAGAAGACCGCGCCGGGGATGTGCCGCTCCAGATAGCGGCTGCGCGTGTCGACTGGCGGGACCGCGCCAACCGGCGGCAGCGTGGCGTCCAGTACCGCGACCTTCCCGTCGCGAAGGCGGGCGGATAGCCAGCCCGGTTCAACCAGTATGCTCATTGCTTTTCCTGTTCTGCGTCGTGTTCGTGTTTCACGGATAGAGCTTTGCCGGACGGATGACCGGCTCGGGCTCGCCTGCGGCGACCATGAGCTTCTTCAGTTTCGCCTGCAGTTCGTCGGCCTGCTTGCGAAACTCCTTCCGTCCCGCCAGATTGACCTGCTCGTACGGATCGTTGCGCTGGTCGTACATCTGGTATTCCTGGTAGACCTTGGCCGCGGGCTGGTCGGTGGCGCCGGTGATTTCGGCGACGCAATAGGTCCAGTCGCGGGTGCGGATGGCGCGCCCGGTCATCGACTCGCTGATCTGGATCAGATGCTCATTCGGCCACGTGGCGCGCGCCTTTTCATCGCGCAGCAAAGGCAGAATGCTGGTTCCTTTCATGGTCGCGGGAATGGCAACGCCCGCAGCTTCCAGCAAGGTTGGCGCCATGTCGATGATGCCGACCATCTGCGAGATGAGCTGCGTGCCCTCGAAACCCGGCCCGTGGATGAGCAGCGGAATCCGGCGAGGAGCGTTGTGCACGCTGCGCTTGTACTCCTGGTTGCGGGTCATGAAGTGGCAGCCATGATCGCTGAGGAAGACGAAGATGGTGTTGTCGGCGAGCTTCTCTTCGTCGAGAATCTTGCGCACGCGGCCGACCGAGGCGTCGATCGCCTCGCAGGCGCCGTAGTAGTCGGGGAGCTCCTGCTGCCAGTTTCCGGGCAGGTTGCGCAGGTCCGGCGGAACGAACGAGTTCTGAAACCGGTCGGTCGATCCCTTGGGACCGATGATGCGGTTGTCCCAGTCGTTCTGCTGGTGCGGCTCGAGCTGCGAGATGAAGAGGAAAAATGGCCGGTCGTGCTTCTGGCGGAGAAACCGCTCCGCGCGGTCGGTGATGAAGTCCACGCGGTACTCGTCCTTGTACGTGATCTCCTGGCCGTCGCCGTCGTAGATGGTGCCTTCGTAGGGATGGGTGGTGTGTTCGAGCGCGTTGGCGGCCTCCCAGAGATCCATGAAGCCGCCGCGCCACTCGGGCTTGACGAAGCCGACGCCGCCGCCCGCGGCCTCGGTGTTGGGCGCGAGGTGCCATTTGCCGATGAGGTTGGTGCTGTAGCCGGCCTGGTGCAGCTGGGTTGCCAGCGTCGGCAGCGCCTGGTTCATGCCCAGGCCGTTGTGCCACACGCCGGTCGCGGTTGCGTACATGCTGGTGAGCATCACCGACCGGGCGGGCGCGCATACCGGCTGGTTGGTGATGGCGTAGTTGAAGTTCTTGCCGTTGGCGGCGAGCGCGTCGAGATTGGGCGTGCGCGTGGAGCCGTTCAGGCCGTTGGCGCCGAGGAAGTCCCAGCGGAACTGGTCCGACATGTAGAGCACGATGTTGGGTTTGGGTGGAGGGGGCGACGCGGGCGGCGTTGTGGAAGCTGCTTTGCCCTTCGATGTCTTGGCTGGAGGCGCTGCTGCGGAGATCGCGCTGCCGAGACCGAATGCGGCTCCGGTGGCGACGCTGTTGCGCAAAAAGCTGCGCCGGTCCACGCTCGTGGTCTTGTCTTGCTCGCTCACACCCATCCCCCGAGGCGCGCCCTGGGGACGCGTCCCGGCCTTAAGGGTACAGCAGAACCGCGAAGGTGTATGAGCTGAAGGGGCTGGGATCGGGATTGGCGCAGGCGCCCACCGCCGCCTGATGGTAACGGCCCGAGGTCAGCCGCGACTTCAATTCGTCGGGGAGCTGATCGAGGCTGGCGGAGGTGAAGCGCATGACGAACCAGGGCTTGCGCGAGCCGGCGTATCCGGTCGGCATGGTGCAGGTCTGGCGCGCCGCCGACACCACATCGGGAGCCTTGACCAGTGCCACCGGCGCCTGCTTGGCTACGAGCGATGCGATTGCCGACTCCTGTTCTCCGAGGCTGACCGAAGGCACGGTGCGGGCGAAGTCCTCGACGGCGAAGAACTCGCCATTGCGGGCGATGACGCTGATGCCCGCGGAGTCGATGCTGGGATCGAGCAGGTTGGCGCGGTGGTGCTCGGAGTTCATCCACATGTCGTGGATCTGCGCGGCGTTGGGCGCTTCGGCGACATTCTCGCAGATGAGGCTGAAGGAGACGCCGGCGTTGGCGCCGCGGCCGGTCAGCTCGGCTTCGCCGGGGAACTGGTGCGAGATTCCGCCATGCTCGGCCATCTGTTCGGCGTGCTGAGCGGCTGCGATGGCGAGCCGGGGGTCGCGGTGCAGCAACGGCAGGCCGCGCGCGCGGCGCTCCTGGTTGGCTGCGGCGAGCAGGTACTGCTCGGCCACAGTAGCTGAGTTCGACATCCTGCCGGCGATCTGGGCAGCGGCGACGGAGGCGCTTGCGGCCGCGACCAGAACCAGGAGCAGGTACTTCGACGTGCGGATCAGCGTCATGCGTGATTGGCCCTCACGCCTACATTTAACCCGAAGGCCCGCGGCTCGATGCGCTGATTCTTGCGCTTGCGTCTATCACTTTTGTGGGATGGCGTGGCTTCCGAGGCGGTCGCGGACTGCCTCCCAGGTGCGCTGGATGCCCTGCTCGAGAGGGGTGGTGTGGCGCCAGCCGAGGCGATGCAGGCGGCCCACGTCGAGCAGCTTGCGGGGCGTGCCGTCGGGTTTGCTCGCGTCGAACACCAGGCCACCTTCGTATCCCAGCACCCGGGCCACGGTCTCGGCCAACTCGCGGATGGTCGCATCCTCCCCGGTGCCGATATTAATCAGCGGCGGCGCGGCGTCACCGAGCAGGGAATCGAACTGGTCCGCGTCGAGATTCATGAGGAAGCAGCAGGCCTGGGCGAGGTCGTCGGAGTAGAGAAACTCGCGGCGCGGCGTGCCGGTGCCCCAGACGACGACTTCTTTCGCACCGCTGGCTTTGGCTTCGGCGGTCTTGCGAATCAGCGCCGGGAGCACGTGCGACGTGGCGAGGTCGAAGTTGTCGCCCGGGCCGTAGAGGTTGGTGGGCATCGCGGCGAGATAGCGGGTGCCGTACTGGCGGTTGTAGCTCCAGCACATCTCGATGCCGGCGATCTTGGCGACGGCGTAGGGGCGGTTGGTCGGCTCGAGCGGGCCGCTGAGGAGGTACTCTTCCTTGATCGGCTGGGGGCAAAACTTGGGATAGATGCAGGAGGAGCCGAGGAAGAGCAGGCGTTCCACCTGCGCGTTGCGACTGGACTCGATGACGTTGGTCTGGATCAGCAGGTTGTCGCGGATGAAGTCGGCGGGGTAGCTGCTGTTGGCGAGGATGCCTCCGACCCGGGCCGCGGCGAGGAAGACGAACTCGGGCCGCACATCGGTGAAGAAGGCGTCGACGGCGACCTCGTCGCACAGGTCGAACTCCTCGTGCGTGCGGGTGATGATGTCGCGGTAGCCGCGGCGCAGGAGTTCGCGATGGATGGCGGAGCCAACCAGTCCCCGATGGCCGGCGATATAGATGCGGCTGTCGGGGTACATGTAGCCGTCATGCGTCGTGGCTGAGGATGACTCTTGCATGGGCGAGTCTCGCCAACATTGTATGCGCCAAAAGCACAACAGAGTGCAAAACGGGATTGAGGGAGGGGCCCGGGAGCCGGCCGGCTCAGGCTCGCGCAGGGCCGGCAGACGATTGCGGTACCGGAACATAAGACCGATCAGTTTCCGGGCTCCCCAATAGCGCGGGACGTAACGCTTCGGTTCAGAGAAGCAGCGCAGCAACCAGCCGAGGTAGAATCGGTCCACCCACCTCGGTATATGCACCTGGTCGCCGCTGAGGAAGGCGATGGCAGCGCCGATGCAGTGAATGGCTGGGAGGTAGGAGAGATTTTGCTTGAGGTAGAGGCCAAGGCGCTCCTGCGTCCCTCCGCCGATAGTCACGATGACGTGTTGGGGGCGCAGCCGGTCCAGCAGCGAGAGCAGAGCCGGGTCGGCCATCTCCGGTCCGTACATGGGGGCTATATATACATACTCTTGGGGCACTAAGATGCCATGTTTCGCGAGCCACCTGACATCGGTGTTCGCACTCTTCGCGCTGGCCATCACCCACAGCGTGTTGGCGGGTTCACGAACATCCGGCTGCAACAACAGTTCGCGCAGGTATTCCAGGCCAGAAAGCCGGTAGAGCGAATCGCCCTCGATCAGGTTCCATACCAGCACCATCAGCGCGCTGTCGGCGATCGCCATATCCGCGCCCAGCAGCGCATCGCGATAGCCAGCATCGTGATCGAGATCTTTGAGAGCGGGGGCTGCGGGAGCCACCACCAGACCTCCGCCACGCATCGCCGCAATGACCTCGGATGGCGGCCCGCCGAAGAACCGGACGCCGAGAATCATCCGATACAGTTCGTCGTTCACTGGCGCAGAGTTTGTCATGCCAAGCAGATCTTCGTGCATTGGAACCTCAGGTTTATCGTGCGACCCTGGCCAACATATCCTGCTCAATCCAGTGGTAGGTCTTTTCCATTCCGTCGCGGAGCCGGATCGAAGGCTCCCAGCCGAGCTTCTCCAAGATCAGCGTATTGTCGCTGTTCCTTCCGTTGACGCCCTTGGGAGCGCTGAGGTTGTATTTGCGGCGCAGCTTGATGCCCGCGATCTCTTCCACGATATCGGCCAGCTGGTTGATGGTGACCAACTCGCTGGAACCGAGATTCAGAGGTTCCCGGACGTCGCTCTCGTAGATGAGCCGGACGCCCTTGACGCAGTCGTCGATGTACATGAAGCTGCGGGTCTGGTGGCCGTCGCCCCAGATTTCGATTTCGTGCTTGCCGCTGTGCTTGGCTTCGAGCACCTTGCGGCACATGGCTGCCGGGGCCTTTTCGCGGCCGCCATCCCAGGTGCCGTAGGGGCCATAGACGTTGTGGAAGCGGGCCACGCGGCACTGCAGGCCAAAGTCTTCCTCGAAGTGGCGGCACATGCGCTCGCTGAAGAGTTTTTCCCAGCCGTAGCCGTCCTCAGGCAGGGCAGGGTAGGCGTCTTGTTCTTTCAGGGCTGCTGCGTCTGGCCGGTTTTGCTTGTCGCCGTTGTACACGCAAGCGGAGGAGGCGTAAAAGAAGCGCTCAACGCCTTTGGCTTGCGCGGCCATGAGCATGTGGGTGTTGATCAAAACGCTGAGCATGCAAAGCGCTTTGTTGTTCTCGATAAAGCCGATGCCGCCCATATCGCTGGCCAACTGGTACACCGAGGTCGCGCCCTGTGCCGCGATGAGGCAGGCATCCTTGTCCCTCAGGTCCAGAGCAAGGTTCTCGACGCCGTCGCTGATCTGATACCACTCTTTGACGGGCTTGATATCCACGGCGCGGATCACGTCCACGCCCTGTGCGATCAAGCTCTTGACCAGGTGGCCGCCGATGAAGCCGCCTGCACCGCAAACTACTGCCCGCTCTGCCCTTTGGCTCATTCCCGCTCCTGAAAGCGATCTTGCTTCCTTCAAGCATCCTGCCGGGCATTATCTGCTCTCCTTCGCCATCGGCCTCCACTGCATGTATGCAATGATTGTACGACATGGGGGATACTCCGTTGCTCCGGCAACCGTCGCGCGTGGGGCGAAGAATCGCAGAACAACCGCTGGCCGCGCTGGGCATTTTTTTGCTGGCGGCCTTCGTTCTGTGCGCCGTATTCGCTCCCTGGCTGGCGCCGCAGGACCCAGCGCAGCTCGACCTCGGCGGCCGGCTGCTGGCGCCGGGGCACGGCCACTGGTTCGGCACCGACGCGCTGGGCCGGGACATCCTTTCGCGCACGCTGTACGGCGCTCGCATCTCGCTGACGGTGGCAGTTTCGGTGGTGTCCATCTCACTTGCGATCGGGCTCGCGACCGGGCTGGTAGCCGGATTTTACGGCGGCTGGACGGACACAGTGATCAATGTCTATGTCACCAACGCCTTCCTGGCGCTGCCGGGCATTCTGCTGGCCATTGCGTTTGTCGCATTCCTCGGACCGGGACTTTTCAACCTGATCCTGGCGCTTTCCATCTCCGGCTGGGTGGGCTACGCGCGGCTGGTGCGAGCGCAGGTGATGGCGGTGAAGGAGCGCGAGTTCGTCGAGGCGGCGCGCGCGCTGGGGGCCTCGGACCTGCGCGTGCTGTGCCGTCACATCCTGCCGAATATTGTGCAACCGCTGATCGTGCAGGCGGCGATCGGAATGGCCGGCGCGGTGCTGGCCGAGGCCACGCTGAGCTTCCTGGGCCTGGGCGTGCCGCCGCCGGCGGCGAGTTGGGGCTCCATGCTGAACGACGGCCGCTCGCACCTGTTCGATTCGCCGCACCTGGTCGTCTTTCCTGCGCTGGCCGTAATGCTGGCGGTGCTGTCCTTCAACTTCATCGGCGACGCACTGCGCGATTACCTCGATCCGCGGACGCGTTTCGCCAGCGGCCTGTGAGCGGCGCCGCGATGAAGCCACTGAACATCGGCGTCATCTCCGACACCCACGGATGGTTGCGGCCGGAGGCGATCCATGCGCTGGCCGGCGTGGACCATATACTGCATGCGGGCGATGTGGGCGACCCGCTGATTCTGGATAAGCTGCGCTGGATCGCTCCGCTGACGGCGATCCGCGGAAACGTGGATGTCTCCGGCGGATGCGCGGCCCTGCCGGCTACCGAGGTGGTGGAGCTGGGCGGGCTGCTCTTCTATCTGGTTCACTCGGTCCACGACCTCGATATCGATCCCCGGGCCGCGGGAGTGGCTGTGGTGGTCAGCGGCCACTCCCATCGCGCCGAGGTGCGGTCGCATGAGGGCGTGCTCTATCTGAATCCAGGCAGCGCCGGTCCGCGCCGCTTCGATCTGCCCATCAGCCTGGCGAAGGTGACGGTGGCGGGCGGAGGTCCGCGCGCGGAAATCGTCGCGTTGTAGGCGGCGCAGGTGGGTCCGGGGCAAGCCGCGCACCCAGTGCGGGTGTCCTGCTCCCTTGCCCCGCACGCACCCTTGCCCGCGCTGAGTCCGCGCCGCGAATTCTTTGACCCCCGGCAGCGCGGTTTGTTATAACTAAGGAGTTGTGCGGCGAAGCAGCAAGACGCGGCACACCCGATTCCTGAGTAGCTCAATGGCAGAGCATTCGGCTGTTAACCGAAGGGTTGTAGGTTCGAGTCCTACCTCAGGAGCCATATTTCTTTCAACCAGATAGCTTGATGGATGCGAAGACTCCGCTGCTTGGGTGAGTGCGGCAGGCGTGCGGGTGGTCGGAGGCGGGGGCGAGCGCGGCGGGTTCGAGCAGGCGGAAACAAGCTTGCGGGCGGGCTTTTGTGGGAAACTGGTTCTACGCCAGTTGTTTACGCAGGCGGCGAGAAGCACGGGAACAGGACAGATGAAGGACGCGGGAAGCAGAAAAGTCGAGTTGTTCGATACAAGTCTCCGGGATGGACTGCAGCAGCCGAACCTCGACATCTCCGTACCCAGCGCGGTTGGCCTGTTGCAGCGGATGGCTGCGTTTGGCGTCCACTACGCGGAGATCGGATTTGCCGGGGCGAACCAGTTCGTCGGCGATCTGGCGAGCGCGCTGGAGCCGGTCGACACGGGGGCGATGCGGTTGGCGTTGTTCGGCCGGACCCGCGGGCGCGGAACGAAGGTGCAGGAATGGCCCGACGTGAAGTTCATGGTGGGCCACAAGCGGCGTGTGCCGGTCGCGGTGGTGGTGGTGAAGTCGCGGCTGCTCGACGTTGCGAAATCGCTGGAGACGACGCCGGAAGAGAATTTGCTGATGGCGCGGGAGACCATCGCGTGCCTGCAGGACCACGGGCTGGAGGTGTTCGTCGACTTTGAACATGCCATGGATGCCGTGTGCGGTCGGCGCGAGAACGGCATTCCCTGTGACCCCGATTTCGCCAGGCGCAGTCTGGACTACTTCCACCAGATCACGGAGCAGTGCGTCGGCCAGGGGGTGAGCCGGCTGGTGCTATGCGATACCACCGGCGGGGCCAGCCCGGAAGAGGTCACTCAGCTTTTTGCCGGGCTCACGCGGGCCCACCCGGACGCCAAGTTTGGATTTCATGGCCACACCGATCGCGGGCTGGGGATTGCGAATACGCGGGCGGCGATCTTCGCGGGCGCGGTGCAGGTGCAGGGCACGGTGCTGGGAACCGGAGAGCGCTGCGGCAATGTGAACCTGACCACCGTGATCGGCAGCATGCAGGTGCGGGGCGAGGCGGAATTTGTTGCGCCCGCAGCGCTAGCGGGACTGACCGGGCTGGCGCAGTCCGCGTACGCCGCGTTCCGGCTGGAGGCGCCGCACGGCGTGCCCATCGTCGGCCCCGGCGCCTTTGGCACCTGGGCGGGTATGCATGGCAGCAGCGAGCACAAGGATCCGGGCGCGTATCTATGGTGCGATCCGGCGCTGGTGGGCGCCAATCCGCGCATCGGCGTGAATGGGCAATCGGGACGCGCGAATATCATCCTGCTGTCGAAGTCGCTGGGCGTGCCGCTGGACGCC
Source organism: uncultured Acidobacteriaceae bacterium (assembly GCA_963787905.1). Taxonomy (GTDB): domain Bacteria; phylum Acidobacteriota; class Terriglobia; order Terriglobales; family Acidobacteriaceae; genus Edaphobacter. The sequence continues at coordinate 4,705 of CAWBFL010000064.1, read as the reverse complement.
AAGCAAGCGCAGGCGCTGATGGACGCGAACCAGGCGATGATCGATGGCGGCGGGTTTACGGCCAGCGAGATTTCGTTCCAGCTGGCGTGCATGAAGGTGCTGAAGACGCTGCGCAACAGCTTCAGCGTCAAAGGCTGGCGCGTTCTGGACGAGTCCGACGAACTGGGCAACCGCTACGTGCAGGCCTCGATGTCCTTATGCACGGGCGACGGCAAGGTGACCACCACGCGCGCCGAAGGCTCCGGCCCGGTGGATGCGCTGACCAAGGCGATGCGGCAGGAGCTGGAGAAGTGGTATCCGGCGCTGACCGAGATGCGGCTGGACACGTTCAGCGTTACGGCCATTGATGTGTCCGCGCATGACACCGCCGCGCACGTCCGCGTCACCGTCAGCTTCCACGCCGACGGCCACGAACCGTGGACCACGGCGGGCGTCAGCAGCGATTTGAACCAGGCGGCGCTGATGGCCATCGTGGACGGCTTCCACTATTGGCTGCTCAAGAACCCGGAGTAGTTCGGCCGGGACATCGGGAAGTGGCCGCGGTTGATATAAAATGGGGTTGGTGCGGAGAGGTGGCAGAGCCCGGTTGAATGCACCTGACTCGAAATCAGACGTACTCGCAAGGGTACCGGGGGTTCGAATCCCTCCCTCTCCGCCATACTTTCGCTTCGCTGTCGCGAAGACCCGCTGACAATTGAGAAGAGGCTGCGGGCTACCGGGAAGGGGCTGCCGGCTAGGCCAGGCGGACGTCGACGCCGTTGCTGCGCAGGAGTTCGACGTACTCCGCCGCGAGGCCGGTGTCGGAGACGACGATGTCGGCGGCGTCCAGTTGCGCGACGGGGATCATGGCGCTGCGGCCGAACTTGGTGTGATCGGCGACGATGATCACCTTGCTGGCAATCTCGATCATCTTCTGTTCGGAACCCACCACCAGCGTGTTGTTGTTGCTCAATCCGGCTTCGGAGATGCTGCCGATGCCCATGATCAGGACGTCGGCGCGGATGAGGCTGAGCATCTGCTCGCACAGCGGGCCGAGCATGACGCGGATGCGCGGATCGAGATAGCCGCCGGTGAGCGTGAGTTCGATGTTGCGCCGGGCTTCCAGGGTTTCCGCGATGGGCAGGGAATTGGTGACGATGTGCAGCGGCTTGCCGGCCAGCTCGCCGGCGACCGCGGCCACGGTTGAGCCGCCGTCGAGGATGACGGTCTGGCCATCTTCAATGAGGCTGGCGGTGAGGCGGGCGATGCGGCTCTTCTCATCGCTGAAGCGGCCGCTTTCCACGGTGAAGTCGAAGGCGCCGTTGGCCGGCGGCTGCACCGGTACCGCCCCGCCATAGACGCGCTTCAGCACATTCTGCTCTTCGAGGTCATCCAGGTCGCGGCGCACGCTGGATTCGGAGGCGTCCAACTCGCGGCAGAGGGTTTCCAGGTCGAGGAAGTCCCTGGACTCGAGCATCTGACGGATTCTGAGTTGCCGTTCCGCAGCTTTCACTTAGCAGTGTCCTGGGGTCGCGATCGACAGCACCGCGTCAGTCTGTTTCCGGGTGTTCGATTCAACTAAATCGAGCCTTCATTGCGCTCCAATCGCGCCCATCACGGCGTCGGTCACGCTCTTCACCAATGCCTCAATCTCCGGCGGCGTCGCGGTGCCGACGTTCACGCCGTCGCGGGGGCAGGGAACCAGCGCGATCGAAGTGTTGGTTTCGAGATCGGACAACTGGCACTCCTTCATTCCCGAAGCGTCAAAGCGCGCGTCGGGCAAGCCAATCGTTTTCTTGATGTCGAGCAGATCGGCGGTGTGCTTCTCGGAGATCTGCGAGATGGGAACGCCCAACTGCGAGGCCAGCATCAGCGTCCAGCAATAGGTGTCGACCACCTCGGCGTACCACTCCGCGTGGGTGACCGTATCCGCCCAGCAGATGATGCCGTGGTTGGCGAGCAGCACGGTGTTGTGCTGCTTGACGTAGGGAATCACCGTCTCCGCGAAGGCCTTGGTGCCGGGCGTTTCGTAGGGCGACACCGCGACCTTGCCGACAAACACCTCGAACTCCGGGATGACGCGGCTGGGCGGGACGCGCCCGGTGATGGCATACGCGGTGGCGTGCGGCGGATGGCAGTGCACACAGGACTTCGCCTCCGGGACCGCTTTGTAAATTTCGAGATGCAGCAGAATTTCGCTGGTGCGTGGGCGCTTGCCCGATACCTGCTTGCCCTCGAGGTCGACCATGCAGATGTCGTCGGGAGTGAGGTCGTACTTGCTGACCAGGGTTGGCGTGCAAAGCACTTCGTTCGGCCCGATGCGGTACGAGATATTGCCGCCGTTGCCGTCGACGTACTGGCGGTTCCAGAGCTTCTTGCCAACCGCGCAAATCTCCAGCTTGATGGCTTCCGCCTCGGGGGAAGTAAACAGTCGCGGATCGGGCGCGGCGCACTGCGGGCGCACTCTTCGCGCCGCCGCTGCCGGCAACGTCGATGATGCGCGCCTTTGCGCCTCCGCCGCTGACGGCCGGTGTGGGCGCCGCAACCGGGGCGGCCGGCTTGGGGGCTGGAGCGGGTGCGGCGGCCACCGCGCCGGTGACGAGTTCAATTTCGTGCTGGCGCAGGAAGTCGCGGGCCGAAGGCGTGATGACGCACTTCTCGCAGACGCGCACGTGGGTTGCGCCAGCCGCAACCGCGGCCTGCGCATCGCGCATGCTCAAAACATTCTGCCCGGAAAGATCGATATGCTTCACTTCGCCGTTCTTCACTTCGACACCTCAGATTCTCGAGATTGCTTGTTTCCGGTTGTGATGGAGTCGACAATCAACGTGCAATACGCGTCACGGGAACTCGTGCAGGCCAGAAAGGGTTCGCTGCCTCAGTTCCCTCGGTGAATGCCACCATCTGGCCCTTCGCGGCGCCGAGAGCGTCCACGGCGACCAGCGACTTGCCACCGCCAAGACCATTTTTCGCGACCAGGTTGGCCATGGTTACCGGCTCCAGGACGACCAGCGTGAGCCCCAGCAACTCCGGCACCGCAGGAGTGAGCGTGACATGTCCGCGAACGATGCCCAGTCTCATGCGGACCTCCCGGGCTGTTTTGGAATTTGCACTTCGTCGACAATGCCGGCGACCACCATGCGCGCCGGCGAGGTATTGCCGTAGCGCGCGCGCGCGATGTCGCCGTCGGTCGACACCAGCACGGTGGAACCGTAGGCCGCGCCCATCCAGTCGACCAGCACCAGCGGCTCGGCGCCGGTGCTGCCGTCGGCTTCCAGCCGTTGCGCGACCAGAAAGCGACAGCCTTCCAGCGTCGCGTGCCTGGCCGCTGGAACCACTGTGCCGTCGATGCGGGCGAGAAACATCGCTAAATGATCCTCAGGGCATTGCCCATGGTGAACTGGCGTTCGCGGGTAAATGTCAGCGGCGTGGTGACGCCTTCGCCGGTGGGCGTTGCGATGCTGTGGCTCAGATAGCCCGGCCCGCCGAACCCCAGCGACGCCAGCGAGGACGCGTTGGCGACGAAGAGGGTGGTGTTCATCGCCTTCGCCATACGGGTGACATTGTCCACGTTCTTGGAATGGATGATCGCGGTGTGCCGGTAGCCATGTTCCGCCTTCACTGCTGCCGCGATGCCGGCGTCCACGTCCTTGACGCGCACGATGGGGACGAAGGGCATCATCTGCTCTTCCACCACGAAGGCGTGGTCCTCGTCGGTCTCGCCGAAAAGAAGCTGGGTGCTTTCGGGAACGCTGACGCCCGCGGCTGCCGCCAGCACCTTCACGTCCTTGCCGACCAGTTCTTTGCGCACATGCGCGCGCTGGCAGCCTTTGCCGTCGCCCTCGAAGGTGAACGCGGCCTTGGTCAGGCGTTCAATCGCCGCGCGATCCAGCTCGAAGCCGCCGGCGCTGTGCATGGCCTGCATGAACGGCTTGAAGACGGAGCCGACGACAAACACTTCCTTTTCGCCGATGCAGAGCAAGTTGTTATCGAAGGCAGCGCCCTCGATAATCCCCTTCGCCGCCAGCGCCAGGTCGGCCGTCTCGTCGACAACGACGGGAGGATTGCCGGGGCCCGCTGCGATTACGCGCTTGCCGTACTTGCCCGCGGCCTTGACCACCACCGGGCCGCCGGTGACGCAGAGCAGGGCGATCTTCGGATGCTGGAAGATCTGGTCCGCGGCCTCGATGCTCGGCTCGAGGATGGTTGTGAGCACATTGGCTCACGCCGAGCTCGCGCTCAATCTCGCGGTTGAAGAGTTGCAGCGCGTACTGCGCCACGCTGCTGGCCGACGGGTGCGGCGCGAACACCGCGGTATTGCCAGCGGCGAGAATATTGATGGCATTCGCAGCCATGGTCGGGACGGGGAGCTGTCGCCGGAAGACCATGCCGATCACGCCCCAGGGCGCGCATGCTCGATCAGGCACAGCCCCGAGGTGTCGGTCCGCGCTTCAGTGCGCATGCCTCGATGCCGACGACAAACTGCATGTTCTTCAGCTTCTGAATTTTGTGGTCGAGCCGGCCGACCTTGCTCTCATCCAGCTCCATCTTGCCCAGCTCATCGCAGCGGCTGATGCAGATGTTGGAACGATCGAGATCATCCGTCCGCGATCCTGGAGGCTCATCTCCTCACGCGCCTCTGCGCTATCTGCGCGGCGCTGGCGGCCTCGTCCACGGTGGCGAATACGCCGTTGCGCGCGGCGCTCGAGTCCACTGCCGCGCGTGC
>CAWBFL010000063.1:0-22796 GCA_963787905.1 uncultured Acidobacteriaceae bacterium | reverse complement strand
GTCGATTCCCGCGCCGAATCAGGGGGACAACGATCACGATCCGCAACGCATCGCCCATCGCAACGTCTTTGACGCGTCGGTGGGGCAGGACAACCTGTTCAACGGCGACAAGTACAAGTGGAGTCTGCACCTGACCGCCGTCAACCTCACGAACAAATACGCGCTGTACAACTACCTGTCGACGTTCTCGGGCACGCACTACCTGACGCCGCGGGCGCTGACGGCGGAGTTGGGGTTCCATTTCTAACCAACGCTGAATTCAACCATGGGATGCCCGGAGGCTGCGAAATCGGCCTCCGGGCGGGCTCTTCGAAAGGAGGGGGTTGTGTCCGGAGTTCCGAAATGGGTCGCAGCAGAAACGGCGAGTGCGGCTGATCCGGTGGACGCGCTGGGAGATTGTGAGCGTGACGGGACTGGGATGCCTGGTTTCGTTGCTGAGCCTGATGCTGGCGCACTGGCTGGCGGGGCATCCGTTCGATTGAAGGAAGCAGCAAGCTGGGGACGCGGCCGCAGGGTTTTGGGTTGGCGGCACGAGAGGCGAACTACGGAGATTCTGACCCGTCGGGTCAGAATGACGGGGTGGGGTGGGGGGGGCAGGAACAAAGGCAAATGCGGGGGTCTCTCCGCTACGGCGCTGAAGCGCCTTCGGTCGAGATGACGAGGTGGTGGGGTGGGGTGAGAGTAAAGGCAGGAAGCAAAGGCAAAGACAAATGCGGGGGTCTCTCCGCTACGGCGCGATGCGCCTTCGGTCGAGATGACGAGCTTTTACCGGGGCTAGGGCGCCTCTCCGGTCGAGAGGACGAGGGTGGGGGCGGGGTGAGAGCAAAGGCAGGAACAAAGGCAAAGGCCAATGCGGGGGTCTCTCCGCTACGGCGCGATGCGCCTTCGGTCGAGATGACGAGCTTTTACGGGGCTAGGGCGCCTTCGGTCGAGAGGACGAGGTTGGGGGCGGGGTGAGAGCAAAGGCAGGAACAAAGGCAAAGGCCAATGCGGGGGTCTCTCCGCTACGGCGCGATGCGCCTTCGGTCGAGATGACGAGCTTTTAGGGGCTAGGGCGCCTTCGGTCGAGAGGACGAGGTTGGGGGCGGGGTGAGAGCAAAGGCAGGAACAAAGGCAAAGGCCAATGCGGGGGTCTCTCCGCTGCGGCGCTGAAGCGCCTTCGGTCGAGATGACGGGGGGTCGGGGGTGGGGTGAGAGCAAGGGCAGGAACAAAGGCGAATGCGGGGGTCTCTCCGCTACGGCGCTGAAGCGCCTTCGGTCGAGATGACGAGCTTTTACGGGGCTAAGGCGCTTCGGTCGAGAGGACGGGGGTGGGGGCGGGGTGGGGGTAAGGGCAGGAACAAAGGCAAAGGCGAATGCGGGGGTCTCTCCGCTGCGGCGCTGAAGCGCCTTCGGTCGAGGTGACGAGCTTTTACGGGGCTAAGGCGCCTTCGGTCGAGATGACGGCGGTGGGGGGGGGCGCACGGCTTCGGTCGAGATGACGAGCTTTTATGGGGCTAAGGGGCCTCCGGTCGAGATGGCAGGGTGGGGCAGCCGGGTTGGGGAGCGGGTCAGGCGAGTTTGACGGGGACGAGCTCGATGCCGGTGGGTTTGCCGAGGTTGCGGGTGTACTGCTTGTCGGCGGGGTTGTTCCAGTGCTCGTGGACGCCGAGACTGACCAGCGGCTTGCCGGTCTGAGCGGGATCGTAGACGGTGCCGGAGGGGGGCTGGTGGGCGAGCGCTTCCTCGTGGAGATAGTTGTCGATGGCGCCGGTGACGATGTGGCTGAGGGTGGGCTCGTTGCGCAGGAAGTCGAGGGCAACGGAGTCGATGGCGACGCCGTCCTGCGAGGCGAAGAGGCTGGAGGTCCAGTGGTCGTTGAAGGGAGCGGACTGCCACTTGCAGACGGAGGCGAGACGGAACTCGTTGTGCTGGGTGGCGTAGAGGGCGTCGATGAGGTAGAGGACGGTTTTGCCGCCGACCTGGGGATGGCCGTTCATGTCGACCAGGCCGTTGTAGGAGGCCATGCCCTGCGGCGCGGGGCCGCCGATGCGGTTGCCGCCTTTGACGGCGAGGAAGGGATGGACGTAGCGCGCGCCGGCGGAGCCATCGGCCATGAGGATGGTGCCCTGGTGATTCTTGGCGGTGACGGTCATGCCGGCCATGGTGTGGCCCTTGAGGCCGGCGACGTTGATCATGTACGCGGCTTCGGTGAGGACGGTGGGGAGATAGAAGGTGAGGCCGCCCTTGGCGAAGACGAGCGGGTGAGCCTTGTCGACCGCGGCCTTTTCGCGGCCGTCGGTGCCGGTGGAGTCGACGAAGCGGACGCCGGGGAATTCTTTGGTGCAGGGATCGAAGATGGTGGAGGGGACGTCGCGGATGGCGTCGAAGATGGTGATGTCGGAGGGCGCGGCGCCGAGCTGAGTGACGAGCTGGCGGAGGAGCGGGCGGACGAGCTGTGGCGCGATGTAGGAGGCCATGACGCCGTTGCCGTGGTCGTGGCACTGGTTGAGGTTGAGCTTGACGGCGATCTTCTCGCCCTTCCGGTAGCCGACGGCGCCTTTGCCGCTGCGGCGGTTGAAGTCGGTGAAGATTTTGTTCCAGGCGGCTTTGTCGGTGGGCGCGTCGCCGACGGAGCGGAGGGTCGCGGAGAGCATGCGGGCGACGGCTTCGGGGTGGGTGTTCGAGTCGTCCCACCAGCCGGGGGCGCTGGTGACGCCGTCCCAGGAGGTGGCGGAGGGGTCGTGCGCCCAGGCGACGCGGCCGGGCTTGACGCCGAAGGCGGTGCCGATGGGGGTGTTGGCGGGGTCGCTGGGAGTGAAGGGCGGCTGCGCGGGGGCAGGCGCGGGCTGGGCGTGGAGCTTGAGGGCGGTGACGGCGGCGGCGGTTCCGAGAGCGGAGGTTTTGAGGAAGTCGCGGCGGGAGGCGAAGTAGTATTCGGATTTCATGGGGAATCTCCTTATTCGGCCCGGATTGGCGAGGATTATAGCGCTGGGCAGCGGGGGTCGCCTGTGCGCGCCGTCACCCGAGCGGGGTGAGGCTTTACGATGGCGGGTAAACTGGAAGATAGCGATGGCGATGGATTTGAATGCGGTGGGTGGGAAGGCTCTGTTTGGGATGGGGCCGGAGGAACTGCGCGGGGTGGTGGAGGGACTGGGACTGCCGAAGTTTCGGGCGGTGCAGTTGCGGGACGCTCTGTACAAGCAGCGGGTGGAGCGGCTGGAAGAGGTGACGACACTGCCGGCGGAGGTGCGGGAGCGGCTGGCGGCGGAGGGGTATCGGGTGGGGCTGCCGGAGCTGGTGCAGACGGCGAAGAGTGTGGATGGGACGGAACGGTATCTGGTGAGGCTGGCGGACGGCGAGACGGTGGAGACGGTGTGGATGCCGGGCGGGGATGGCGGCGAGCGCGGGGATGGGAGCGAGGCGGCGAGTGAGGAGGAGGGTGAGGTTGGGGATGCGGAGGATGCGGTGGAGAGGGCGCACCGCGATCCCACTCATCGCGATGAGACTGCGATGAATGGGGCACCCGGCCAAGGCAAATGCGGGGGTCTCTCCACGGCGGCGCAAAGGCGCGCCTCCGGTCGAGATGACGGAATTGAGGTGGGGGCAGGGAAAGGGAAATACGGGGATTCTTCGCCTGCGGCTCAGAATGACGAACGAGATTTGGGTGGGTATAAGCGGGCGACGATCTGCGTGTCGAGCCAGGTGGGATGCGCGGTGAACTGCCAGTTTTGTTTGACGGCGAAGCTGGGGATCAAGCGGAACCTGACGGCGGGAGAGATTGCGGGACAGGTGGCGGCGGTGCTGAACCGGCAGCGGGTGCGGATCGGGAGCGGAAAGGGCGTGGAGACGCCGAGCCGGATCAACCTGGTGTTTATGGGGATGGGCGAACCGTTTCTGAACTACGACGCGTTTATGCGGGCGGTGCATGTGCTGCGGGGGATGGGGATTCCGGAGTCGCGGATGACGGTGTCGACCAGCGGGATACTGCCGGGGATTTTGCAGTTTGCGCAGGAGGCGGTGCGGCCGAAGCTGGCGCTGAGCCTGAATGCATCGAATGATGCGGTGCGGCGCGAGATCATGCCGATTACGAAGAAGTGGGACATTGCGGCGCTGCTGGAGGCGCTGCGGACGATTCCATTTGGCAAGCGGGAGTATGTGACGTTCGAGTATGTGCTGCTGGGGGGGGTGAACGACCAGCCGGAACATGCGCGGGAGGTGCTCGCGTTGCTGAAGGGGATGAAGGCGAAGGTGAATCTGATTGTGTGGAATCCGGGGCCGGGGATTGAGTACCACCAGCCGACGCCGGAGGCTGTGGCGGTGTTTCACCGGATGCTGGTGGATGGGGGGATTCCGACGTTTACGCGGCGGCCGCGGGGGCGGGATATCTATGCGGCGTGCGGGCAGTTGAAGCGGACGATCTCGGAGGGAATCGGGGAGCCGGGGTTGGTGGGGATCTCGTTGAGCGGCGCCCAAGGCTAGAAGCCTCAGGCTGGGCGGGCGAGGGCGAGCTTGAGCAGGGCCTCGGTGACGCGGTCGGGGTCGTGGCGGAGGACGCTGCCTTCGTGGACGAAGTTGCCGGGGATGGGTTCGACGCCGAGGGCGCGGATGCGGTCGAGGTCGGGCTCGATGGGGCACTGGCCTTCGCGGGCGTACTGGGCGAGCAGGGTGGGGGAGATGGGCGCGGTATTGATGAGGGCGTAGTCGAAGAGGCGGGGGGAATTGGCGCCGCAGTGCTGCATGATTTTTTCGATGTGCTGGGAGGCGGTGAGGCCGAGCGACTCGTTGGCCTGGGTCATGAGGTTGGCGACGTAGACGCGGGTGGCGCGGGAGGCGGCGATGGCTTCGGGGATGCCGCGGACGAGCAGGTTGGTGATGAGGGAGGTGTAGAGCGAGCCGGGACCGAGGGTGATGAGGTCGGCGTTGGCGATAGCGTCGAGGGCGCCGGGGAGGGGTTCGGCGGCGGCGGGGGAGAGCATGAGCTCGACGATGCGATGGGGGCTGGCGGTGATGCTGGTTTCGCCTTCGACCAGCGAGCCGTCGTCCATGCGGGCGGAGAGGGTGACGTTGGTGTTGGTGGCGGGGTAGATGCGGCCGCGGGTGGCGAGAATCTGCGAGGACATCTGCACGGCCTGGGCGAAGTCGCCGGTGATTTCGGAGAGGGCGGCGACGAAGAGGTTGCCGAAGCTGTGGCCTTCGAGGTCGCCCTGCTCGAAGCGGTACTGGAAGAGCTTGGCGAGCAGGTGCTCATCTTCGGAGAGCGCGACCATGCAGTTGCGGACGTCGCCGGGGGGAAGCATTTTGAGGTCTTCGCGGAGACGGCCGGAGGAGCCACCGTCGTCGGTGACGGTGACGATGGCGGCGAGGTCGTGGATGAGGCAGGCGTGGGAGCTGAGGACGGCGGCGACGCGGCGGTCGAGGGGCGCGGATGGGGACGCGGCGGTGACGCGGTGGGAGATGTCGGTGGCACGGCGGGAGGCGGCGGGAGCGGGGACGTAGCGCTTGAGGCCGCGCAGGAGGGTGGAGAGGCCGGTGCCTCCGCCGATGGCGACGACGCGGAGGGAGGGTGGCGGGTTTTTTGCGGCCGGAGGCTCGGAATGCGAGGTTGGATTCAATGTAAAGGGATGGCTCATCGGCTGATATCGAGGGTATCAGGTTAGATGCACCGAGACGGACTATCGGGCGAGGAGGAGCAAGAGAGTATTCCCACGATAACCTCGCCGGCACACTGCGCTTCCGGCTCGGTGATCATGGGGCACCCATCGCGCCCGATCTAGACTTCGGGGTAGAGGAGTTCGGTGAAGCGGGGGTCGTCGGCCATGTCCTGGAAGTCGGAGTCGGCGCGGGCCTGGATGCGGTTGCGGGCGTTGAGGTGGATGGCCTCGGTGAGGTGTTCGAGGCAGGTGTGGGCGTCGCCGGTCATGCTGGCGAGGACGGCGAGGCCGTAGAAGGCGTAGTCGGCCTGATCGTTCTCGGCGATGATTTTTTTGAGCTGGGTGCGCGCGTCCTCGTAGTTGCCGTCGTTGAGCAGGGAGATGGCGTAGTCGTAGCGCTCTTCCTGGGTGGCGAACTGGGTCTGGTGGCGGGCGATCTGCTGGAGGCAGGCGTTGATGTACATGCGGATGCGCTCGGCGAGGTCGGGCGGGGCGGTCGCCAGCATGTGGTTGAAGGCGGTGTGGGCTTTCTCGAACTTACCCTCCTGCATGAGGCGCAGGGCAGCTTCGTACTGGGTGACGGCGTGGGCGCGGGCTCCGTCGGCAGACGCGGGCGCGGTCCCGGCGAGCGTGCGCGGACGTTTGGGGGTGGTGGAAGAAGCGGTTTTCATCGAGATGACGTTCCTGTGTTCCGAGTTACATGCCGGTAAGTTATTGCAAAGAGCCGGGCTGGTTGCGGGAAATGGTCTGCGGCGGGCTGCGATTGGCAATCCTGATCGGTAGAATCCGCCGGGGGACGAAGTAGTTCAGCATCCACACTATATATCGACTGGTCTTGATCCGGTTTTATACGCAGAGTTGGCGCGAAGGTCAACCCGTGGCCGGGGCGTTGGCAGTTCGTTTTCAATCGGGCGCTCCCCCTGGGGCTAAAGCCCCGATCCTTTTATCGAATATGCGGCGCGGAGTCCCAAGGCTAAAGCCTTGGGTTACCAGCCGGCCGGGTTTCAAGACTGCGTCGCCGGTTGCTACTGCATCGCGGGTTTGTGGGTGTAGATGGCGGGGTTGAGGTCGGGGTCGTTGTACATCTTCAACTGGCGGTAGAGCTTGAAGCGGCGGCGGCCGGCGAGGACATCGGTCCAGAGGGCGTCGAGGCAGGCGGCGAGGTCGCTGCGCTGCTGGTTGAGCAGGTCGAGGCGGGCGAAGTTCTTCTGATGGTGAGCTTCGGAGGCGGAGGGGCGGCGAGTCTCTTCGGCGGTGTGGTAGAGCTTGAGCGCGAGGATGGAGAGGCGGTCGACGATGAGGCCGGGGGTTTCGGAGTGGAGGGGCGCGGCGGGGTTCTGATCGCCGGCGGCGGCGAGCAGGGCGCGGTCGATGGACTCGACGAGATCGTTGCGGGTCTGGTTGAAGGCGTCGATGGCGTGCTTGACGGCGACGATGGAGGCGTCGGAGACCTCGGGTTCGCGGGCCTTGTCTTCCTCGTGCCAGAGGTCGAAGTTGGCGCGGTGATGGGCGAGGACGAGGCCGAGGAAAGCGTGGGGCGGCGCGGCGGAGGATGGGCCGGGCCAGGCGGCGTCCTGGTGCCAGCGGAGGGTGGCCTGGTCGTGAAGGCGGGTGATTTCGACGGCGTCGAGCATGGCGAGGACGGGGGCAACGCCCCGTCCAACTGTATCAGCAGGGTGCGCCGGGATTCCAGAGCGCGGCGGCTGGGCGTTTGCTATCTTGAAGGGAGCGGCCATGCGCATCCTGTTGATTGGAAACTACGCATTGGACAACCAGGCGAGCATGGCGCGCTACGCCGAGATGCTGTGCCGGCATATGAACAGGCGGGGGCACACGGCGGAGGTGCTGCGGCCGGCGGTGGTCTTCGGCGACCTGGCAACCGTGCCTGGGTTGCGCAAATGGCTCGGGTACATCGACAAATATCTGTTGTTTCCGTTCCAACTGCGGGCGCGGGTGCGGGGCTACGAGCTGGTGCACGTGTGCGACCACTCGAATTCGGTGTACCTGGCGCATACGCGGGGAGTTCCGGCGAGCATTACGTGCCACGATGTGCTGGCGATCGGGTCGGCGCTGGGCCGCTATCCGCAGCAGAAGACGGGGTGGGCGGGGAGGGTGCAGCAGCGGTGGATCCGGACGCACCTGGTGAGCGCGCGGAACGTGGTTTGCGTTTCGATGAATACGGCACGGGAGCTGGCGGCGCTCTCGGGCCGCAGACTGCCGACGGGGGTGGTGATTCCCAATGCGTTCGACTTTGCGTGCGGGCCGACGACCGAGGAGAGCGTACAGAGGGTGCGGGGGAAGCTGGGGATTGCGGAGAACGAGCGGTATCTGCTGCACGTGGGCGGCAACCACTGGTACAAGAACCGGCTGGGCGTGCTGCGGATCTTTAAAGGAGTGCGGGAGCGGGTTGGCGGGCTGCGGCTGGTGATGGCAGGGTCGGCGTTTCCGCGGGAGATGCGGGAGTATGTGGCGGCGAACCTGCCTGAGGGCAGCGTGATGGAGGCGGCGGATGTGGCGGACGAGGAGCTGTGGAGCTTGTATACAGGGGCGGAGGCGCTGCTGTTTCCGTCGCTGGAGGAGGGATTTGGCTGGCCGGTAATCGAGGCGCAGCGGTGCGGGTGTGCGGTGATCGCGTCGGAGCGGGCTCCGCTGCCGGAGGTGGCGGGTGCGGCGGCGGTGTATATCGATCCCGAGGATGAGATGGGGGCGGCCAGGGTGGTGGCGGAGAACCTGGGGCGGCTGGAGAGAGTGCGCGAGCGGGGATTCGAGAATGCGAAGCGGTACGATCCGGCGGTGGTGCTGCCGGCGTATGAGGGATTCTTTGCGGGGATGCTGAAGAGCAGGCGGAGCGAGGACCGGTGAGGGGGGAGTGTAGAGCGGGCAGTGGGGATTCCGTTTGGGAACGAGGAATACAGGGACAAAGACCAATACGGAGATTCTGGCTGCGCCAGAATGACGCTTCCAGGAGGGAATGAGGCTTCCATGGAGGCAATGACGCCTCCGGCGAGGGAATGACGAGCGTGGAGAATGTGGCTAGAAGGTGGTTGGTGGCTTGAGTTGGGATTCGTCGAAGGGCGGGATCGGCTTGCCCCAATCTTCGCTTAGGTCGCGCCAGGTTGGATTCAAAGCGACGATGAGCGCTATCTTTTCGGTCCGGTGCATGTTCTTGATTGCAGATTCGCGGGCGATGGCTTCGCCAATGGAGGGGAAGGCTTCGAAATAGACAAGCTGATCGATGTTGTAGCGCGCGGTGAAGGAGGCGGGGTTCTTCTTTGACTTGTGCTGGGCGACGCGAATCTGGAGTTGAGCGGTGACGCCGGTATAGAGGCGCTTGCCTTTGCTGGAGAGGATGTAGGCGTAGCCTCCTTTTTCCATGCGGGAAGTGTATGGCGGGGGAGGGGCAAAGGCAAAGGCAAATACGGAGATTCTGGCTACGCCAGAATGACGCCTCTAGGGAGGGGACGCTTCCAGGGAGGGGATGACGCCAGTGAGGGGGCGCTTCCAGGGAGGGGATGACGGCGTTCACCCACCCAAGCGAAGCTTGGATGGGGCAGCCGAATTGGTGCTGCGCCGGCGTTATTCGAAGACGGGGGTGAGGATGCGGACGAGCTGGTCGGGTTCGGCGAGGAAGGCGTCGTGGCCGTGGTTGGAGGCCATTTCGCGGTAGTCGCAGCGGGCGCCGGCGGCCTTGATGATGGCGGCGAGGGAGCGGACGTCTTCGGGGGGAAAGAGCCAGTCGGTGGAGATGCCGACCAGGGTGAGGTGGGCGGCGATGCGGGCGTAGGCGACGTAGGGGGTTTCGTGGGCGCGGACGGGATCGAAGATGTCCATGGTGCGGGTGATGGAGATGTAGGAGTTGGCGTCGAAGCGGGGGATAAAGCTCTGGCCCTGGTAGTCGAGGTAGCCGGCGACGTCGAAGCGGCCGTTCTGTCCGGCGGAGGCGGAGATGAAGGGGTTCTCGTCGCCGTAGCGGTTGGGCTTGCGGGCGAAGCGTTCTTCGAAGAGCGGCACGGATTTGTAGCTGACCATGCCGAGGGCGCGGGCGAGGGCGAGGCCGCCTTTGGGGCCGTGGCCGTTCTCGTAGTAGCCACCTTTCCAGGCGGGGTCGAGCATGATGGCCTGGCGCTGGAGGTGATTGAGGCCGAGGCCCATGGCTCCGAGCGGGGCGACGCCGATGGAGATGGCGCGGGCGACGCGCTCGGGGAAGAGGATGGCCCACTCGAGCACCTGCATGCCGCCGATGGAGGCTCCGATGGCGAGCTTGAGGCGCTGGATGTTGAGGTGGTCGATGAGTTTGGCCTGGGCGCAGACGATGTCGCGGATGCCGATGAGGGGGAAGGTGGGGCCGTAGGGTTTGCCGGTAGCGGGGTCGAGGGAGCCGGGGCCGGTGGAACCGTAACAGGAGCCGAAGATGTTGATGCCGATGACGCAGTCGCGGGTGAGGTCGAGCAGGCCGAGGTCGCCGGGGAGGAAGAGCTGCGGCCACCAGTCGCCGACGCGGGCGGAGCCGGAGAGGGCGTGACAGACCAGGACGGCGTTGTCGCGCGCGGCGTTGAGCTGGCCGTAGACGGCGTAGTGGAGGGTGGGGTTGACGAGGATTTCGCCGCTTTCGAGGGAGAGGGTTTCGTTGAGGACGAAGTCTCCCTCGAAGGCGGGCAGGGGGATTGGGATGGGATCTTCTTCGGTCATGAGGGCTAGGTTGATTTTAGCGTGATGGGTTGAGATCGGAGTTCCCTCGTGGGGCTAAAGCCCGACCCATTTTGCGGCTGGGTTGCGGCGGGACTAAAGTCCCGCCCTTTCAAAGCAAGTGGTCAGTCACGGATACTACTTGGCGGAGCTGGTGGCGGTGGAGATGGCCTGGTTGAGGTCGGCTAGGATGTCGCGGATGTCTTCGGTGCCGACGGAGAGGCGGACGAGCTCGGGGGTGACGCCGGTGTCGGCTTGTTCGGCGACGGTGAGTTGGGAGTGGGTGGTGGAGGCGGGGTGGATGATGAGGGATTTTGAGTCGCCGATGTTGGCGACGTGGGAGAAGAGCTGGACGGCGTCGATGAGCTTCTTGCCGGCTTCATAACCTCCCTTGATGCCGAAGGTAAGTAGCGCGGATTGGCCGTCGGGGAGGTACTTTTGGGCGCGGGCGTAGTACTTGCTGGAGGGCAGGCCGGGGTAGTTGACCCATGCGACGCCGGGGTGGGACTCGAGGTGCTTGGCGACGGCGAGGGCGTTCTGCGAGTGGCGCTGCATGCGGAGGTGGAGGGTTTCGAGGCCCTGGAGGAGCAGGAAGGCGGAGTGGGGCGAGAGCGCGGCTCCGGTGTCGCGCAGGCCCTGGACGCGGGCTTTGAGGATGAAGGCGAGCGGGCCGAAGGCTTCGGTGTAGACGAGGCCGTGGTAGGAGGGGTCGGGGGTGGTGAAGTCGGCGAAGCGGCCGGAGGCCTTCCAGTCGAACTTGCCGGCGTCGACGATGACGCCGCCGATGGTGGTGCCGTGACCGCCGATGAATTTGGTGGCGGAGTTGATGACGATGTCGGCGCCGTGCTCGATGGGGCGGACGAGGATGGGCGAGGCGGCGGTGTTGTCGATGATGAGCGGCAGGCCGTGCTCGTGGGCGAGGGCGGCGAGTTTCTCGATGTCGGCGATGTCGAGCTTGGGGTTGCCGAGGGTTTCGGTGTAGAGGGCGCGGGTTTTGGAGTTGATGGCAGCGCGGAGGCCGGCGAAGTCGTCGGCGTCGGCGAAGCGGACGGTGATGCCGAGCTTGGGCAGGGTGTAGTGGAAGAGGTTGTAGGTGCCGCCGTAGAGGGAGGTGGTGGAGACGATCTCGTCGCCGGCGTTGGCCAGGGTGAGGATGGCGAGGGTTTCGGCGGCCTGGCCGGAGGCGGTGGCGAGCGCGGCGGCTCCGCCTTCGAGCGCGGCGACACGCTTCTCGAAGACGTCGGTGGTGGGGTTCATGATGCGGGTGTAGATGTTGCCGAACTCCTGCAGGCCGAAGAGACGGGCGGCGTGGCCGGCGTCGTTGAAGAGGTAGGAGGTGGTCTGATAGATGGGCACGGCGCGGGAGTTGGTGGCGGGGTCGGCGACTTGTCCGGCGTGGAGGGCGAGCGTGGCGAGGTGCTGTTTGGGGGCGGCGTCTGACATGTACTGCTCCTTTTCGTGCTGGGGTTCGTGGCTTGGTGGTGCGTGGGTTGGTGGGCGTGTATGAGTGTAGTGAAAGGTGTGGGGAAAATGGAAACGGCCCAGAGTCCGAGGACTGTGAGCCGTTTGGAAAGTTGAATGTCGATTGCGTTTAGGGCATTCGACCGTTCTCCCACGTACCCACGAGGCGGCGACACATGTGCATGCACATGGCCATGGTGGGAGGCGGTGGTGAGGGAGGAAATCATTTGGGAGAAGTATACACGGGGGAGTGTGGGGGGGGATCGGAGGTGAGAACAAATACGGGGATTCTGGAGCTGCGCTCCAGAATGACGAACAATCTTGGATGGCGTTCACATTCGAGGAGTCACGCTTGGAGCGGGTGGATGCGGGGTGGGGGGAGTTGGGTGGTGGGTGGGGTGGTGAGGGCGCGGAGGTGGGCGCGGAGGTCGTCGCGGAGGAGGGAGACGTTGAGGGTGGCGAAGTCGGGTGGGTAGGGCGAGAGTTTGGCAAGGGCGGCGGTGAGCAGGCGGGTGGCGCCGAGGGGGTTCGAGCGGCTGAGGTGGTGGAAGGCGACGGTGACCTGGATGAGGGCCTGGAGGAAGAGCTTTTCAGGCTGCGGGGCGGTGAGCCAGACGGATTCCCAGGCTTCGTGGGCGGCGAAGTATTCGGCGGCGTTGTAGTGGCGGAGGCCGGCGGCGAGCGGGCCGTGGGTCCAGTCGAAGGTCATGGGGACGGTCGCGAAGAAGAGCGAAATACTGAGATTCTGAGCGAGAAGCTGCTCAGAATGACGGCGCGTTTTTCAACGGAAGATTCCAGAGGTCGTTTCGACATGATATTTGATTTGGGTGGGAGGGAGAGTGACGGAGCGCACTGTGGCGGGGAATGGCTGGTGACTATGATCACAGGGTAGCGAATGCGGATCGCGATGGGCGTGTGTGCGCCTGTGCGGGTCCGGATGCAACGAGTTGATTGACGAGAGCTTGCCCTGCGGGGGCAAAGAAGGAAGTTTCGATGGCATCGAGTTCGGCAGGAAGCAGAGTTCTGAATCAGGTTTTGGCGCAGCGGGTGATGAGCGGGGAAGAGGCGGCGGCGCTGATTCAGCCGGGCTCGCAGATTGGCATGAGCGGGTTTACCGGCTCGGGCTATCCGAAGGCGGTGCCGATGGCGCTGGCGCGGCGGGTGGCGGATGCGCATCTGCGGGGCGAGCGGTTCAAGGTGAATGTGTTCACCGGGGCCTCGACGGGGCCGGAGCTGGATGGCGCGCTGGCGATGTCGGGGGCGATGCAACTGCGGACGCCGTACCAGAGCGACCCGATTACGCGGAAGCTGATCAACTCCGGCGAGATGCAGTACATCGACATGCACCTGAGCCACGTGTCGCAACTGGTGGAGTATGGGTTCCTGGGCAAGCTGGATTGGGCGATTGTTGAAGTGACCGCGGTGCTGGAAGATGGGCGGGTGATTCCGAGCACGTCCCTGGGCAACAACCAGACCTGGATCGATTGCGCGGAGAAGATCATTCTGGAGGTGAATTCGTCGCAGCCGCTGGAGATAGAGGGGCTGCACGATGTGTATTACGGGCTGGGGCTGCCGCCCTTCCGCGAGCCGATTCCGCTGACTTCGCCGAGCCAGCGGATTGGCACGCCGTATTTGAAGATTCCGGTGGAGAAGGTGGTGGGCGTGGTGTATACCGACTCGCCCGACCGGTCGACGGCGTTCAAGGCGCCGGATGAGAATTCGAAGCGCATTGCCGGGCACGTGCTGGAGTTTCTGGGTTGGGAGGTAAAGAAGGGGCGGATTCCGCAGTCGCTGCTGCCGTTGCAGTCGGGGGTGGGGAACATTGCGAATGCGATGCTGTATGGGTTGCTGGAGGGGCCGTTTGAGGGCATGACGGCGTACACCGAGGTGATCCAGGACGGGTTGATCCGGTTGATGGAGTCGGGCAAGCTGCTGAGCGCCTCGGCGACGGCCTTCTCGCTGAGCCCGGATATGGTGGCGGAGCTGATGCCGCAGATTGGCGACTATCGCGAGCGGATTGTGCTGCGCTCGCAGGAGCTTTCGAACAATCCGGGAATCATTCGCCGGCTGGGCGTGCTGGCGATGAATGGGATGATTGAGGCGGACATTTATGGGAATGTGAACTCGACGCACATTATGGGGTCGAGCATGATGAACGGGATTGGCGGCTCAGGCGATTTCGCGCGCAACGGGTTTATCTCGATCTTTATGGCTCCGTCGACGGCACAGAAGGGAACGATCTCGACGATCGTACCGATGGTGAGCCACGTGGACCACACGGAACATGACGTGAACGTGGTGGTGACGGAGCAGGGGCTGGCCGACCTGCGCGGGCTGTCGCCGACGCAGCGGGCGAGGCTGATCATCGAGAACTGCTCGCATCCGGACTACCGTGGGGCGCTGAAGGACTACGCGGAGCGGGCCACGCGGTTGGCGACGGGCAAGCACACGCCGCACATGCTGACGGAGAGTTTGAGCTGGCACAGCAGATATCTGCGGTGCGGGCACATGCTAAGGCAGGAGGAGAATTAGAAGAAGGAAAAACACGGCACAGAGCGAAGCGGGGCCATCCATGGGATGGCCCCGCTTGTTTTGGCGGGCTGTTTTGGCGGGAATGGAAGGGCAGCGTCTGCACACGGTCGGGGTTGGGAATGTGTGCTAGAGTTATCGTTGACTTTTGGGAAAATAGCCGCCTTGCGGCCGGATCGAGGTAGAGATGTCCCTGACGCGCCGCAGTGTTCTCGCTACATCGGGTAAGCTCGCGGGCCTCGCGGTTGCGGAGCGGCTGGGCCTGGCTCAACTTGCGCTGAAACCGGAGCCGCAAATCGAGTTCGCGCCGGTTGCACCGCCGGCCACCGCGGCGGCGAAGGCGCTGTTCGCGGACGTGGGGGCGGCGGCGTACACGGAACTCGATCACAAGCTGCGCATCGTGAATGCGGACCTGGTTGCGAACGGGCTGCGCCATCTTCCCGGGCTCAGCGATACGTTTCTGACCGGCTATCCGAAGAATGAGTTTTACGACTGGGACCTGTACTTCGAGAATCTGTATCTCTCGTACTACGGCGTGTGGCCTCTGTGCCTTACGAATCTGAAGGAGTTTCTGAATCGCGAGCAGCCGGACGGGTATGTGAATCGCAGCCTGATCAACCGGCGCGACCGGCAGCAGTTCAAGCCATTTCTGGCGCAGCTGGCGGTGCTGGGCGGGAAGCAGAACCACGACGACTACGCGTGGCTGCGCGGGAATTACTACGAGCGGCTGACGAAGTACCTGGACAAGTGGTTTTCGTACGACTCGGACCAGAACGGCCTGCCGGTGTGGAACTCGGCCGACGCGGCCGGAACGGACAATCAATGGTCGCGGGCAGGCGGGTTGAGCTCGTTCGAGATTGAGGGAGTGGACCTGGCAAGTTATCTGATTCGCGAGCTGAGGGCGATGGCGGTGATTGCGAGGGCGCTGGGGCTGAAGGCGGATGCCGCGGGGTTTGAGCAGCATGGCGACGAGGTGGCCAAGCGCATCAACGAGGTTTTCTGGGACGAGAAGGAAGGGATGTACTTCGACCGCAACGAGAAGACCGGGCAACGCGTGTACGTGAAGTCGGTGACGAACTTTATGCCGCTGTTTGCCGGGGCGGCGACTCCGGAGCGGGCGCGAAGGATGATTCGGGAACACCTGCTGAACCCGGATGAGTTCTGGCTGGCGTATCCGGTGGCGAGTTATGCGAAGACCGAGCCGGACTACTACCAGGGCTCGCACCACGAGTGCAACTGGAGAGGACCGACGTGGGTGCCAACCAACTACATGATCTTCCAAGGACTGCGCGACTACGGCTACCACGCAGAGGCGCGGGAACTGGCGCGGCGGCTGTTCCACATGGCGGTAGTGTGGAACCCGATCCTGCGCGAGTACTACAACGCAGAGAGCGGCGATGGGCTGGGGCAGACGCGCTTCTGGGGATTTACGGCGCTGTACTACGGGATGCTGCTGGAGTCGTATGCGGACTACAACGCGGCGAGCCTGGAGAAGCCGCTGCGGCCGCTGATTGCGCAGGAGCTGGGGGTGGAGTTCCCGGCGCTTCCGCAGTTGTAGATGGAGGGGCTGTTAAGGCTACGGTGGCCGGGGACTCCGACGTCGTTGCGTGGGTCTGGGATGGTGGGTTCTTGTACAGCTATCGGCTATGAGCTATGAGCTTTGAGCGAAATGGAGGGGGTAAGGGGATCAGGGCTTCCGGGCGGGGACTGGGTAGTTTGAGTTTGAGGGTGTATTGGGTGAGGAGTTCGACCTGCTGGACGACGGGCGGGGCGTCGGGTTTGGGTTCGTGGCCGGGCTCGAAGAAGATGGGCGGGTTGGGGCGCAGGGGATAGATGGCGAGATCGAGTTTGGCGCCGGATTGTTGCTGGCTTGGGCGAGTTGCGGCGCGAAACGCGAGAGGCCGACGAGCCAGGGTCGTGCCGGCGGAGAAATTGTCGTCGAGGAGATGATCTTTGCCGTCGATGGGGGCGGAGAGGCGGGCGACGTCGCCGGTGTAGGTGATGCGGAGGAAGTGCTGTTCGGTGGGGGTGTCGGCGAGGGCGGTTGCGGGGAGTGGGATGGAGTAGATGGCGGCGCGGGCGAAGTCGGCGTCGGTGGGGGCGGCGGCGACGACACGGGGGCGAGTGGAGGGTTTGAAGCCGGCGGGGAGTGGGGCGGGGGATGAGGCGGGTTGGGTTTGGGAGGCGTTTAGCTGCGATGTTCCGGGGGTTGAGGGTCGGGGAACGAAAATGCCCGTGCCGGGAACAATGCGAGCAGTCTTGTCGAGTGAGACGAGGTGCATGCTGTCATTCGGCACGAGGAGCGCGGTGAAGTTTTTTGCGCCGAGAGATTGGAGCGTGACCACATCGCCGTCGACGAAGGCTTGCTGGTCTGTAAGGAGTAGTTGGGTTTGGGCGCCGCTGTTTATCTTCCAGGCGTGGTCGGCGTTGCGTTGACTCAGCAGCAGGATTGTGACCGAGCGGCCGTTTGGAAGAGTGCAGTTCAGAATCGGGTCCGGTCCTGAGGGTACACCGAGCAGCGAGATTGTTGTGTTATCGACGGTAACCTGCACGTTCCGCGACCCGCTTATGCGGTTGAGTTTTAGGCCGGCCATGTCGTCGATTAAGAACTCGGCGGGGATGTTGGGCTGGCTGACGAAGGCGTAGACGGGGGCGGCTTTGGTGCCGAGGATGGCGAGGGGTTGGGCGGTGGCGTAGCGGAGGTGTAGGCCGCTGAGGTCCATGTTGAAGGGCCAGACGAAGTAGGCGTCTGAAGGCAGGGTGATTGGGTGGCTAGGCAGGGTTACGGATTTGTCGTTCGGGAGCTTGATGGTGACCTGGAAGTTTTCGCGGGCGGGCATGGCGGAGCCGCGGACGTGGTTGTTGACGAAGAGGAAGCCGGACTGGCCTGACGTGCGGGCGGCGACGCGGGGGACGGAGAAGTCGGCGGGGCCGGCGGGGAGGACGTCGGGCGCGTGGGGCTGCATGGGGGCGAGGATGGGGCCGAAGTCGTTGAGGAAGTAGTTCCAGGTTTTGAGCTTGAGGAGAGATTCGCGCTCGTCGCCGAACTCGCCGATGGGGGCCTGGAAGTCGTAGGTCTTCTACGGGGAGGTCGTTGGCGTAGTGGGTGGCGAGGGATTCCTGGAGGGTGGTGAGTTTGCCGTCGGGGTTTTCGCCGCCGTGGAACATGTAGGTGCCGTAGAGGTTGACGCCGGAGCCGAGCAGCGACGGGCATCATGGCGGCGATGTCGTCGGCGGAGACGATGGGGCGGCGATGGTAGGTGATCTGCATGCCGCCGCCCATTTCGGCGGTGATGGAGGGAGTGGTGTTGGGTGCGGCGGCTTCGCCGGTGGGGGTTTGAACGCCAATGGCGCCCATGCTGGCTGGCGGCGCGGCGGCCGAAGTGGAAGGCGTAGACGGCGTTGGGCGGGAGGGCTTCGATGGAGGCGTCCCAGGGCGCGTCGGGATAGCCGCCGCCGACAGGCAGGACCTGGCCGGCGGGGATGGATGCGCCGTCCCAACTGGTGACGGTGTAGAAGGGCACGCGCAGGCCGGCGGAGCGGGCGAGTTCCTTGAGCTTGAGGATGTGGGCGTTGCCGCCGAGCGGGCCGCGGTTGTGGTATTCGTTTTCGAGCTGGATGGCGATGACGGGACCGCCTTCGGACCACATGAGGCCTTTGAGCTGGGCGGCGATCTGCTGGTAGTAGAGATCGACGAAGTGGAGGTAGGTGGGGTCGTTGGTGCGGTTTTGCGGGGCTTTGGCGAGCAGCCAGTCGGGGAAACCGCCGTTGCGGACTTCGGCGTGCGACCAGGGGCCGATGCGGGGGACGACGTAGAGGCCATGTTTGGCGCAGAGCTGGACGAAGCGGCGGAGATCTTTCTGGCCGGCCCAGTCCCATTGGCCTTCGATTTCTTCGTGGTGAATCCAGATGATGTAGGCGGCGATGACCTGGACGCCGGCGGATTTCATCTTGAGGATTTCGGTCTCCCATTCGGCTTCGGGGACGCGGGAGTAGTGGATCTCGCCCATGACCGGGAGCCAGGGTTTGCCGTCGAGGGTGAGGTACTGGGCGTTGAGGCCGAGGATGTGGCCGGAGGGGGATTTGGCGTCGGCGGCGACGAAGGTGTAGTTGGCGGGGCCGGGGGCGGGGGTGGGCGCGGAGGCATCGATGACCAGAGGCTGCGGCGCGGGAGATTGCGCGAGGAGCGGGACGGAGAAGAGTGCGGCGAGGGTTGCGGCGAGGAGCGTGCGGGCCGCAGTCGATTTCATCGGATGGCTCATGCCAGCCATGCTCGCAGGTGGGGGCGGGTGCCGCAAGAGCGAATGCGGCGAGCTCCGCGCAGTTTGGGGATTGGCGCAGTTTGACCAGCGGGCCTTCCCTCGGAGGCTGAAGAGGGTGGTGAAAAAGGCGGCCCAGAGTAGTCCGAGGCCGCAAGCTGTGACCTCAGCGGCTGAAGCCGCGATAATTCTGCGGCTTTTACGGCACGGATCAATCCGTGCCCTTAAGCAAAGCGGAGTTTTTCAGCATCCACGAAGCCCCGTCGATTCAGGGCACTTATCGGCACGGATAAATCCGTGCCCTTAAGCAAAACGGAGTTTTTCAGCATCCACTGAAGCCATCCCAATTAGTTTTTCAGCATCCACTCAAGCCCTCCCAATTATTCGTGGCACTGACCGGCGCGGCTGAAGGCGCGCCCCTGCAAAGCAAATGCAAACTCCGCCTCAACCGTAGCTTTGGCGCAGTTGACAAGGCGCGGGGGCGAATCTAAGGTTGCGAGTTGCGATTTGAATCCTGTTGGGCGGAGCTTCAGCCGCTCTCGCGGAGCGATCCGCAGTCTGAGAACTCATGACACGCACGTTGAAAGCTGTTTTGTCGTCGATTGTGGCTGCTGCCGTACTGGCTGCCCCGGCCATGGCCATTGCCCAAAGCGCGCCGGCAGCCGGCACGCGCCAGGCGAACGCGCAGGATGCGCTGGCGCAGGGTTTTGTGACGCCGCCGGAGAGTGCGAAGCCGCGGACGTGGTGGCACTGGACGAACGGGAATGTGACGGAGACGGGCATTACCAAGGACATCGAGTGGATGAAGCGGGTGGGGATTGGCGGATTCCAGCTGGTGGATGTTGCACAGGGCAATGGGCAGGTGGTGGAACCGAAGATCAATTTCGGGACGCCGGAGTGGTATCACGCGGTGCGGCACTCGGCCGAGCTGGCGAAGGAAAACGGTCTGGAGATGTCGATCTTCAGCTGCGCGGGCTGGAGCGAGGCGGGCGGGCCGTGGGTGACGCAGCAGATGGCGATGAAGAAGCTGGTGTGGAGCGAGACGGAGGTGGAGGGCGGGAAGGCCTTCGCGGGGAAAATGGCGGAGCCGCCGTCGAATGAGGGGCCGGTGCGGGATTCGGGCGCGGGGGGAACGCCGGGGGACCCGCCGTTCTATGCGGACAGCGCGGTGATTGCGTACCGGACGCCGGCGGATGAGACGCCGATGGCGGCGCTGAAGCCGAAGGTGACGTCGAGCGGCGGGGCGATCGACAGCAAAGCGCTGTGGGACGACAGTTTGCAGACGGCGGCGACGGTGGCGATGCCGAAGGGCGGCGGGCCGGCGTGGCTCGAGTATGAGTTTGAGAACCCGTTTACGGCGCGGGCGCTGTCGCTGGGGGTGCGGGGAACGATCCCGGTGGGCAAGATCCAGGCGAGCGACGATGGAGCGACGTGGCGGACGATTGAGGATATGCCGGGACCGCAGGGATATCACGGGGCTTCGATCCGGACGTTTGCGTTTCCGGCGGTGACGGCGAGGTATTTCAGGGTTGAGTTTGACCGCTGCGGCTTGTTGCCCGCGGAAGTGATCACGGGCCAGCAGGCGGCGGTGCCGGCTCGTTGCGCGGCTGCGACGGGGTACGGCATCTCCGAGGCGATTTTTTATTCGGATGCGCGGGTGAATCGCTGGGAGGACAAAGGCGCGTTTGGGAGTTTGATGGATGTGTACGACGTGGTGCCGACGCCGGGAGCACCGAGGACGGCGGAGATTGAGCACGGCGATGTGGTGGATGTGACCAGCAAGATGGATAAGGACGGCACGCTGCGGTGGGATGTGCCGGAGGGACGCTGGACGATTCTGCGCATGGGCTACTCGCTGACGGGGGCGCGGAACCGGCCGTCGGTGCCGGCGGGCAGCGGGCTGGAGGTGGACAAGCTGAGTTCGAAGTACGTGCAGCAGTACTTCAAGGGCTACATGGATCCGATGCGGAAGTATCTCGGCGACCTGGTGGGGTCGACGGTGCAGTACATGACGATGGATAGCTGGGAAGCAGGGATGCAGAACTGGACCGACGACATGATTCCGGAGTTCCAGAAGCGGCGCGGGTACGATCCGACGCCGTACCTGCCGGTGCTGGCGGGGCGGGTGGTGGAGAACGCGGATGTGAGCGACCGGTTTCTGTGGGATTTCCGGCGGACGCTGGCGGACCTGTACGCGGGCGAGTTTTACGGGACGATGGACGACGAGCTGCACAAGCTGGGGATGAAGGCGTATTCGGAGGCTTCGGGCGTGGCGCTGGAGATTCCGGAGGACACGCTGCTGAACAAGAGCCACATCGATATTCCGATGGCGGAGTTCTGGGTGCGTGCGCTGCATCCGGAGAGCATGTATCTGGTGGATGTGCGGGGCGCCGCGAGCGCGGCGCATGTGTATGGCAAGCCGCTGGTGGCGACGGAGACGTTTACGG
This sequence comes from uncultured Acidobacteriaceae bacterium, assembly GCA_963787905.1. Lineage (GTDB taxonomy): Bacteria > Acidobacteriota > Terriglobia > Terriglobales > Acidobacteriaceae > Edaphobacter. The sequence goes on along the minus strand of CAWBFL010000063.1, from coordinate 1,781 downwards.
GCGGAGGGTATGAGGCTCCTTACACGCTGAAGAAGATTGCGGACTACTGGTTTACGCAGGGTGTGAACCGGCTGGTGTTCCATACGTCGGCGGAGCAGCCGCTGGACACCAAGCCGGGGAACACGATGGTGGGGACGCACATCAACCGCAACATTACGTGGGCGGAGCTGGCGAAGCCGTTTATGACGTATATGGCGCGGGTGAGCTACATGCTGCAGCAGGGAAGTCCGGTGGCGGATTTGGCGTATCTGCTGCCGGAGGGTGCGCCGTCGACGATGCCGTTCTGGGGCGACGGGCTGCAGCCAGCGGCGCCGGCGGGCTACGACTACGACGTAATGAACACGGATGTGCTGCTGCACCGGACCAGCGTGACCGCGGATGGACGCATCCATGTGGAGGGCAGCGCGGAGATGCCGGAGGGGATGACGTATCGGGTGCTGGTGCTGCCGCCGACCCGGCTGATGACGCCGGAGGTGCTGGGGAAGCTGCATGAGCTGGTGGCGGCGGGAGCGACCATGGTGGGGCCGCGGCCGGCGAGTTCGCCGAGCTTGCTGGATTATCCGAAGGCGGATGAGCAGGTGCGGGCGCTGGTGACGGACCTGTGGGGCGATATGGATGGCGTCACGCTGAACCAGCATGCGTACGGCAAGGGGATGACGTACTGGGGACTGACTCTGGATGAAGTGTTGCATCGAGCCGGGAGTGCGCCGGACTTCAGGGCAACCGGGTCGCTGGACAATCCTCCGGCGTGGGTGCACCGGCATACGAAGGATGCGGAGATTTATTTTGTGGCGAACCAGGCGGATGTGCCGGTGCATCTGGATGCGCGCTTCCGGGTGAGCGGCAAGGACGTGCAGGTATGGCGGCCGATGAATGGGGCGATGACGAATGGAAGGCCGGGCAACACGGCGGGCTATGCGATGGGAGCGCGGATGCCGGACCGGAGCGGCAATCGGCAGCCGGGGATCGAGCCGGCAGCGTATACGGCGGAGGCGGGATTTACGACGGTGCCGCTGGACCTGGCGGAGCGGGAGAGCGTGTTGGTGGTGTTTCGCAATGCGGCGGCCGCACCGGAGCGGAGCGCGTCGGCGCCGGGGTTCGAGAGCAAGCTGGGGACGGTGAGCGGGCTGTGGACGCTGATGTTTCCGGCGAACTGGGGTGCGCCGGCGAGCGTGCCGATGGCGAAGCTGACGTCGTGGACGGAGAGCAAGGACGATGGGGTGAGTACTTCTCCCGGCACGGCGACGTATACGAAGACGGTGATGGCTCCGGCGGGCGTGGTTCAGGCCGGGGCAGCAGGTGTGGATCGATCTGGGCAAGGTGCGCGACCTGGCGGACGTAGGTGAATGGCAAGGCGGTGGGGATGGTGTGGGCTCGCCATACCGCGTGGAGGTGACCGGCGCGCTGAGGCCGGGCGCAACAAGCTGGAGATCGCGGTGACCAACGAGTGGACGAACCTGCACATCGGGGACCGAGCGTTGCCGGTGGAGAAGCGGATATTGGCACAGCCGGGGGTCGGCGCGACCGGGCGCAGCAGGGGGCGGGGGTGGGGGCTTCGGGTTTGGGCCGCAGGCGCCGCCGGAGTCGGGATTGATGGGCGAGGTGAGTTTTATTGCGGCGCGAAGCCGATAATTCTCCGCGATGGCTGCGGCCTGGCGCACGGTCGATTCGTATCAACCTTGTAAGGGAACAATCCCAAGTGAGATAGTGGTGTGCGTTTCCAGAAGCGGTCTTAAGGCCTGGCGCCGCAGTTTCGGCGAAGGTTCTGAGACCGGCTGGGA
>CAWBFL010000062.1:0-46514 GCA_963787905.1 uncultured Acidobacteriaceae bacterium | reverse complement strand
CTATGGCCAGCATCATCGCGTACATGTGCAACAGGACGCCCGCGCATGTTGATATCATCTGAAATACCTGTATGGCGCAACCAATGAACTGTTGCTGATTCAAAACTATCAGCCTCTGTTAAAAAGCCCATATTCCTTAAATTGTGCATGGTATTATCAAAGAACAATCTTGAACCAAACGACGAATGTGCCTTGAGCTAGTCATTGCACCGTTGCCTTTATCTTTAGGCAATAATGGGCTTTGATCATTCATTGAGGGGAGGGGTGTTGACTGCATACTGACACGATATCGCTTGAGTGCTGCAAGCATATCATCAGGTACGGCGATATCCCGCATTTTGTTACCTTTCCCTACCGTCTTAAACCACCAACACCCTTGGCTATCTTGATAAAAATGTCGCATTTCTGGTGTCCAACGATCGTTGGCACATAGCTCGGATATACGCAGCGGTTTCGTCGCATGAGCTTTCGATGCCCAGAATCAAACCGCTCGGTCTTTCCCCAGTCCCCATACTTTCATCATAGAGACAGTGCAATCCCGCATGCGCGGATCGGGGCGGATGCGATGGCGAAGGTTCGGCGGCTAAACCGGCTCCTCTACGGAGTGGCGGATGGAGGCCGACTCAGCGCGGCGGTCGAGGTGGTCAGAGGGATGTGGTGGCTCTCCGGGTAGGGCTGCGGCTTCAGGTTGACCTCGACCTTGCACTTGTCGACCTTGTCGGAGCCCGGGCGCTGCAGCAGAACCTCCAGCTCGGTGCCCGGCTTGACCCAGCGGGCCTGGTAGAAGCCGGTAAGCTGCGAGTTGGTAAGGAAGCCGTACGAGCAGTCGTAGCTGAACTCCGCCCCCTGCGGTGCCGGCTGCGCCCCGGGATCGGAGAGGTTCGCCGTCCCCCACCCATGGTCCTGGTAGCTGTCTTCGGTCCGGTCGCCATCGACCACATGGAAGTGCAACGGATAGTCCAGCTGGGTTTCTTCGTAGGCGAAGTCGGGATCCTGCCAGCGCTTGCGCAGGCTATAGGAGACGCCGTGCGTCAAGGCCGCGGTGTTGGCGGGGTCAAAGGGCCGTTTCCTGATCGCGAGGCGCAGGGTGCAGGTGTGTTCGCGCGGCTGCTGGATGCCTGCCTCGGCGACCAAGATCTCAAGGCCATACTGCGAGGCCGTCCAGCGGGCCTGGTAGGTTTCGTCCGGAGTCTGGTTGGGGACGAAGGGCACATCGCACTCGAAGCCGTAGTCGAAGCCCAGCGCGGCGCGGTCGCCCAGCACATTGCCGCTGCCGTAGCCATGATAGACGTTGGCGATACCGCCAAACCGCGCGGTCAACAGGTGCACGCGCAGGGGAAAATTGGGGTCCGGAGTCGTGAGGGGCACATCCGGCGGGACAGCGCCGGGGCGTACCGGAGCCAGGCGGACAGGGCCCTGCGCCAAGACGACCGGGCAGAGGACAAGAAAAGTCAGGAGGGCCATGCGCTTCATCGGAAAACCTCCGAAAACACGAGAATGCGACTGGGACAGGGTAAACGAGGTCGATTGCGGGGACAAGAATGGCGGGCCTGCGGCTACTCCCGCTCGACCTTCCAGCCATCCTTCTCCAGCATCTTCAGCACGCTGTCGGGGCCAGCCAGATGGGCAGCGCCGACCACGACCAACACCGAACCGGTGGCCGGGTCCTTGAGCAGCCCGTCCAGTGTGGCGGCCCATTTCCGGTTGCGGTCGAGCACCAGCCGCTGATACTCCGCCGGATACTTGACGGCGAGTTCATCGTTCTCCATCTTGCCGATCTTTTCGACGTCGCCGCGTTCCCACGCGGTGACCATATCGTTCATCTCGACGGTGGCCTTGTCGAGTTCGATGAGCTGCCGATGCAGCATCTCCACCTGCTGGGCCTGGGGGGCGTCGGCGAGGAAGTGCACCTGGTCGCTCAAGGTCTCGAATCCCTTGATCTGCTTCTGATCGGTTTTGCTCTGGGCCAGCAACTTGTTGTCGATGCCGCTGGACCGGTCGTACCCGCCCTTCAGCATGGGGGCAACCTCGATGGAGGCCGAGACCAGCCACGGCTGCATGTGCTCGAACATCGACTCGCCCGGCAGGCCCATGCTCTTGGCCGCGGTATCGAGCAGGGCTACGTCGTCCTTGGATATTTTGGTTGAGAGGGGATGCGCCATGTCCATTCCGAACTGCATGGCCAACTGCTGCGCGGCCGCCATGTCGTCGAGGTTGGCGACCTCCTCGTAGACCACGTCGCTGGCGGAGATGGCGGCTTTGACCTTCGCGGTCTCCCAGTCCACGTTCGGCTTCATGACGTGGATGGAGCCAAAGAGGTGGACGGTTCCGTGAACGCCCTTGACCCGCCAGATGGCCGGGTTGGCGGCGACGGTTGTCCCGGCCGCCGGAGCAGCGGCTGGTTGTGGCGCTGCCGGGCCGCTCTGGGCACACGCGACGCCGAATCCGAAGAGCAAGACCACCGAATATCGCGACCGATGCTTCATCCTCACTCCTCCGTCCACAGACCTTCCCTATGACTCTACCTTCAAGGGCATGCGATCGCGCCTGCAACTTTCGGTTTGCGGGAGGCTGCGTGGTTCGCCAGCGGCCAGCGGACTAGACTATTTTGAGTAGCTTACGAGCGTTATGGGGCGAGAGCAGATGCATCCGGAAGACGCCAAATATCGCGCCGCACTCGCGATCGCCCGCAGCCTGCGCGAGGCGGGGCACCAGGCGTTCTTTGCCGGCGGGTGCGTGCGCGACCTGCTGCTGGGCCTGGCGCCGAAGGACTACGATGTTGCGACTTCGGCTACGCCGGACGAAATCGTTGCGCTGTTCGCGAAGACGTTTACGGTGGGAGCGCACTTCGGGGTGGTGCTGGTGTGCCAGGCGATGGAGGAGGGAGAGGTCGCCACGGAGGTTGCCACTTTTCGCTCGGACGGGGCCTACTCGGATGGCCGGCGGCCGGATGCGGTGCGCTTCTCCACCGATGCGAGGGAAGATGTGCTGCGCCGCGACTTCACGATCAACGGGATGCTGCTGGATCCCATGGCGTACGAGGCTGGCGGCGATCTCGACCGGGCGGTGCTCGACTATGTCGGCGGGCGCAAGGACCTGGCGCGGGGTGTGGTGCGGACCATCGGCGACCCCAAGCTGCGCTACGCGGAAGACAAGCTGCGATTGCTGCGCGCGGTGCGATTTGCGGCGCGGCTGAACTTTTCGCTGGATGTCTCCGGCATCCGCTGCAAGGCGGCCGAGATCAACCAGGTTTCGGCCGAGCGCATCCGCGATGAACTGACCCGCATCCTGACCGAGGGCGGAGCGCGGCGCGGGTTTGAGCTGCTGTATCAGCTGGGCCTGCTGGCACGCATTCTGCCGGAGGTGGTGCGCCTGCGCGGGGTTGCGCAGCCGCCGCAGTACCATCCCGAGGGCGACGTGTGGACGCATACCATGCTGCTGCTGGAGAAGCTGCCTGCCGGATCGAGCGCGACACTCGCGTGGGGAGCGCTGCTGCACGACATTGGCAAGCCGGCGACCTACCAGCCGCCGAATCCGGCGATTGCCGGGGACCGCATCCGCTTCAACGGCCATGTGGAGGTTGGGGTGCGCCTTGCGGAGGAGATGCTGGCGCGGCTGCGCTTTTCCAACGACGATACGGCGCAGATCCTGGCGTTGATCAAGAACCACATGCGCTTCGGCGACATTCTGGAGATGAAGCAGTCGACGCTGAAGCGGTTCCTGCGCCTGCCGCGATTCGACGAACATCTGGAGCTGCATCGGCTGGATGTGGCTTCGGCCCACGGCGACTTTACGCTGTACGATTTTGCCCGCGCGCAATTCGAGGCCGAGCCAGCCGCCGAGCTGCGGCCGGCGCCGCTGCTGACCGGCCGGGACCTGATTGCCGCCGGTTACCGGCCGTCGCCGCAGTTCAAGGCGATGCTGGCGCTGGCGGAAGACGCGCAGCTGGAAGGCACGGTTAGCGACCGGGAACAGGCGCTGGCGCTGGTCCGCTCCCGGTATCCCAATCCTGAGGCGAAACAACCTGCTGGCGCGGCGATCCGCGAACAGTCTTGATGAGGAGAGTCGCCGGTACCGCGCTGAGGCGAATCGAGTCTTCCCAATTCTGAATGCTACGATCACCATATGGCGATCGGTCAGTTCGGCTCGCAAGCTTCCGCTCAGGGCGACTCAACGGGCAGCAGAACCGTGCGATTTCCCTGGCTCGCCGCATTCTTTCTGCTTTGCATCTTCCCCCTCTGTTTTCTGGGTTACGGCAGCGACAATGACACCTATGCGGTGGTGGTGGTCGGCGTCCGGACCTGGCACGAGCACTTTCCCATAACCTCCCGCAATCCTGGTTATTGGGTTTACGAAGCGATGATCTATGTTCTGTCCACGCTGGGCGGTTCGCTTCTTTGCAACCTCGCGTCGTTTCTGATGGCTACGCTGGTGGCCTGGCGATTCTGGGCACTGGGACTGCGTCTCCGGGTCCCGTATCTCGCACTGCTCACGGCCTGCCTGGTCGTGACCCCCGGGTTCATCATCGCGGGATCCTCCACCGACGATTATCTGTGGTCCCTGCTCTGCATGATTCTGGGCGCCGAATGCATCGTGGCCGACCGGCTGGTCGCGGCGACGCTGCTGTCCGCCCTTGCGATGGCCATCCGCGGCGGGAACGGGCCTGTGGTCGCCGGTGGTTTTGCCGCCGCCATCGTATACGAGGTGTGGACGCGGCGCGGCGTCACCACGAAGGCGCTGCAGATTGCCGCGGCCGGGCTTGTATCTGCGTTTCTGGCAGCCGTCGCGTTTTATCCGTCGTACGTCATCGCAGGGCGGAACATGAGCTTTACCGCAGCCATGGATGGACCGCCTGAGTTGTGGACCCCTTTCCTGCGTTTGGGAAAGTTCTTTTATAAGGGCTCCGTAGCCGTCGGCCCCTTGGCCCTGGTTGTCATCCTGATCGCCACGGTGCTTTATTTCAAAAACCGCCATACGCTGAAGGACCTGGGGCCGCGCCCGAAAGACAGCAATCGGCTGGCCGTGGTTTGCCTGGGCTATCTCATTGGGAACCTGGTTCTTTTCCTGCGCTACCCCATCGAGTTCTACTACCTGATCCCATCCACCTTCTTTTTTCTGCTGCTGGCCGGCATCACCCTCTTCGCGTACTCGCGTCGGCTCACCATTGCGCTTCTGGTGACGATCCTGAGTTTTGATTTCGTATGGCCAATCTTCGTCAAGCCCAACGTCTCCGGACGATCCACCGGGGCTTATCTGCACTTTGGCGTGGAGCCAGGAATTATCCTCGACGACACTCACGCTCGCATGAAGGTGATGCACTGCCATGATTACCAGTGCTTTACCGACCTCAGCAAGTGAATTCCGGCCGCGCTGCCGCCTTCGCAGGCTTCGTTCCTCTGGAGTAAAGTTCTTGCACCATGAATTTATGCTTTCGCTCGCCCTTTCTTCGCGTTGCTGCTGCCGGACTTGGCCTCGTCGTCGTCCCGGCCCATCTGCACGCGTCGGTCATCGGGACCAACGTCATTGCCCAGTCGCTGACCGCGGAGCGGATTGAAAAGCTCGCGCCGAAGAAGGACCGCGCGGCGTGGCTGGCTTACCTGAAGCGCTCCGAGGAGCAGATGAAGGTGGACCGCGCGACCCTGGCGGCGGAGTTGAAGCCCGGCGAAGCGGCCCCGCCACAGCCGGCGGAGGGCCGGGGCGGATTCGGCCAGGGCATCAGCCTGCGCCAACCCGACGCCTATTACGGCACCGGGCCCGCGCGCCACATTGCCGACGTGGTGGTGAGCTTCCAGACGCCGGCGGGAGGGTGGAGCAAGAACATGGGCTTCAACGGCGCGCTGCGGCTGCCGGGACAGCCGTATGCGGCCAACAATCTGAACGCGTTCCCCGACCCGAACGATTTCGACAAGCCGCGCGACCCGCAATGGAACTACGTGGGGACGCTGGACAACGACGCGACCAACACGGAGCTGCACTTTCTGGCGAGGGTGCAGGCGCTGACTCCAGGCAAGGACGGGGACGCGTACCGGGCGAGTTTTATCAAGGGCATCCGGTATTTGCTGGCGGCGCAGTATCCCAATGGAGGGTTTCCGCAGGTGTATCCGCTGGAGGGCGGATACCACGATGCGATCACCTTCAACGACAACGCGGTTTCGGAATCGGCGGAGACCCTGGGCGACGTCGCGGAGGCCAAGCCGGGTTATGACTTTGTGCCTGCGGACCTGCGCAAGCAGGCGGGTGCCGCGGTCGATCGCGCGCTGCAATGCATTCTGGCGTCGCAGATTACGATCGATGGCAAGAAGACGATCTGGCCGCAACAGGAGGACGCGCTGACGCTGGCGCCGGTTTCGGCGAGGAACTACGAGCCGGGAGCGCTGGCCGCGTCGGAGAGCGCGGACCTGCTGGAGTATCTGATGTCGATTCAGAATCCTTCGAAGGAACTGGTGGCGTCGATCGATGCCGGAGTGACTTGGCTGAAGGACCACGCGGTGTATGGGTTTGAATACAGCGGAGGGCGCGGCGTGGAAGGTGGACGCCGCCTGGTGGCCAAGGATGGCGCGGGGCCGCTCTGGGCGCGCTATTACAGTATTCCAGCGCAGAAGCCCATCTTCGGCGACCGCGACAAGACGCTGCACGACGATGTGAATGAGCTCTCGCTGGAGCGGCGCAACGGCTACGCGTGGTACAGCGCGGGCGAGCAGAAGACGATCGACGACTACGCGGCCTGGAGCAAGGCGCACGGAGCCGCTAACTCGTGATCGCGATCACTTACGGTGCTTCTCCGCGGGATTACGCTGGAGCCGGTTTCCGGAGACAAAACATGCGCTGGTTTCGCCTTGCAGTTGTTGTTCTGTCGCTGAGCTTTTCCCTGCATACGGCCCGGGCGGCCGGCCAAACGACCCGCTCGCTCCCCGACCAGCCTTCTTCGGTGGATCCGGAGGATTTCGTCATGGCGAAAGGCCTGACGGCCCAGGTGGCCGCGATGCTGGCTCATGGCGATTACGATGCCATCGACCGGCTCGCGACGAAGTACAGGAGCGAGAAAACAAGGCTACCCGGCGGCGGCTGGGAACTGGCTTACCTGTATGAAGGACTGGCGGCTCCGGACCGGGCCCATCCCGAGGATCATATTGCAAAACTGAACGCGTGGATCGCCGCGCGCCCACAATCGATCACGCCGCGCGTGGCGCTGGCTGGGGTCTACCTGAAGTATGCCTGGGTAGCGCGCGGAGCAGGCTATGCGGACAGCGTGACGCCCGAAGGATGGAAGCTGTTCGACGAGCGCGCGGCGAAGGCCAAACAGGTGCTGGACGATGCGGCCAACATCACGCCCATGTGCCCCGAGTGGTACGAGAAAATGCAGACCGTAGCGCTGGCACAGAATTGGGACAAGGATCGCGCGGAGGCGCTGTTCCAGAAGGCAATTCAATTCGAGCCCGATTACCTCTATTTCTACAAGTCGCACGCAAACTACCTGCTGCCCAAGTGGGACGGGGACGAGGGCGATGCCGCTGCCTTTGCCAAGCGCAGCGCCGATGCCATCGGCGGCGCGAAGGGCGATTACATTTACTTCCAGATCGGCATGGTGGTTGCGGACGCGAAGAGCGGCGCAAACGGGGGCGGGCTCGACTGGGCGCGGATTCAGCGTGGCTACCGGGCCCAGCGCGAACTCTTCGGCAGGAATATGAATGGCGACGTCAACCACCTGGCCTTCTTCGCCTGGCGGTTCCAGGACCGCGCCGTTGCCCGGCAGGCGCTCGCGCAGATCGGAGATAAATGGTCCAAGAATGTATGGAAGACCCGCAAACGTTTCGAGCAGGTTCGAACCTGGGCCATGCAGAGCGATCCGGTGTAATGCTCGACACGGCCAGGTTGGGCTTGTATCTTGCGCTCTCTTGTCCGTCGAACCTTCCTCCAATTGTGATTCAATGGCCTACGTGACCCATTCATTCGATATCGGACCCGTTCCCGTTGGCCGGGGTCAGCTGTTCCTGATTGCCGGACCGTGCGTGATCGAATCCGAGGCCCATGCGCGCACGATGGCCGATGCGATCCAGCGCATCGCAGGCGACCTAGGCATTCCCTACATCTTCAAGGCCAGCTACGACAAGGCTAACCGCACCAGCATTCGCAGCTTCCGCGGCCCGGGCCTGACGGAAGGCGCGCGGATCCTGCGGGCGATTGCACAAGCCAACGGCCTGCCGGTGCTGACGGATGTGCACACGCCGGAGGACTGCCTGCGGCTTTCGAAGGCGCTGGGCGACGTGGAAGCGGTGCTGCAGATCCCGGCATTCCTCTGCCGCCAGACGGATCTGCTGATTGCCGCCGCGCACACCGGCCGCGCGATCAACATCAAGAAGGGCCAGTTCGTTGCGCCTGCGGACATGCAGCACGCGGTGCTGAAGGTGCGCGATTCCGCTGCCACGCTGAGCGGCGGCAAATCGCCGCGGGTCTTCCTGACGGAGCGCGGCGCGAGCTTCGGGTACAACAACCTGGTGGTCGACATGCGCGCGCTGCCGACCATGCGCCACTACGCGCCAGTGGTTTTCGACGCGACCCACTCGGTGCAGATGCCCTCGGCCGCCAATGGAGTCTCGGGCGGACAGCCGGAGTTCATCCCGGTACTGGCACGGGCGGCGGTTGCCGCGGGAGTCGACGGTGTTTTCCTTGAAGTGCATGACGATCCGGCGCAGGCGAAGTCAGACGGCGCGAACGCGCTGCGGCTGGACAAGCTGCGGGGGATGCTGGAGCAGTTGCTCGCGGTGCACGCCGCCGTCACGGCAAAATAAAAGCGGCCCGCGCAAGGCAGGCCGCTCTCCACTCAATAAGCCGAAGTGCTACTGGTTGAAGTTGCCTTCCTCTTCCTCGGGCTGAATCCCATAGCGGCGGAGCAGGTTGGGCAGGTTCTGCGAGAAGGCAGCGCGCGGCATCACCGTATCGCAACCCGCCTCCACTGCCTTGGCCTTGAGATCGCCTTGCAGGTGGGAGAGGAAACCGATGATCGAGGTGCTCTTCTTGAGCTTGGCCTTCAGCTTGGGAATCAGCGTCAGCGGCTTGGCGTTGGCGTTGTTCAGGTCGAAGACGATCAACCCGGGACGGTCGGCTTCGTCGCCCTCAAGGAGACTGGCGATCGATTCCTTGTCGTTCTTGACGAACGCCACCTTGACGCCGAGCTTGCGCGCGGTCTCGGTGATCTTGGCGTTGAAGAACAGATCCTCAATGAAGAAGAAGATTTTGGTGGGCGCGTCTTCGGGGATTGGAATTGGCCGTCCCACCGAGTAGTCGATGGGCTGCGAGTCGCTGACGTAGGTGCGCCCGCCGCCTCCGCGGCCCTGGTAGTTGCCGTGCGTCTCGATGGTGGAAGGAGGCGAGTCGGCGAAATTGCCGTTCACAACGCGGTAGCTATGATCCATTGGACCGACAAAGCTGCGCGGGCCGCGGTCCCTCTGCTTGCCCTTGCGTTTGGAGCCAAAGACGCTGTTGCCGGGCTGATGGGAGTCCTTGTCGCGATAGACGGCGCCATTGCCGTTGGCGAAACCGGCGGGACTGGCCTGGTTGCCGGGATTCTCGGGCGAACGCTGGCGGTCGCGGTCGCGGAACTTCTTCTTCCAGCGCTTGGTGGACGGCCCTGCGCCGGCTTGCTGTCCGCCGCCTGAGAAATTCTGCGGCTGAGATCCTGGAGCGGCTACGCCCTGACTGCTGGCCTGCGGGTCTGCCGCAAACTGGCCGGTGGCCGCGGGCGCACCTGGCTGGGCGGCGTCACCGGATTTATTCTTGCGCTTGCGGCGGCGCCGGCGGCTGCTCTTGGACTGTCCCATGCCGTGCGGTATGGAGTGCGCGGCGTCCTGTGCCAAACCGGACTGACTCATCTGACCCCCCATTGGTTCGGGGGGCGGTGGCGGACCCTGGTGAGATTCCACGTCGGGCATATTTTGCTCTGAACTCATGTTCCACTTCCTATTGCTGGTTAACGATCTACGCTTTCCGCGCACTTTGGCGCGACTCCACCCTGACCGCGGCGTTCGCGGAGATGGAACCAAGCCGGTTTTTGGAGTGTCGGTGGAAACGATATCAAGTTGTACTCGAACATGCGTCCTAATGCATCCGTCAAGATGCGACCAGCCGGCAAACTGCTGTTGCGCCACCTGGATTGCCACATGCAACCGGGATTGCCAAAAGCCGGCTGGGAATCGCCACAATGCGCTCACCAGCTAAGGCAATTCATTCACCCTTACCGCTGTTTGCAACGCCTACGGAGGCTCTTGGCGGATTCAACCCTACGGCTCCCCGGATCCGGTGCATCGAATCCAGGATGATCCGCCGAAATCTCAGAGGTTGCCATGCAATTTGCTGCCATTGGAAAAGCAAATCAATCGCACAGCAATCGGCACCCACAGCCGGTTCACAAGGCAAGGCTAATCATACGCCGAATGGCATAGCGTGGCAAGAAAAACCTTTCCCTGGCGGACCATGCGGTGCGGGGGGCGGTCCGGAAGACGCGCTGGTGCGGCGCGGAAAATCCAGCCAGAAACTGCGAAGGCCACTTCCCGGTTGGAAGCGGCCTGTGCAGAATGGCCCGTCAAAGGCCTCCCGAATTGACTCCCTTGCGGGAGCAGAACCTGAAACCCCGGCGCGCATCTGCTTTGGATGCATCTTTTTTCCGGGTCGAACGCCGCATCTCGCATGCTCACTTGCCCTGGGGAAAGCGGCTTCCACTCGAGAACGCAGTGCCGGCGATCTGGGCGATGCAATTCAGATGCCAAAGAGCGCGCAGGGAGACTCCCTCCCAATTCCCAGCAAAACCTCGATTTCCGAACCACGGCATGGCTGGAGGATCCCAGAAAACAGGAGAGTTTTCGCGCGACACTCCAAATTTCAGGAGACAAAGGTTTGACCCCTGCCTCGGCCGAGCCCTATAATCGAGAGGTTCTGGCAGCCCTCTCGCCCCCCCGCCGATACTCATTGGTCAGTTGATGGCTTTGGGGTGGCACACTCGATGAGAACCCTCTACAGTGTTGACAATTTGTGGGCGGGTGCAGGGCAAGTACCCGGACGGCGCGCCCATGCTTGCCGACGGACAAAGGTTTAGGAAAACATCCAAGGAGCTTTACACACCGCATGAATCACAAGTTTGCTCTTCTCGCCGCGCTCGCCGCGGGTCTTCTCCCCGCGTCCGCGATTGCCCAGGTAGCCCCAGAGTTGCCCGTCTCCCCCTCGGAAACACCCGCAGCCAAGACTCCAGCCGCAGAGGCTCCCAAGCCGCCTCCGCCGCCGACGGCGTTTGCCGCGAAGATCGCGATCGTGGAGTTCCAGGAAGCCGTGATCTCGACCAACGAGGGCCAGCGCGCCCTGGAGGAAGTGCAGAAGAAGTACGAGCCGAAGCAGGCGGAGCTGGAAGGCCGCAACGCCGAGATCGTAAGCTTGCAGAAGCAGCTTCAGGCCGCGCCCGCGAGCATGACCGACGAGGAGCGCGCCTCCCGCACCAAGACGCTTGACACCAAGCAGAAGCAGTTGGACCGGGATGCCGAAGACGCGCGGACGGCGTATAACTCCGACCTGCAGGATGCCTACGGCAAGGTGGCCCAGAAGGTCCACTCGGTGATGGTGCAATACGTCGCGAAGAACGGCTACACCATCCTGCTTGACGTGAGCAATCAGCAACAGAGCCAGGTGATGTGGATTGCGCAGGAGCCGAACTCGGATATTACCGAGGCGGTGATCGATGCCTACAACGCGTCGACTCCGAACATCACGGCACCGACGCCGTCGGCGCCCGCGGCGGCGAAGAAGCCGGCGGCGACCACTCCGCATTCGACCACGACCCCCCACAGCACCGCGCCGAAGCCGCCAAGCCAGTAGCGCGGCCGCTGGATGCAATGAGGAAGAGGAGGCCTGCGGGCCTCCTCTTCTTGCGTGCGAGGTGCGCTGCGGAAGCGTGGGCGACTCTGTGGAAAATTTTGTGGATTCCGGTGCGCGGGAAATTCACGGGCGGCACGGAAGCAGACAGCGGGCGGGGGGCTGCCTCGATTTCTGTGCTGCAAGTCACTCGTTTTCAGGTCTTTGAAACGCGGCCGGGGAAATTCACCAATTCCGTTACAAATTTGCCGCAAGTCTCAGAAATAAAGGCTTTCCACAGACGGCAGTTCGCCCGTGACCAGAGTTGGCCCGGTTTTGATTCCTGAAATGACGGTAATCCTGCTGAATTTTTCCTTTGAAACGATGGCCGGGGTGGGCAGGCGATCAGCCTTTGCCGGGCGCGGAATCGAACTACACGATTGCGTTGGTCAACTGATTTCCAATGTTATTGAATACCCTAAGAATATCAGTGTCCGTACCCTTGATCACTGCATCCGTGCCCAATGCCACCATCGCGGCGATGAGCGCGTATTCAATCAAGTCCTGTCCGGAATCATCCGTGACAAGGTTCTTGAGAAGTTGCTTCATGGAAATCGTCCTCATGGTTCAAGTTAGTCCGTGAGACTCGGGAGAGGGCCAGGCTTGCGCTGACTTTGACGATAGGTCAGCGGGGGGCCATCGTATATAACCCGAAAGAGGGATCGAGAGCGGTTTGGGCGGCTGGATCGAGCCAACCGGCGACGGCGCAAGTGGCTGAGCAGGACAAGGTTACAATCGGGCGCAGGCGATGGCGTGGTTGGGTTCGAGGGCCGGGAGCCTACTCTTCGCCGACCTTGAGCACGGCCAGGAAAGCCTCCTGCGGGATATCGACCTTGCCGATCCGCTTCATCCGCTTCTTGCCTTCCTTTTGCTTTTCCAGCAGCTTGCGTTTGCGGCTGATGTCGCCGCCGTAGCACTTGGCGATGACGTTCTTGCGAATGGCGGTGACGGTTTCGCGGGCGATGATCTTGGAGCCGATGGCGGCCTGGATGGCGACCTCGAACATCTGGCGCGGAATCAGCTCGCGCATTTTGGAGACGAGCGCCTTGCCGCGATCGTAGGCCGAGTCGCGATGCACGATGATGGAGAGCGCGTCCACGGGGTCGCCGCCGATCAGGATATCCATCTTGACCATGGGGGAGATCCAGTGGCCCTGCATGTGGTAGTCGAGCGAAGCGTATCCACGCGAGACGGACTTGAGGCGGTCGTAGAAATCGAGCACGATCTCGTTCAAGGGCAGCTCGTAGGTGAGCATGACGCGCGTCTCCGAGACGTACTCGAAGTTGATCTGGCGGCCGCGCTTATCTTCGACCAGCTTGAGGATGCCGCCCACGTACTCCTCGTTGGTGAGGATCTTGGCGAGAATGACCGGCTCCTCGATGGTCTCAATGTTGGAGGGGTCGGGCCAGCGTGACGGGTTGTCGACCTCGATCATGCTGCCGTCGGTGAGGGTGATGTTGTAGCGCACGCCGGGGGCGGTGGTGATGAGGTCGAGCGAGTACTCGCGTTCCAGCCGCTCCTGGATGATCTCGAGGTGGAGCAACCCGAGAAAGCCGCAGCGGAAGCCGAAGCCGAGGGCGACGGAAGACTCCGGCTCGAAGGTAAAGCTGGCGTCGTTGAGGCGGAGTTTTTCGAGTGCGTCGCGCAGCATCGCGTGCTCGTGCGAATCGACGGTGTAGAGGCCGGCGAAGACCATGCTCTTGATGTCTTCAAATCCGGGCAGCGCCTCGGCGCAGGGGCGCGCCACCTCGGTGATGGTATCGCCGACCTTGGTGTCGGCCACGTTCTTGATGGTGGCGACGAAGAAGCCGACTTCGCCGGCGGAGAGTTCGGCGAGCGGAACCGGCTTGGGCGTCATCACGCCCATGCTCTCGACGTCGAACATCTTGCCATTCGACATGATCTTGATCTTCATGCCCTGGCGCATGCGTCCGTTGACGATGCGCGCCAGCACCACGACGCCGCGGTAGGGATCGAACCACGAATCGAAGATGAGCGCCTGCAGCGGCGCGTCGGCATCTCCATGCGGCGGCGGCAGAAGATGGACCACGGCCTCGAGAATGTCCGGAACGCCCTGGCCGGTTTTGGCGGAGACGGCCAGCGCATCGCTGGCGGGAAGGCCCACGGCTTTCTCAATCATCTCGCGGGTGCGTTCGATGTCGGCGGAGGGGAGATCGATTTTGTTGATGATGGGAATGACTTCGAGGCCGTGATTGATGGCGAGATACGCATTGGCGAGCGTCTGCGCCTCGACCCCCTGCGACGCATCGACGACCAGCAGCGCGCCCTCGCACGAGGCCAGCGAGCGCGACACCTCGTAGCTGAAGTCGACGTGGCCGGGGGTGTCGATGAGGTTGAGTTGATAGGTTTCGCCGTCGTGCGCCTTGTAGATCATGCGCACGGTGTGGGCCTTGATGGTGATGCCGCGTTCGCGCTCGAGGTCCATCGCATCCAGCACCTGGGCCTGCATTTCGCGCGCCGTCAGCGAGCCAGTGAGCTCCAGCAACCGGTCGGAAAGCGTGGACTTGCCATGATCGATGTGCGCGATGATCGCGAAGTTGCGGATGTGATTCGGATCCATACGGGGTGCAAACTGCCTCAATGTTCGATGCTACCACTCTGGAGCGAAGGCGCCGCGCGGCTCGACGGCAGCGCAGACGGCGTACCGATGCGGCCGCCAAACGTCTTACAATGAGCAAGGCGCAAACGGGGAACCTCAGGACGCCTGCGCCACGAATGCTGGCGGTGGAACGGGAGTGCGGTTTGTCTGAAACGGTGCGAGTCGCATCACCAACGCAGGCGAGTGAGCGGGACAACTTTATTGATGAAGACGAAGAGCGGGTGCAGAGGTTGAGCAAGTTTCGGCAGTGGGCGGTAGTGATTGCATGCGTGCCGCTGGTTCTGCTGACGGGCTGTCCGCAGCAACAGGCGGCGCCGACCACGGTTCCAGCCAACGCAACAGCGCCTGCGATTGCCGCCCCCGCACCGGGCCCGACCGCCGCTGAAATCCAGGCGCAGGCGCAGGCCGCTGCAACTGCCGCGAGAGCGCGCAAAGCGCAGCAACTGATCGATCAGGCCGAAGGCGACTATCAGAGCGGCGTCACCAACTATCGCGGCGGACGGCTGGAGGCGGCGCGCTCCGATTTCGACGCGGCGGTGGATCTGATGCTGACCAGCGGGATGGATCTGAAGAGCGACCCGCAGCTCTCCGATGAGTTTGAGCATCTGCTGAATGCGATCAACTCGCTCGAAATGACCGCGTTGAAGCAAGGCACGGGATTTTCCGAGCCGGTCGAAGCGGCTCCGCTCGATGCCGCGGATGAAGTTACGTTTCCGCCCGATGCCGCATTGACGGCAAAGGTGAAGGAAGAACTGAAGACGACGCAGTCGGACTTTCCGCTGGTGGTGAACGACTACGTTGCGGGATTCATCAACTACTTCACGAACTCGAAGAAGGGCCACGCGACGCTGCTGCACTCGCTCCAGCGCGCCGGCAAGTACCAGGACCTGATCGAACGCGACCTGAGGGATGCAGGGTTGCCGCAGGACCTGATCTACCTGGCCGTCGCGGAGTCCGGCTTTCAACTGCAGGTGGTGAACGCGCAAAGCGGCGCGGGCGGCATGTGGCAGTTCATGCCGTTCGCCAGCGCCTACGGCTTGACCCGGAACGGGTGGGTGGATGAGCGTTTCGATCCGGAGAAATCTTCGCTCGCGTATGCGCGCTACATGAAGTACCTGTATGCGCAGTTCGGCGACTGGTACCTGGCCATGGCCGCCTATAACTGGGGGCCGGGCAATGTGCAGCGCTCGGTGATGCGGACCGGCTATGCGGACTTCTGGGAGCTTTACCGCCGCAACGTGCTGCCCACCGCGACCAAGAATTACGTTCCGGGCATCATCGCCGCAATCATCATGGCGAAAAATCCGAAGCAGTATGGACTGGAAGGGCTGGTGCCCGATCCACCGGTCGTCTCCGATACGGTGACGGTTGACTACCCGATCGATCTGCGGCTGGTGGCGGATGTGACCGACGTCTCGCTGCCGGAGATCGTCGAACTGAATCCGAGCCTGCTGCGCATGACCACGCCGGAAGACACGGATTTCGACCTGCACGTTCCGGCCGGCACGCACGATCTTTTTCTGAAGCGGATCCAGGAGATCCCCGAGGACAAGCGCACGACCTGGCGCTTTCACGTGGTGCGGGCGGGCGAGTCGCTGGACAACATCGCCAGCAGTTTCCACGACCATCCTGCGGAGATCGCCTCGGCGAACGGGCTGGCCGCGGACGCCTCGCTCAGCACTGGCGAAGAACTGGTGGTCCCGGTCTCGATTGCGATTGCGGTCCCGCACCCGCTGCGCTACGTGACGCGGGCGGGCGACACGCTGGTGACGGTCGCCGACCGCTTCAACGTGTCAGTGGAGGACCTGAGACGCTGGAACCATCTTTCGTCGAGCGCGATCAAGCCGCATCGGACGCTCTATGTGGCTCCAGCCGGTGCATCTGGCTCCGGCGACTCATGTACGCACGAAGAAGTCGCACGCCGGGCCGGGCGCGCACGCGACGCCGAGCACAAAGGCGAGTGGCGCCGCAACCACCGCGAAGCCCGCGGCAAAAACTGCGCCGCATCGTGGAGGCGCGAAGAAAAAGCAGGCTCGCTCGAAGCAAGCCGGCGCTTCCAAATGAACCGGCGAGGCTGCTCGATTGGCTACCTCAAGCAAAAGAGTGCTTGCTATCGCTGGCGCGCAGATGCATTCTGTTGCTAGAATCCGTGCCGTGATGTAATTAATTTGTCGACTGCACCGCAAGCGCACTACGATATGAACCAAAGGGCAACGGGGCGAGTGCAGCAATGAGGATGCGACGATGAAGTTCAAAGAGCAGGACGGACTCGACGGATTAGAGGACCAGATGAAGATTTACGCAGCCGCGAACCATGACGACGCAACTGGGGATGGATTCGAGGGCAGCGGTCCTTTCGACGATGATGAGGAAGAGGAAGAGATCGTGGTGGCCATGACCTCGGATGACGATGAGGATCTGGACGGACTGGAAGACGAGGATGAGTCGTTGACCGAGGTGGCGATCATCGAAGCTGCGCCGCCCTCGCCGGTCGACGGCTACACGCCTCCCGTAGCACTCTCGAAGCCTGCGGCGCAGAGCGCGCCGGCCGCTCCGGTTAAAGCGGTGAAGAAGGCAGCGAAGAAGGCGGTTCCCGCAAAGAAGGTTGCGGCGAAGAAAGCTCCGGTGAAGGCCGCAGCGAAGAAAGCCGTGAAGAAGGCTCCGGCCAAGAAGGCGGCGGCAAAGAAGGCTCCCGCGAAGAAGGCTGCAGCCAAGAAAGCTCCCGCGAAGAAGGCTGCGGCGAAGAAGGTGGTTGCCAAGAAGGCGGCCAAGAAGAAGACATTGAAATCTGCCGCGAAGAAGTCGAGTGCCCTGCGCGGC
Source organism: uncultured Acidobacteriaceae bacterium (assembly GCA_963787905.1). Lineage (GTDB taxonomy): Bacteria > Acidobacteriota > Terriglobia > Terriglobales > Acidobacteriaceae > Edaphobacter. The sequence continues at coordinate 29,179 of CAWBFL010000062.1, read as the reverse complement.
GGTAAGGCTGCTTTGAAAAAAGCGGCTGGCAACAAGGGCGCTTCGAAGAAACAAAAACCAAATACGAGAGGTATTACCTTGGCAACTAAGAAAGCAGCAAAGAAGGCAGTCAAGAAGGCAGTCAAGAAGGCTCCCGCAAAGAAAGCTGCAAAGAAAGTCGCGAAGAAGAAGAAGTAGTCAGGCGGCAGTACTAACCAGGCAAGCAAAACGGCCCGGGCTCCTCTCGAGAGGTCCGGGCCTTTTTGCGTCTGCTGGACGCTACTGCAGTTTCTGGGACCGAAGCTTATCGTCTCCGTTCATGCCGGCGATGGCGGCGAGCACCTCTTCGCTGTGCTCGGCGGGCTTGACTCCGGTCCAGACCTTCACGATCTTGCCCGCGGGCGAGATGAGGAAGGTATCGCGGTTGGCGAACTTGACCGGGCCCATGCCGGAGATCGGCACGCCGTACGCATCGATGACCTTGTGGTCGGGGTCAGCGAGCAGCTTGAAGGTGAGCGAATCCTTGGTGCAGAAGGTCTTGTGGCTCTCGACGGTGTCGAGTGAGACGCCGAGCACGACCGCGTTGAGCGCATCGTACTTGGACAGGTCGCGCTGGAAGTTGTGTGCTTCCAGGGTGCAGCCCGAGGTCATGTCCTTGGGATAGAAGTAGAGGACGACCCATTTGCCTTTGTACTGCGCCAGGGAAACCTGGGTGTCTTCCTGCGAGGGCAGGCTGAAGTTGGGTGCGGTGGCACCCTCCTGGAGGATGTCGGCAGCGTGGGCTCTTCGTCCGAATCCGCAGGCGGCCACGATACCGATCATGACAGCAATCCATACACCTTTACGAACCATCGTTGTCTCCTTAGTTGGGCAAGTGTGATGCAAAGCGATCGTGCGGCGGGCCCAAGAGCATTTTTTCCGAATTGGTCTCAGCTGGTGCCGCAACATCGGAGTGGGTTTTCCCAGGAAGACTCCACTTGGATACCGCGGCGAAGGGAATTTTATTCGGAAGATGCCTGGCTCACGCCCTCGCGTATGGCTATAGTACCCTTTCGCGCGGAAACAGGTGTCACGGCTCGGTTGCGGTCTCAGCGCTGATGGCAATGCCGGCCTGATCGGCTGCGGCGACGATGGCCTCCGCATCGAAGAGCAGCGTGCGGGCGGCTTCGATGGCCAGGCAGGTGGCGCCGGCGCGGGCCATGGCTTCGATGGTGGCGACGCCGATGACGGGGACGTCGAAGCGCATGTCCTGGTTGGGCTTGGCGACTTTGACGACGGTGAGCGCGCGGCTGAGGGTGGAGGCTGGATGGTCGCGGCGCATCAGCGCACCGGCGCGTTCGATGGTGGCGTCGGTGCCTTCCATGGCTTCGACGGCGACGCAGGCCTGCGCCGCGATGACCACGGTCTGGCCGAGGTCGTAGGCGGCGAGGGCGCGGGCGACGGTGCGGCCGTAGGCGATGTCCTTCTGCTCGTCGGCGGTGGGCGGGCGCCGGGTGAGGACGCCGGGCCGGGCCAGCAGCGGTTCGAGGTAGTGGGTGGAAGAGATGAGCTCGATGCCTTCGTCGGCGAGGACCCTGGCCACGGCGCCGAGCAGCATGTCGGTATTGCGCGTGCGCAGGTTGAGCAGCAGCTTGGCGAGGCGCCAATCGGGACGGATGGAGGAGAAGATCTGGGTGTGCTTGACCTGGCCGGCCATGACGGCGCGAGTGACGCCCGCAGCCTGAAAGGTCTCGATGAGGCGGGAGAGTTCGCCGAGCGACATCCAGTGGACGCGGATGGCGGGGTCGGCGGCGGCGCGGGCGTCGATCTCGGGATCGGTCTCTTCCTTGATTGCGGCGACGACAACGGTGAGACCGTGGGCGCGCGCGGCGTCGAGCAGCAGGAACGGAAAGCGTCCGTTACCGGCGATGAGGCCGAGGCGCTTCGCGCTGTTCTCGACCGCTTCGTGGTGATCGGGCGACTTGGGGACGGCAGCGGCGGGATTGATCGGATCGCTCATACTCGCCTCCCCGTCTATTTGATAACGCCGCGGGAGCTGTTGGCGATGAAGTCGGCGAGGTAGGTGACGTGAGTTGCGTCTTCCGGCGAAAGCGATTCGGCCAGCGTGGCGCGGATGGCGGCGACGGCGTCGGTGGTATTGAGCTTCGAAGCCTGGAGCAGGCGGTAGGCATGGCGCAGGGCTTTGAGCTGGGCGGGAGTAAAGCCGCGACGTTCGAGGCCGACCTTGTTGAGGCCGTAGGCGTGGTTGTTGCGCTCGATCGAGGTGAGTGAGTAGGGGAGCACGTCCTGCGTGATGGTGGTGCCGCCGCCGATATAGCTGTACTTGCCGATGCGGCAATACTGATGGACGGGACAGAGCGCGCCGACGACGGCATAGTCCTCGACGATGACGTGGCCGGCGAGGGTCGCGGAGTTGGCGAGGATGCAGCCGTTGCCGATGTGGGAGTCGTGGCCGATGTGGGTGTAGGCCATGATGAGACAGCCGGAGCCAACCGTCGTTTCGCCGCCGCCGCCGACGGTGCCGCGGGAGATGGTGACATATTCGCGAATGGTTGTGTCTTCGCCAATCGCACAGCGGGTCGGTTCGCCCGCGTACTTCAGGTCCTGGGGCGCGACGCCGACGCAGGCGAAGGGATAGAAGGTGGTACCGGCGCCAACGGTGAGGTGCCCGTCGAGCACGACGTGGGAGACGAGGCGGCAATTCTCGCCGAGAACGACGTTGGGGCCGATGGTGGAGTAGGGGCCGACGACGCAGGATGCGGGAATGTGCGCGCCATCGGCGACGATGGCGGTGGGATGGATGTTGGCGGCAGTGCTCACTCGGCTGCGGCTCCGGCGGGAGTTGGAGGGGGTTCGGGCGGCGCAGCGGGCGGCGCGGGCCTGGCGCGGTTGGTGAGAGCGCACATGACGATCGCCTCGCAGGCGATCTTGCCTTCGACGGTGGCGACGCCGCGCATGCGGACGGCGTTGGTGCGCCAGTTGAGGACGGTGACCTCGATGCGGAGCTGATCGCCGGGTACGACGGGGCGGCGGAACTTGGCGGAGTCGATGCCGGTGAAGACCATGAGCTTGGAGTTGCGCTCTTCGTCGGAGTACTCGGTGAGCAACAGCGCGCCGCCGGCCTGGGCGATGGCTTCGACGACAAGGACGCCGGGCATGATGGGGAAGTTGGGGAAGTGGCCCGCGAAGTGGGGCTCGTTGATGGAAACGTTCTTGAGGGCGACGATGCGGGTCTTGCGCTCCATCTCGACGATGCGGTCGATGAGCAGAAGCGGATAGCGGTGCGGCAGGATGGACATGATTTGGACGATGTCCATGGTGTTGGCGGCGGGGTTGGGCTGGTCAGTCATGCAGGACTGAGTATAAACAAGTTGCAAATTGCCAGTTGTCAGTTGTCAGGGGATTCAGTTGTCAGTTGTCAGTTGAGAAGCAAAGCCGGATGCGCGGGTTGTCCGGTTCGAATTCGCTCTGCTTCAGAACGACAAGGGATTCCTGCCCGACCTATTTCTTGAGTTTGGGGACGGAGGCGGCGGGGTCGAAGAGGTCGGGCGTGGCGGGGACGCTGTATTCGACCTTGGTGAGGTAGCGCTGGGCGGTCATGTCGCCGTTGTGGTAGCGGGTGATGTTCAACGGGGTGGGAAGGCCCTGGATGGTGTGGTAGTCGTCGTAGGTTTCGGCTTCCTCGTCGAAGTCCTTGAACTGCGGGTTGCGCCACTGGAAGGTGCGGCGAAGGGGGAGGTGGGTGGCGGCATCGAGCTCGAGGGTTACGGCGTCATTGGAGTCGGTGAGGACGGTGACTTTGTCGACGAGGTGGCGCTCGACCATGCCGCTGCCTTCGGAGAGGATCATGACGCCGGGCGCGTGGATCCAGGTGTTGACGACCTCTTCGATGGAGTGGGCGCGGCGGCGGTAGTAGTCGTCGACTTGATCCTTGGGCAGGTCGGTCTGGCCTTTGTAGGTGATCTCGTAGCCGTGGCCGTCCTTCCAGATCTGGACCACATCGATCTTCTTGCCGGGGAAGATCATGCTCTTGTCGGTAAGGAAGCCGATGCGTTCGGCCTCGGGCTGGCCGGAGCCGGGCAGGCGGACGAGATCGTGGAACTCGGTGATGTAGGGGTTGGGCTGGCCGTGGAAGAAGGTGGAGGTGCGGCCCTCGGTCTGGATACTGGTGCGATGCAGCCAGGCGTCGCCGCCGAGCGCGGCGATCATCTCGCGGATGAGTGTCTGGCCGCGCTCGGTGTCGGTTTGGCCGGCGGGAGTGGGCGGCGCGGCGCTGGGCAGGTCGGCTGCCTGGGCCCAGACAGGCGCACAGACGAGTTGGGGCGCGAGGAAGGCGGCGGCGAGAGCGGTGGTGAGGATGAGGCGCTTCATGCAGGAGTTATTGTCGCAGGCTGCGTTGCGGAACGACAAACATGCGGTAAGGGGGCTTTCCCCCGTTGATGAATGGGGCGAGCATCGTCGATAGATAGGGTGAGGCGCAAGCGAGGTCCTTGGAGTTGCGAAAACTGGGCTATGCAATCGTGCTGGTCGCCGGTCTGGGGGGCCCGGTGATAGGGTGCGGGATGAGTGTATCTTGCTCCGATGGCAAGAACGCCGCCGCTGGGTGGACACTGGCGGATTCAGTGAGCGGGGCGCGGTTTGTGCTGAGCGTGGCGGAGGCTCGGCCGAACTGACCGCAGCCGGGGTGGCGGATGGAGCGGCGGCGGCCGATCCGGAGCTGGCGGACACGGAGACCGGAGAGTTGCATTTCTTGACGGTGCGGAACGGGGCGCTGACGCTGATGCAGGCGCCGCGCACGGCGTGACGGGGGCCGCGCAAATTGGATTTGTGGACACGGTGACAAAGAAGACGTATGCGCTCGCAGTGGTCCGCGGCACGCTTACTTTGATTCCGGATTAGACAGGCGCGAGGATGACGATGGCAAAGCGAAGGAGAACTGATGCGGCGGCACTGCTGATACTGACCTGCTGGATTACGATGGTGCGGGCGCAAACGCAGGCGCCAACCCAGTCGAGGACGTACGTGGCGTATGTGGGCAGTTACGATGCGGGCACGGTCTACAACTTGAACGACATGGTTTCGTCGGGGGAGAGTTTCTATATCCTCGCTAGCGCCGGAGAATGTCGGGAACGCGCCAGCGACGAGCGTCTCCGCCTGGGAACTGATGAGTACAGGGCCGGGCATTCCCGGACCAGCGGGGCCACAGGGCGCGGCCGGCGCTGAAGGGCTCACTGGGCCGATGGGGCCGAGCGGGGCAACTGGACCGATGGGTCTTCCGGGGCCGGTGGGAGCTACAGGAGCACAGGGACCGGCGGGACCAGCCGGATCCGGCGGCGCGGCCCTGGAGACACGCACGCTGCGAGTTGCGGAGATTAAGGGGTACAGACCTGAGCGCTGGAGCGAGCCTGACGCTGTTCTCGGCGACGGGCGCGGGCAACCTTGAGCGGATTCAGCTCGCCGCAACCTACAACGATGGATCGCCGACCGTGGCGAATTTGGTCGAGGCAACCATCACGATCACAGTAGACGGCAACACCTGCACCGCGCCGCTGGGGATGTTTCTGCTGTGGTATGGGTACGCGACCAACGACGGCACACCGGCGACGGGCGATCTGTTCGTGACGAAATACCTGGGGATTACTTCGGCCACGAGCTTGAGCAACGAGACGATCTCGGGCTACCGGCGGATTTACATCAAGTACAACAACAGCATCAGCGTCTCGATCACCAACCCGCCGGTTACCAACATCGTCTGGTATTCGCAGGCGGAATATTATGCGGGGGCTGCGCCGGCAGGGCGGTATCCAGCGACGCGGAACGTCTTCCACATGGTCGTGAACGACTGGGCGGGATCGACGATTGCGCCAGGCGCTATGTTTGCGATCATTCCCACGGTGAGCGGTGCGGGGGAACTGGAGAGCATCTACTTTGTTTCGTCGGCGGCGGGTTCGGTCCAGCCCAGTTGGCTGGAGTCGTATCCGACGATGAGTGTCGACCAAACAGCATTCGTGTATGGCGGCACGGAAGACTTCTTCGGCAACCAGTTTTATGGCAACCAGTTTCATGGGCGTACCGATGAGTACGGCATTGCGCGGTATTTCAGTTCAGGCGTGCCGGACAATACCACGTACTGGTCCGGATACCGGTACTTTCGCGAGTCGCCAATGATCTTCAACAACAGCCTGGCGATGACCTGGTCGAACCCATCCGCGGGAAGTGGACCGGCGGCAAAGGTGGGATCGCTGGCGGTGTACTACACGACGCAGTGAGTGACGCCCCGGCCGGAGCCGAATGAGCGTTCGATCTCGACTGAGGCAAGAATGGCGAAGAGAACGGTCCACTCCGACCAGGCGCGGGTCTCGTTCCAGGTGGCGAAGGAAAATGTGAAGAAGATCATGGCGCTGGCTGCGTAAAGCGCAAGGCGCTCGGTGCGGGTGAGGTGCCTGATCCCAAGCCAGACTGGCAGCCAGAAGAAGCCGACGATGCTGAAGAGTTGGGGGAAGGTGCCAGGGCTTGATCTCTGTGTACCAGTGCAGGCCGTTCCACTGATGGGCTCCGCTGGGATAGAGATGGTAGGCGAGGAAGCGGGTGAAGCGTCCAGACCGCTGCACAGGCACCGGCGGCGATGCGCCAGGGCTTTGAGCGGAAGTGGACGACGAGGGCAAGGGCAATCAGGAAGACAGACGTCTCGCGCATGGGCGCGTCGAAGCAGAAGGCGACGACAAAGGGCAGCGGGCGACCGGTAAGCAGGAAGACGGTGGCGATTCCGAAAAGAACAAGGTGGGGAATGTCGTAGGGATACCAGATACATTGCTCATAGCGGGCGGCGTAACTGGCGTAGAGAATGGCGAGCACAAGGACCCACAGCAGCCACCAGTGTCGGATCGAGAGGTCCGCGGATACGCGGGTGGTCCAAAGGCCGAAGCAGTTGAGCAGGACGAGGCTGATGAGAACGGAGGCGAGTTTCGCCGCGGACATTGGCTCAGGCTGCGGGACGTTGACTCCGTAGCGGGCGGCAGCAGTCTGAAGGGTGTGGTTAGACTCGGCCCAGCGAAGGATCGGGACCATCAGGAAGCGCCGCTGGAAGGGCTCGGGCGCGGCTCCCTCCGCGTACCTGTGGAGGTCTAGCCAGGAGGTGTTGACGTAAAAGATGGAGAGAACGCAGTGAGTGGTGGCGCAGAGAAGGAGCACGATTGTGGCGAATCGACGCATTCGGAATCAGGTCTTTCGGTCAACTGAGTAGATAGATCGCCGAGGTGGTCCATTGCAAGGTCGCAAAGATGGGGCATTCGTATCCCCGCTTATACGCCAGGCTGCGCATGAGCGGGATGCCCCCAAGAACCATTCGAGCATAACAGTTATTTCCACTCCCAGACCTTGGAGGCGGTGGAACCGGTGGCGTCGACTTCGAACTCGAAGGCCCCGCAGGCGTTATTGAATTGGGCGAGTTTGGCGGAGGCGGTGCGGAAGAAGAGCATGCCGCGGTAGCTGACGGCGCCGCCGGGGAGGAACTTGCCGATGCCGGTTCCGGTCCAGGTGATGCCGTCGCCCTCCTGCGAGATGATGAGTCCCTGGCCTTCGCCGAAGATGGAGCCGTCGGGGCGGATGACCGAGGTGTACGTACCTGTGCCGCTGGTGGGGATGCCGAGCACGGCGCCGGTTTCTTCAAAGGTGACTTCGACGGTTGGGGGGTCGATCGAGACGACCCGTCGGACGATGCGCTTGCCGGTGGATTCGCTGATGAGTTCGCCGAGCATGGTGAATCCTCTCTTGGATGGATTTTTGGGGGGCGGGCCGGGGGAGTGGGCAATTGTAGCTCGCTCGAGAGGGCCTGTACCATTCCGGTTGGTTACGGGAGTAACCAACTTCGCTGCGGAGCGGAGGCTCCAAGGAGGGTGCGAGCTGAGTTGCAAGCGGGAGGGGCCTGGGCCGGCGGCGGGCGCGACGGGGCCGGGTGGCCGAACGAGCGATCGTATATGTTATTGAAACGATGGGATAGTTATCGATAACTTTTTACTTTCATTATTTTCCTTGACAGGCTCGATTCGCAAGACTACATTTCGCCCTCGAAATCATTCCTGTGTGGAACGCGCGCCAGGCGTAACTTTGCCCGGTTCAATTCCGCGACTTGAGACCTTGGAGAAACGACCGATGCGGCTGCGTATCGGCCACCTCCGACGAAGGCTGTCAGCCGAAAAAGAGCGGTGTCTTGATGGCAACTGAAATGATCGCCGCCGTGGCGCATGCCACCCAAAAGTGCGACTCCCAGGTCGTTAAACCTTAGAAACGTGATTTCCCGGAAAAGCGAACGAGGTCCGCTGACCACGAGGCCGCCGGGACCAAAAGTACACCAGAGGGGTAACCAGATGCTTATGCTACGACGCTTCATTCTGACGGCCACGGTATTGACGATGGCGCTGTTCCTGAACAGCCCCTCGCTGCGGGCACAGCTTTCCACGCGGGCGACGATTACCGGGACGGTGACGGATTCGACCGGCGCGGTGGTCCAGGGTGCGACGGTGACCATTACCGACGACACGACCAAGGTGACGACGGTGACCCAGACGAATGGCAGCGGCGGCTACATCACGCCGGGCCTGACGGTATCGACCTACTCGGTCACCATCACCAAGACGGGGTTCAAGAAATACGAGGTGACCGGGATTCAACTGCACCCGACGGAGACGGTCCAGGTGAATGGGGTGCTTTCGGTCGGCGCTGCCACGCAGACGGTGACGGTGGGGGCGACGTCGACCGATGTGGAGCTGTCGACTCCGGAGAATACGTCCTATATCTCCTCGGAACAGGTGAGTTCGCTGCCCATGAATGGACGCAACTTCGAGGCGGTGGCGGGCCTGGAGCCAGGCCTGGTGAACACCAGCCAAGGATCGGCGCTTGGAACCGGCGGCCGCAACACCAGCAGTGTGCTGGTGATTAACGGCATGACCGTGTCCCGCACCTTTTATGCGCTGGACGGGGTGTGGAACGAGAACACCGGCAACATGACCGCGAATTCGATCACGCCCAACCCCGACTCGCTGGAAGAGGTGCGGGTGCTGCAGAACAACTTCTCGGCGCAGTATTCGCTGATGGGCTCGTCGGTGATTCTGGAGCAGACCAAGAGCGGCACGCGCGATCTTCATGGCACGGTGTGGGAGTATGTGCGCAACGACGATCTGAACGCGAAGAACTATTTCACCACCACTCCCCCGCTCATCCCGCCGTACAAGCAGAATATTTTCGGCTTCAACGTGGGCGGCCCGATCTTTATTCCAAATCACTACAACGCCGATCGTCAGAAGACCTTCTTCTTCTGGGACGAGTCGTATGTGATTCTGCATCAGCCCAGCCAGAGCCTCAGCTGGATACCTACCCCGCTTCAGATATCCGGATGCTTCGCCTCGCCGATCGTGAACCCGTCGACCGGCACGCTGTACCCAGCCGGAACTGGCGCGTGCCCCAGCACCTCGTACCAGATCCCGACCGGGAGTATCAATAGCAGCTCGGCGGCCTACCTGAGTCAGCTGTATCCGACGCCCAACTACTCGGCTGCGGGCAGCACCAACAACTTCGTCAACCTCCAGCCGCTGACGACCTATCAACGGGACGATGAGATCAAGGTCGATCACTTCTTCACGCCCAACTATCACCTGCTGGCGGAGTACCTGCAGGAATACCAGAATTACTCGCAGAACACGGAGAGTCCAGGGACGACTCCGATCGACTACGAGACGGACTTTACCCACAACAAGATCGCGCAGGTCGCGCTGACCCAGACCTTTTCCCCGAACATGGTCAACACCACCAGCATCGCGATGAATATCTACCTTTTGAACCTGGTGCTCGAAGGGACCTCGGACATCAGCCAGCTCAAGAATTTCAACGAGACCCTTTTCTATCCGACGGCCCTCTATGCCAGCCGGACGCCGGTGGCGAACTTCACCGGAGGAGCGGCGTCGCAGGGCATCCAGGCGGCGCGGCCCATCCCCCATGCTTCCGATCTTGACGACACGGTGAGCGATAACTGGAGCTGGCTGAAAGGGAAGCATTTCCTGTCGGCGGGCGTCACCTTCGTCTTCAATACCAAGCGCCAGGTTTCGGGCCAACAGACCAATGGAGCTTACACCTTTAGCGACACCTTCAGTGCGGCCAGCTCGGCACAAAAGAGCGCGGCGAACGCGTGCGGCACCTCCTCGAGTTCCTACAACACATCCGCCCAATGCAATGAGGACTACGGGGTCGCGGACATGGAGCTTGGGTATCTCTCCAGCTTTAGCGAGACCAGCAACGCGCCGCACGGCGATATGCACGCGTTCAGCTGGTCGCCGTACTTCGAAGACCGCTATCAGGTCAATAAGAACCTCACGTTTACGGCGGGCCTGCGGATTTACTACCTGCCTCTGCCGTATGGCGTACCCAACTCCGAGACCAACTTTGTGCCTTCGGCCTACAATCCTGCTCTGGCGCCGACGGTGAACGAGGCGACCGGCGTCACCAACATCCCGCCCAACGTGCCTGGCTACAGCAACGGCCTGCTGTACAACAGCGGCCAGCCGGGCGGCCTACCGAGAAACTTCTCCAACAACCACAACTGGTACTTCGCGCCGGATCTCGGGTTCGCCTGGGACGTCTTCGGCGACGGCAAGACCAGCCTGCGCGGCGGCTTTGGCGAGAGCTACACCCGCATCTTCACCAACCAGGATTGCTCTTTCAACTGCATCGCCAATCCTCCGGTCTTTACCAGCCAGAACCTGACCAACCTGAACTTCTTAGCGACGCCGACGAGCTGGAACATCGTAACGGCGGCGTCGGGTTCCGGCGTCGGGGCGAAGCCAGTCTCGGTCGAATCGGTAACCATGGCGGACGCCAACATCCAGGCTTCTCCGGTGGCCAGCTACTCGCTGGGAGTGCAGCATCAATTCCCGGGCAACATGATCGCATCGGTGGCGGGAGCGGGCAGCCGCATCCAGCACCAGGAGGCGAATCCCAACATCAACGTTCCCCCGTACTACACGTCGGGCGGCGTGACCTACGATTTCAATCCGCTGATCAACAGCAACCCTGCAAACTCCAAGTCTGCCGGCGACAACCAGTATTACTATGCGCCGTACCAGGGCTACGGCTCGATTACGGACTACACCACGGAACTCTGGCAGTGGTGGAACGGACTCGAGGTGCAGGTGAAACATCCGGTAACGAAGTCGCTGAACGTAGCCGGGGCTTACACCTACTCTCACAGCACCAGCAACAGCACCATCGACGTGCATAACTTCAATCGTTACCACGGCAACACCGTGGGTTTGAACTATCCTCACACTTTGTCCATTACGCTGATCTATCAACTGCCGTTCTTCGCGCACAGCGGCAATCTTCTGGAAAAAGAGACGCTGGGCGGATGGACCTTCAATGACATCTCGACTTTCCGCAGCGGCGATTCCATCGATCCGGGCCTGACCGCAACCTTCCAGGGCAATGCGTCGCGGCCGAACGTGGTCCCGGGCACTTCAACCGACGGGCCGAAGACCTGGAAGGTCGGCACCAGCCAGCAGTGGTTCAACACGTCAGCCTTCGAGTGCCCCGGCAGCACGACGCCGGGCCCATGCGGCACGATTCCCGCAGCCGGTTTCGGCTTCTACGGCAACGCCATGACCGGCATCATTCGCGGACCGGGCCAGGAGCTGTTCAATATGGCTCTGTTCAAGACCTTCGACGTTACCGAGAAGGCGCACCTGGAGTTCCGGGCTGAGGCGTTCAATGCGTTCAACCACACCAATCCGCAAAACCCGAATACGACGCTCGGGAACGGCAATTATGGAAAGGTGACCGCGGCCTACGATCCCCGCATCATCGAGCTGGCGCTGAAGTTGAAGTTCTAACCGAAACGCAGCGGAAGGGGGATTCTCTTCCGCTGCGATCACTCATTGAAAATGCATTCCGGGAATCACCGGAATGCATTTTTTTGGTCGATACGCAGCAACCGACCGAGCCGGGATGAGCCAGATTTACGCAGGGCGGCGTTGGGGGCGGGTAAGGCCGGACACGCAACGACGCACAGGAGGGCACAGCCGGCGAGCGAGGTCCGGTTGGCTACACTACCGGCCGCGGCCGCGGCATGGGCAGGCCGCCGGACGGTTGACGGAATGGTCAGACCGCGATTCCACAGTTTCAGTAGCCGTGGGGAGACGACGGAGGGTTGCTGGTCCAATTACCGGTCTGGAAGCTGCGCAGGGCCCCGAGGGTGGTGAGCAGTTCCACGGTATTGAGAGCGGGCCCGGTGAATTCCCAGATGCAACGAGTCAACGACGTGCCTTTGAGAATGACGATGCCGCCGTTGTATTTCAACGTGCAGTGAGTCAAGGCGCAATCGAGAAATTGGGACCCGTCGAGCGAGAGGGTTTCGTCTTTAATTACCTTGTTGCGATGCACTTTCATGGTGAAAGGATAGCGCAGCAGCCGCAAAGAGAAATGATTTCTTGCGTGAAAATGGGCTGCGTGCAACCTCGCTGGTTAACTTTGGCGATCGTCCGCGTTGGTCCGCCGGGTCGGAGGCGCTGCAGCAGTGCGGATACGTTGGTTCGGCGAAAGGGCAGCGTGCGGGACGTGCGGGCAGAGGACAGGATCAGCCGGTGAGCACGGCGCCACCGTTGACGTTGAAGATCTCGCCGGAGATGAAGCCGGCGTAGGGAGTGCAGAGGAAGAGGATGGGGCCGGCAATCTCGGTGACGTGGCCGGGGCGGCCGACGGGGATGGTGGGGTTGGTGCGGGCGGAGTCTTCGGGGCGATCGAAGACGGAGCCGGTCATCTCGGTGTGGGTCCAGCCGGGGGCGACACAGTTGGCGTAAATGCCGTGGGGTGCCAGCTCGGAGGAGAGCGACTTGGTGAGGGCGATGATGGCGCCCTTGCTGGTGGCGTAGTCGGCGTGGCCGCCTTCGCCGCGCTGGCCGGCAGCGGAGGCGATGAGGACGATGTGTCCGCGGGCAGCGAGGAGGGGGACGTTGCCAGCGGATAGCCGGTCCTGCGAGTCGGCGCCAGAACTCTGCGCTGGACCACGGGGGCGGGTGAGCATGTGGGCGGCGGCGGCGTGGCAGAGGCCGAAGACGCTGGAGACGTTGGTGGCGAGGGTGCGCTGCCACTGGGCGGAGGTCATTTGGGCGACGGTGGTTTCGACGGGCGGCCAGATGCCGTGGTTGGCGACCAGGATGTCGAGGTCGCCGAAGGCGGCGAGGGTACGGGCGACCAGGGCTTCGCCGTCCTCAGGGGTGGAGAGGGTCTGCTCGATGGGCAGGCAGAGATGGTGGCCACCTAGCTCATCGGAAAGAGCTTCGGCCTGGTCCGCGGCGGCGCGATAGCTGAAGGCGACGCGGGCGCCGGCCTGGCGGAAGAGGCGCACGGTGGCGGCGCCGATGCCGCGCGAGCCTCCGGTGACAAGAGCGGTGCGGCCGGCGAGGGAAAGCATAACGCCGGGAGTGGGTTGGCTGGACATGGCATCCAAGGTACCGGTTCAAGGTCCGGGGTTCAAGCGGGGCGGAAGCCGGAGATGGGCGGAAAGCGATGAGGCCGGGTGTGATGGGTATCACGGCCACTCTCACCGGGTGAAGCGTAGAGTTCTGCGCGTAGGAGGACTGAGCATGATCGATATTATGAGCGGGACTGATACGGATGTGAGCACCAAGAAAAAGGGCGGGTCGAAGGCAGGTGTTGTGTTTGCGGTGTGCCTGATCGTGCTGGCGGCGGCGGGGGGAGGCTACTGGGTAAAGAGCCACAATAAGCCGGTCGCCGGGCCCACTCCGGAGGAGTCGGTTGCAGCGGTCAAGGCTGCCGACACGAAATGGTCGCAGGCGATGCAGGCGCACAATATAGCGGCGCTCGACTCGTATTATGCAGATGACGCGACGGTACTGCCGGCGAATGCGGAGATGATTACGAGCAAGGTGGCAGCCGTGAAGTACTGGACCGACCATCTGACGAAGGACGTGGATGTGTCGTGGACGCCAATGTACGTGGAAGCGGCGAAGTCCGGCGACATGGTGTACGACCTGGGTTCGTATACGATGACGACGAAGGCGGCCAAGGGCGCGACGGTAACGGACCACGGAAAGTACATGTCGGTGTGGAAGAAGCAGGCCGACGGCAGCTGGAAGGCCGAGGCGAATACGTGGAACTCGGATACGCCGGCTGCGGGCGCGAAGAGCAAGTCGTAAACCGCCTGAAAGGCCAGTGACGGGGAGACAGGGCGAGGCAACTGTGGGGGAGTGCCTGCGTCCAGGGTGACGGCTGTCATGGAAAGAAGATAGACTCCGGGCCAGGAGGACATCTGAATGTCGATGGGTTGCGAACGAAGACAACTCTCCAGGCTGGTACTGTGCGGGTGCGCTGTGGGGATGGCGCTGGTTGCGGGCTGCAGCAAGGCTCCCCCTCCGCCGGTGGATACGAGGACGGTGGAAGAGGTAGTTCTGTCAGCGGACGGGGCCTCGATGAAGGCGGCGCAGGCGCTGGATGTGGACGGCGCAATCGCCAGCTACAGCGATGACGCAATGGTGATGCCGCCGAACCAGCCGCCGGTGACCGGCATGCAGCGAATCCGGGACCTTTGGGCTGGGATGCTGGCGCCCGGAACGAAGGTATCCTGGACCCCGAATAAGGTGGAATCCGCTGCATCGGGCGATCTGGTGTATGTCCAAGGCAACTATTCGCTGATGACGCCGGACTCAGACGGCAATCTGGCGAGCGACGATGGCAAGTACCTGTCGGTATGGAAGAAGCAGAGCGATGGCAGCTGGAAGGAAGCCGAGAGCATGTGGAACTCGGATCTGCCGGCGGCGGCGGCGGCGCCAGAAAACAAAAATAGGATTGGGTTAAAGTGCAGAGGGGCACCGGGGCCGGGGATTGGCCTCGGCGCCTTTTTATGTGTGAGCATCGACGACACCCGTGGTCGATTCGGCCGCGATCGTTCATTTGGTCTTTATACTTGGAAGGGTATGCCTACGTTCGCGGCGGTTGATGAGCAGCTGGATCTGATTACGAAGGGGGCGGCGGAGATTATCCCGCTGGAGGCGCTGAAGGAGCGCGTGGCGCAATCCGCGGCGAAGGGCGTGCCGATGCGGATCAAGGCGGGGTTCGATCCGACGGCGCCGGACCTGCACCTGGGGCATACGGTGCTGATCCGCAAGCTGCGGCACTTCCAGCAACTGGGGCACACGGTGATCTTCCTGATCGGCGACTCGACGGCGCTGATCGGCGATCCGACGGGGCGGAATGTGACGCGGAAGCCGTTGAGCCGCGAAGAGATCGAGCGCAACGCGGAGACGTACAAGGAGCAGGTGTTCAAGATCCTGGACCCGGAGAAGACCGAGGTGCGGTACAACTCGGAGTGGCTGGATAAGCTGGGCTACTACGACATGGTGAAGCTGCTGGCGCAGTTCACGGTGTCGCAGATGCTGGAGCGCGAGGATTTTCATAAGCGGTTCCAGGGAGAACAGCCGATCTCGATGCACGAGATGATTTATCCGGTTGCGCAGGGTTACGACTCGGTGGCGCTGGAGTGCGATGTGGAGCTGGGCGGAACCGACCAGAAGTTCAACCTGATGCGCGGGCGCGACCTGCAGCGGCATTTTGGGCAGCCGCAACAGATTATTTTGATGACGCCAATCCTCGAGGGCCTCGACGGCGTACAGAAGATGTCGAAGTCGCTGGGCAACGCGATTGGAATCCACGAGGCTGCGGGCGAGATGTACGGGAAGCTGATGTCGATCTCCGACGAGCTGATGTGGAAGTATTACACGCTGCTGACCGATTTGAGGGGAAGCGAGATCGACGCGATGCGGGACGAGGTTTCGCACGGCGGACTGCACCCGATGAAGGCGAAGAAAGACCTGGCGTGGGGCATTGTGCGGGACTTCCACTCAGCGGCGGAGGCGGACGCGGCGGCAGAGAATTGGGCGAAGCAGTTTCAGCAGAGAGTGGTAAGTGAAGATTTGCCGGTGGTGCAGATTTCGCTGGCGACCGAAGGCCTGCTGGTGGAATCGGGCGTGGTGCGGCTGCCCAAGCTGCTGCAGTTGGCAGGGCTGGCGAGTTCGGCGGGCGAGGCGACGCGGAAGATTGGCGAGAACGCGGTCAGCGTGGATGGCGAGAAAGTGACGGACAAGCTGCTGCGCGGCGTGAAGGCGGGCGGATCCACGGCGCTGCGGCTGGGCAAAAAGAGCGTAAAGATCGAGTGGATGGAATGACAGCGCCCGAAGCCATGGGCTGTCGGCAGCCAACTTTTGTCAAGTCAGACGGTTAGTTGATTCGATACAATGCCTTATGCTGCGAGCGGGCACGGTTTACATTCACTTGACCCTCCTATCTGTAGATTGTTCCACGTGGAACAATTTGAGCTGACCAGGCTCTCGACTAGACGAGAATTCATTGGACTCAACCAATTACGCAAGATCCACGTCTAAACGGAGCGAGATGGGGTTCGAAAAAAACATCTGGGCGGTTGCGCTGATCGCAGTGCTGGGCGCTTCGGCGCATCCGGCCAATGCGCAGGACGCCAAGCAGATTGTGCAGCAGGCGGTCAACGCGGAACTGGCGGCGGCACGCAATGACAACTCGCATTGGCGATACGTCGAGAGCGAGATGGACCGCAGCCAGTATGTGGTGGTCGAGACGGAGCACGGGGCCATCCGGCGCCACATCGAAGAATACGGCAGGCCTGCTTCGGCGGCGACGCTGGCGGCGGACAACGAATCGATTCAGAAGTTCATCCACGATCCGGGAATGCAGCAGAAACAGCGGCAGAACGGAGCGCATGACGACAAGAGCGCAGCCGAGCTGACCAATCTGCTGGCCGAGGCGTTTGTGTGGAGGGTGGAGAGCGAAACGGCGGACACGATTACGCTGCACTATGCACCCGACCCCAGCTTTCATCCGCCGGACATGGAGGCGCGGGTGATGGGCGACATGGCGGGCACACTGATCGTCGACCGGACGCAGCACCGGATTCGGACGTTCAAGGGTGCGCTGCAAAGTGACGTAACGATCGGGTTCGGATTCCTGGCGCGGTTGAAGCAGGGCGGGACGTTTGACATCGAACGCCGGCAACTGGCTCCGGGAGTGTGGCAGATAACGGAGTCGCATGTGCACATCGACGGGCGCGCGCTGTTCTTCCATTCGATTGGAGAACAGCAGGACGAGGTGAAGTGGGACTTCACGCCAGTGCCGCCGGGGACGACGCTGGAGCAGGCGTTGAGTCTGCTGGCGGAGCCGGCCAAGCCGACAGCTACCCAGGCAAAACTACGCCGGTAATTCGGGCGCGGTATGCTCGGAACCATGAAGAAGAGTCCATATCCGCGGACAGACGGCGAGTTGATCCGGCGCATTGAGCGCTCGGCGGGACAGCGCGCAGGATACAAGCAGTTGGTCCGCGAGCTGGGGCTGGGCGGCGGACGCGAACGAAGGTTGCTGCTGGAGCAACTGGCGCGGATGACGGCGCGGGGGGAACTGGTCAAGACGGAGGCGGAGCAGTGGGCGATTCCGAGTGCGACTTCGGAAAAAACGGCACGGGCTCCGCGGCATGATGCAATGCCGGGAGAACGGCAGGAGTTGCGTGCGACGCGGGACCGGCTGGTGGCGGGAAAGCTGGACCTGCATCGCGATGGGTACGGATTTGTGCGGCCGAATGGGAGCACGAATCGCGACGACGATTTATTTATTCCTCCGAACGAGCTGAACGGCGCGATGCAGGGCGACGAGGTGCTGGTGGATGAGGCTCCGCCGGGACGCGATGGGCGGCGGTCGGGGCGGATTGCGCGCGTGCTGACGCGACGGAACCCGACAGTGGTGGGAATTTTCCATTACGCGCGCGGGCGGCGGGGATTGGGTGCACGCGGGGGCGGGTGGGAGGATGCGCCCGTGGTGCATGGGAATTATGTGACGCCGCTGGATGAGCGGATGGCGGGCGCTCCGGGGGGTGGGGCGATCCTGATTCCCGAGGGTGCGGAGGTGGTGCGCGCCGCGAAAGAGACGCCGCACCGGGTGCTGGGCGAGGAGGCGCAGAAGGAGCAGCGAAAGTGGTCGGTGCAGGAGGACGATCCGGAGCGCGCTGCGCGGCACGACTGGATGGAAGGGCTGGCGGTGGATGTGGAGATTACCGACTTCCCTGCCCCGGGCCGGCCCGCGAAGGGACGTGTGATCGAGGTACTGGGGCCTCCGGACGCGTTTGGCGTGGATGTGGAGATTGTGATTCGCAAGCACCATCTGCCGCACGTGTTTCCGGCTAATGTGCTCGCGGAGGCGAGCGCGTCGGCGGCGCAGACGGTGGATACGCTGACGGCGGACGAGCGGGCGCGCCGCAGGGATTTCCGCGGGCTGCCAATTGTAACCATTGATGGCGAGACGGCGCGGGATTTCGACGATGCGGTGCTGGTGCGGCCGCTGGCGAATGGGAATTGGGAGTTGCAGGTGCACATTGCGGACGTGAGCCACTATGTGCGGCCGGGGACGGCTCTGGACCTGGAGGCGCGGCTGCGGGGGACGAGCGTCTATTTTCCGGATCGCGCGGTGCCGATGCTGCCGCCGCAGCTCTCGAGCGGAATGTGCAGCCTGCGGCCGGATGAGGACCGGCTGGCGCTGAGCTGCGTAATGGAGATCGACGGGCGCGGCGAGGTGGTGGGGTACGAGGTATGCGAGGGGGTCATCCGCAGCGCGCGGCGGATGACGTATACACAGGTGCAGGCGATTCTGGACAGCGCAAGCGCTGCGGCGACGGATGTGGACAAGGCGGTGCGCGAGGAGTTTGCGGAATTTGTAACCGAATTTGAACGGATGTACGAGCTGGCGCTGAAACTGAATGCAAAACGCCACCGAAGAGGTAGCATCGATTTCGATCTGCCGGAGCCGGTGATTGAGTTCGATCCGGATGGCAACATGGAGTCGATTGTGCGATCGGAGCGGGGATGGGCGCACCGGTTGATTGAAGAGTTTATGCTGAGCGCGAATGAATGCGTGGCGACGTGGATTGAGAAGAACGCGGTGCCGAGTTTGTACCGCATCCACGAAATGCCGGACCCGAAGCGGATTCTGGATTTCGAAGAGACGGCGAGCGGGTTTGGGTATTCGCTGGGATTCTCAAGTCTTCCGGTGAAGCAGGTGACGATGAAGGCGGACCGGAGGGATGTGCGGAAGGGCGGCGGCGGGGGAAGGCCGGCGAAGACGCACGAGGTGGCGCAATCGATTCCGGTGACGCCGCAGATGTATCAGCGACTGACGGCGAAGATTGCGGGCAAGCCGGAGGAGCGGATTCTGGCGTACCTGATGCTGCGGAGCCTGAAGCAGGCGCGGTACAGCGAGAAGAACGAAGGGCATTTTGCGCTGGCGAGCCCATGCTACACGCACTTCACGTCGCCGATCCGGCGCTATCCGGACTTGATTGTGCACCGGCTGCTGCGGGAGCTGCTCGAGGAGGGCGCGGACCCCAAGGGCGGTGCGATTTTGAGCACGGACCCGCAACCGTGGAAACAAGCTACCGGATCGGTTACAGATGTGCGGCGCGGGCGGCCGGAGTATGCGCGGGAGCCGATTCCGGAGCCGGAGCTGGCTGCGATTGCGGCCGAATCGAGCCAGGCGGAGCGACGGGCGGACGATGCAGAACGCGAGTTGATGGAGTGGAAGAAGATGCGGTTTATGGAAGACCGCGTGGGCGAAGACTTTGGCGGCATCATTCTGTCGTGCACGAAGTACGGGTTCTTTGTCGAGCTGGACGATCTGTTTATTGAAGGGCTGGTGCCGATTGCGTCGCTGAGCGGATGGGGCAGCGATGAGCGATTCGTGTTTCGCGACACCGATAAGCAGATTGTGAGCACGCGGGGCGGGAAGGCCTACAAGATGGGTCAACGGGTGCATGTATTGCTGGACCGCATCGACCGGCAGCAGCGGCGACTGCAGTTTGCGCTGGTTCCGGATGCGAGTGCGGCGGAGACGAAGCCGGTGCGAAAGGGGAAGGCGGCGAAGGCGATGAAGTTGGCGGGAGTCGAGGGCCTGAGGACGAGCCCGGACCGGTCGGGCAAGAAGCGTAAGGGGCCGGCGGGGAAAAAGAAGGTGCGACTGAGGGATAAGAAGAGCAAAGGCAAGCGGCGATGAAGGGTTGGGGTGGCGAGCGACGCATAGAATAGGGATCGCACGCTGAATGTGGAAGGGTCCGCCCGGTTGACATTGAAATCCGCCAGAACGATTGAGCTTGCGACGGTTCTGTGGCTTACGGCCTTCTACCTTTACATGACCAGCCTGGTGCTGGGTATCTCGTTCCGCGACGACACCGACTATTTACGCTCCGGCCTGATGGTGAATCCCTTCTCGTTCCTGTACGCGCAGGAGTGGACCCCGCTGTATGCGATCTGGTTTAAGTTCCTCGCGCTTTTCTGTCCGAATCCCGTGTGGCGATATTTCCTTTCCTGGGGGTTGCTGGCGAGCCTGCTTGCGTTGCTGCCTGTATGGATGAAGATGCGGGCGGCATGGGTTTACAGCTTCGTGATTCTCTGCTTCCCTTTCCTGACGGTGAGTCCGTACGTCTCGCTCTTTGCGGCGGCGATTCTGCTGGTGGGTTTGGGTCTGGTACTGAACGGGAAGTGTTCGGTATCGAGGGCGCTGGCCACGGCCTGCGGTGTCTGTTTCGTCGCGGGGTATTGCCGACCGGAGTTCGATTACGGTGTCCTGCTGGCGGCGATCGGGACACTTGCTACGTTGACTGCTGAATGGTGGCGCGGCAGATCTTCCGGGCTGGAGGGAGCTCGTGGAGGCGGGAGGGGGACGGCGATCGCGACTGGAGCGATCGTGGTGTGCCTCGCGGCGGCGATGTTGTGGGTGCTTGGCCACGGCGAGCACAACCGGTCGGGAATTGCGTTTGCCCAGCACTATAGCGTTCGAGCGAGCGAACGCGGCCTGGTGCCCAAGGGCGACGCGGCGTGGAACTCGGACTATACGGAACGAACCTTCGGCGTCGACACCACCCACGATGCGACCCATGGGACTGCGAGCATCGGAGATTTCGCGCGCGCGAGGCCCGGCTTGTTTTTCCGCCATATTTTGACCAATCTCAGCGATCGGAGGACGGTTGTCTTTCTGCCGCTGGTGCTCGCGGTCGGTCTATTGCCGTGGCTGCGCAAGGACCTGCGTCCGTTGCGCGGGGCCAGCGCCTTCTTTCTGTGTATCAGCGTGCCGGTCCTGGCGGATATTGTGGTGATCTATCCGCGGGACCATTACGCGATCCTGCTGGTTCCAGCGCTGATCCTGCTTGCGGTCCAACTGGCGGCGATACTGCCGGAGAAACCTCCATTTCCCTGGGTGCTTGCGCTGGGATTTGCGATGATCTGGTATTTCACGCTGCATCGCCAACACCTCACCATGCCGGGGTCGACCTTGACGCTGGAGCAGCAGAATCTGCGGCGGGTTGAGTGCGCTCGCGAGGTCGACCGGGCGGCGGTGTCGGCGCAGCAGACCATCTTTGATGCGGCGCAGATTCCGGCGATCTATTTGGTCCATCCGCGGACCAGTAGCGCTCCGGCAGACTTTCGGGGCTGGCCGGAGTTCAAGGCGTGGACAGCCCGGACCCGGCCTGCGTGGATATCGGTCGATGGGGAATTGGCGACGGAATACCATGTGACACCGATGCAGATTGATCAATTCCTGCAAGAGGATATGCGGTACGAAGAGCATTTGTGCCCGGCGGAGGCCCAGCTTACGATTTATACGGACGACGACCGATAGCTGGGGACGGCGACCGTGCTTGCGGACTAGCTGGAGGAGAGCGTGTAGGCGAAGCGGCGGCGCGCTTATACAATGGAAGATGCGAAGGAGCACGGGATAATGGCACACATGGTTTTTTGCACGAAGTACAAGGCTGAACTGGAAGGGCTGGATGAGCCGCCGTTCGACTCCGACTTTGGCCACAAGATCTACAAGAATGTTTCCAAGAAGGCGTGGGGCGAGTGGGTGGAGCGGCAGAAGATGCTGCTGAATGAGTATCGCCTGCAGCCGTGGACGCGGGAGGCGCAGGACTTCCTGGTAGAGCAGATGAACGGCTTTTTCTTCGGCGAAGGGGAAGGCGGCGCGCTGCCGAAAGAATACGTGGCGCCGACCCACTGACGCGGTTCTGCGGGCGCAGCTTGCGCACCGATGGTGAAGTGCGGGTATGGGCGAGAGGGGACGGCGCAAGCTCGTGCCGCATGCGGAAGGCCTGGCCGCGCGGACCTCAGGTGAGGTCGATGCGGCCCGTGAAAACGGGCGATGGCTCGTGTACACTTAACGCTGCAAGAACCCCTGCCGTCGTCCACCTGGGCGGTCGCGCACAACACAAGTCGGGACGTGGCTCAGCCTGGTAGAGCGCACCCTTGGGGTGGGTGAGGTCGCTAGTTCGAATCTAGTCGTCCCGACCATTACTTTCAATTACTTAGCTTGTGCCGATATGCTCCGCGGGGACAACCGTGGGGCCATAAAGGGCCAATCAGGACTTCCATTCTTCTCCGAGGGTTCGATTCTGCTCGATAATCAGGCAGGGATTCGCCACCCGCTACTGCAAATACGCCCTCTCCTTCGCCGCCACCGTCAATGTCGCCTGCCTGTGGTTACACCTCAAGCAATATGTCGATACGCCGTAGTTAGCTGAGGCGGATGGGCTCATCTCTCGCCGACCGGCGCCTCCAAGGTGCTCAGGGTAACGATTTCGCCGGGCTGGATGAGGACCTTGGCGGGGACATCCTCACGT
Source organism: uncultured Acidobacteriaceae bacterium (assembly GCA_963787905.1). Classification (GTDB taxonomy): domain Bacteria; phylum Acidobacteriota; class Terriglobia; order Terriglobales; family Acidobacteriaceae; genus Edaphobacter. The sequence continues at coordinate 6,459 of CAWBFL010000062.1, read as the reverse complement.
TGGTTCTCGGCATACTGGCTGACGCGCTCCATGTCAGTCCAGGCTGTCCCTGGCCAGTTCAGCGTGAGCACTTGCGGGACCAGGCCCCGATTAGTCGCGATCAAGGTGCGGCGATTTCCGTTGCCCTCATACGCAGTAACCAGAAGGTCCGGGTTGGAACTGTTGGCGTCGACGCGAACCATACCTTCAGGAAGGTGCCGGCTGTAGGCACCGAGAATGCGGAGTTGATAACCACTCGCGACCGGCAAGTCTCCATGGTAGCGATCTGGAACGAGCAGTGAGCGCGTAGCTCCATAGCTGGGCTGCTCAACGTCGAGGATGAGCCAGCAGTAGGCCAGGCCGATCGAGTCTAACAAGGTCATGTTCTTGTGATACTGTTGGCCGACGTTGAAGGCGACGCGGTAGGAGGCGCTCTGCAGCCGGACATTGTTGACAGCGATTTCGGTGGCTAAGAAGGGTTTGTCGCCATTGGATCGACGCAATGCCTTGAATTGATCGTCGAAGGAATCCGGGTCGGCAAAGCGATCCTGGTAGTCGTACTCATGGGAAGCCGCTATGTCGATCTTGCTCCACACCTCTGGATCGCTCCTAAGAGTATTCGCAACCTCGGTCCCGAGCGCGGCAAAGCTCGCATCGGGCATTTGGATTCTCACCTCTTTGAAGCCAGCCTCATCCAGAGCGCGGCGCAGCGACTTGACCATCTCGAAGCTGATTTCCCTTGGCTCCTGGACTTCGTTCTGGATTCCGATCACATCCGGCAAGCGGCCGGCCTTCTGCTGCTCCATGCGCGCGTAGGTCACCATCGCCTGTGCCCACTTCTCGGGATCGGCAGCGCCTTGGTGCAGCTTGCCGTCCGGACCGGTATAGTTTTTGCTTGCCCACGTCGGCAAAGCCCACATTTCGTAAATGACTTTGCCCCCCAGTTTCAGGCTATGGGCGTTATAGGCAAAGTCCGAGACCTCACCGTTAGGGAAGTCGTCACCGTAGTAATGCGGCTTGGCGTCGGCCAGATTGTCAAGATTCGACATGTCGGGCAGGAGCCTAGTTCCCATCGGATATTCGCGGTCGATGAGGAGGTTATAGCGGGAGAGGATTTGCCAATACTGGTTCTTTCCCGTGTCGCTGAGGGATTCATAGGCAGGGATACTTGGACTTCCCCCGAATCCGTAGATGGTCTGATGACGATGGCTTGTATCGACCGAAAGCACCGTGTCCGACGCCTGCACAGGAACCAGGCTGCCGGCAACCTGGATGTGCTGCGTGCGCGGTGCCTGAAACAGAAGCTGATGGCGGCTCACATCGAGCACACAGTTTTGCTGCACCAGAGGAGCGCCGTTGACCAGAACGCTCAGCATCAGATGCGCGTCGAGGGTCGCCGTGACAGAGTGAATTGTGCCCGCTGCCAGCGCCACCGTTTCCTGAACCACCCTCTCGGGGTTGGTGGTGTGGCTGTCGAGCAGGCCGAAGGAGTCATAATATCTTTGATAGACCCGCACCGTGGACTGGCCAATTTCGATGGTGAATCCACCCTCCCTGCCTGTGAAAATCCAACTCAGCTTCGCCTCCCTCGGAAGTTCATTCTCCAAGACGATCGTTCTGGAAAAGAACGCAGGCAACCGCTCAGGAAAGAAGACGCGTGGAACTTCCTCTCCGCGTCCCCAGACTTGCGAGAGAGGGCCGTCGGAAACAAACTGGAAGCGCTGAGCGCTTTGCGTTTGGTTCGCGACTGACGTCTGCGCCAATATCCGGCTACAGTTCGCAGGTAGTAGAAACAGGCAAAGTCCAAGGTTCAATAACGACGCGATTCGAGACGAGAGAGTCATGCTTTTCCCTTCGAACTGTTGATGCTAACGAGTGGTTACGCCAGAATTTCAAAGCAAGTGCCCCGCTCATAGAAGGAAGCGGGGCACTTGGGTCAGTGGGAATCCCTCCCCGGTTGATTGCAGGCTCTAGAAGATTACCTACACGCCTCCCTGGAAGACTCTGGCGTTAATGCTGGTACCAGATCGCCGCCACCGACTCCCCGGAGGGGGCTCCATCGATGCACGCAGAATCTGTTCGTCGCCTAGCCTTCGCTTCCTCATGCTCAGCCTTCCTCTCGTCTCCGAAGACCGCCAGACCCGACTGTCATACACTCCTATATCGCACACTCAGCAAGGCGTATTCCGGCCATTCTGTGAACAGATGCCCCGCCTCTGTTTTGGGGACTGGGCAATGTTGGGCATCTGTTCTGAGGCGTTTAGAAGATCAATTTGACGACGCCCTGGAAGACCCGGGCGGAAGAACCGGCGGTTGAGCTGATCTGGCCAAAGGTACCCGACGTTGCGCTGCTAGACGGCGTACCGAAGTTGGGGTGGTTTAAGAGGTTGAACGCTTCGATGCGCGTCGTCATATTCAGCCCCTCATGCAGCCGCCATTCCCGCGTTATCTGCCCGTCGAAGTTGATAATAGGAGGCGCGTGGAAGGCGTTGCGGCCTGTGTTTCCCCAGACCGGCGCGCCGGTCCCGGGATTCGCGGCATTCACAGCTTCCCACGAGGTGTAGTAGGAGTTGTTGGTCTGGAATGCCGCGGGATTGAGGTACTGCCGGTTGGCGGCTCCGGACGCTGCCCGGAACTGCACTTTGGAGTAAAGCGGAACGCCCGGGATGCGCGTGGCGCGGTCAGAGTTGCCACCAATCTGGTCGTCATCGTTGCCGGTGGTAACCGAGAAGACCGCTCCGGTGGAGATGTGCGAGAGGCCGCCGAACTCCCAGTTGTTTACAATCGCCCGGACCACGCTGTTGTCGATGCTGAAGTTGCTCTTGAGCACCGGAACCACGTTGAGTACGTTGCGGTAATCGAAGCCGCACGGACCGTAATCCCACCGGGGGATGGCGGGGTTCTCCACCGAAGCGCCTGAGACTTCGCCGTTGTTGTCGACGATGTCCAGGCACTTCGACCAGGTGTAGTTGGCCAGCAGGCTGAAGGAGGAGGACAAGCGATGGTTGACGGAGAAGACCATGCCCTCATAGGTGGAGAAGGCCACGTCATTGACATAAAGGGAGCTGTTAACGCCGCCGATCAGATTACCCTGGGAGGGGTTGATCAGTGTCAGCATCGACCGCTGGGTTTCGTTCCCGGTGGTTGAGCAGGGCGAACCGTTAGCCGGCGGTGCTGCGCTGCCGTTCTCGCCCAGCCAGTAGTTGGTCCCGTTGATGGTGACGGTGCAGTTGCCTGAGCCAGCAATTCCGTTTGATATCCCGGGGATATAGATGGCCGGAGAGACGGGATTACCGAACGCTTCGTGGTCTCCCTTGCTGCCGATGTACTGAAGCGTCGCCATCCAGCCACGGCCGAAGTCATGCTGGACGCTGGCCGTCCACTGCGCATAGACCGCCGGATGGAACTTGGCCACCGGCACAATGTATTGGCTGCCGTTGTAGAACGACGCGCTTGAGCCGGGCACGCCATATTCGAGCGTGCCGACCGGGAAGGGGTTGGTTAGAAGGCTGGCCGCATTGGTCGCGCCCGGTCCGGGGTTCGTCGCAGTAGTTTAAGCCGCCGCTCAGGTTCGGTGGCGCCCAGGGGTTGGAAAATTGGTAATACGAGTTGAGTGACTGACTGACCGCGAAGCCAAAGGGCGGGTTCTGCTGATTGCGCTCCGCGGTAAAGTTGTTGGGCGCGTCGTACATATACTCCGCGCCGCCGCGCAGCACCGTCTTGCCGTCGCCGAACGGATCGAAGGTGAAGCCTAAGTTGGGGTCCCATTCATTGGGCGAGTTCTGCGTGAAGGCGCGCGGAACCCCCTGGTCACCGTAGAAGAGCATTCCGGCGGGTGCGTTGGGGTAGACCGCGCTATGAACGTTGGACACAAAGTCCGCGTAGTTGAAGACTGTGCCGCGGTTCAACACGTCGATGGGGAAATAGTAAGGATCCCAGCGCAGGCCCGCCACCATAGTGAACTGCTTGGTGACATGGAAGGTGTCCTGGATGTAGAGGTTGGGATAATTGGTGCGGTTGGCGTTTTGTTGGAACCGGCTTCCCTGGAAGCTACCCATGGCTCCCTGCAGGAAGTCGAGCATGCCTTCTCCTGTCTGCGTGATCTGCTTGGAGCAGGTTGCACAGTAGTTTCCGTTCAGCGCCGACTGGTTCTGGGTTCCGTAGGGTCCGTACGCGCTGTAGTTCCTGCCGAAGCCAGTGAAGACGCCGATGCTCTCATAGGCGTTGTTGATATTCAGCTGGTTGCGGACAAACTCGCCGCCGAAGACGAACTGGTGACGTCCGTGCAGCCAGGTTACGTCGTCGTTGACGGCGAGTGTATTGTCGTTGATCACGGCAAGCGAGTTAGTACCGCCGCCCATGCTGAACCCACCGATATTGCCGCCTGCTGAGAGGTCGAGGCCGACCGTAGGTCCACAGTTGAGGTTGGTGACCCCCGGCAGGGAGCAGGCGGAGATGTCGTTGGGGTTATAGCCGCGGTGGTTCAACCTGCGCAGGATCGTGATGTGGGCCGAGTTCACCAGGTTCGAGCTGAACGTGTGGTCCTCGCCGATCGTTCCGGTCTGCACCCTCTGCTCCGGATTGCCGTTAGAGGCCGTAATCAGGATGTTAGTGGGAGAGAAGTAGGAGGGAAGCTGGTAGCTGTCGAGCATGTACCGGCCATACAGATGGTTGGTGGGGTTGATGGTGTAGTCCATGCGGGTAATGAACTGCTTGTCGAAGTTCGCATTGGGGGTGGTGTAGAACACGTGTCCGCAGACGTCCGACCCATCCGGCAGAGGCGAGATCGCTGGCAGGTACTTCTGCAGCGCCAGGGCCGATGGGTTGTAGGTCGGGGGCGTGGCATAGGCATTGCCGGGCAGAGGATTGCCGGTCAAAGGATCGAGCAGTTGCGTGGCCGTTGTGCCGCAGAGGGGATTCGGAGGCGTTGTCTCAACTAAACTTCCGGTGCCGGGCGATCCGGGCCCAGAGGTTACCGGAATCCCAGCCTCGACCTGATAGTTGCCCGCCAGGTTCGCCGCGGTCGGCACGTAGGCGCTGCTGGCCGCATTCGTCGATTTCGCGCGGGTGTACTGGAATCCGGAAAAGAAGAACAGCTTGTCCTTGCCGTTGTAGAGATGTCCCAGCCAGACCGGGCCGCCGACGGTGAATCCGAACTGGTCCTGGTGCAGCGTGTCCTTGCCGCAACTGCCGATGGAGGAGGTCGCAGTGCAGGGGTTGGTGTAGAAGTTGGTCGCGTCAACCAAGTTGTTGCGGATGAACTCGAAGCCCGATCCATGGAACTTATTGGTCCCAGAGCGCGTGACCACGTTGACCATGCCGCCGGCGTGCATGCCGTCCTGCGCGCCCAGAGCGGACGCCTCCACGCTGAATTGGGAGACCGCATCAGGGAATGGCAGCGGGAGGTTGGCCCCAGCCATGTAATCGGCGTTGTCGCCGCCGTCCAGGCGCCACTGCGTCGAGTTGCCCATGCTTCCAGCGACGGAGACGCCGATCGACTGATAGGAGTATTTGCTGCCAGTGGAGTCATTGCCGCCGCCATTGTTAATGCCGCCGGAGAGTTGCAACAGGCCCGAGATCTGACGCCCGTTGAGAGGCATCTCGGTGATCTCGGTGGAGTCGATAGTCTGTTTATAGCTCGGGTCTTCGGTCTGGAGCGCCAAGCCCTCGGCACGGACCTCTACGTTTTGGCTCTCAGAGCCGACCACCATCTTGACGTTGATACTGATGCTGCTGCCACCTCGAGCACGATATTCGACTCTGTGAAGGTCTGAAAGCCGCCGCTGCTCACCTTGATGGAGTAATTTCCTATCGCAATGTCCGGAAAGACATAAATGCCGCTTCCATCGGTCTTGGTGGTCTGCATGTCCTTCGTTGAAGCATTATTCAATGCGACGGTTGCATGGGGAATGACTGCCCCGCTCGCGTCTGTGACAACGCCCTGGATCGAGCCAGTACCGGCGACTTGCGAGACCGCCATAGTCGCGTGCAGCAATAACGCTGCGCAGAAGAAGACGGCTGCACAGCGGATGACGGCCTGTAGCAGCTTCGTGGGGTTGCGATTCATTAGGTCCTCCAAAATAGGCGTGGCTTTCTGATTTCGGATCTGATCGTGGAAACGTCTGTCGGGCCTGGTATTCGCTTTCGATCAAGGCGCGAGGAAGCTCCTGGCAAGCGATTCGCATGGGATTGGAAACCCCTACCGGAATACACCGCCGCCTAGCCGCCTGTGATTGATCGAGCGGCATAGTACCCGCGGTCGCAAACGATACGCAAGGGCTCGATTGAGCAAATTGCCATAGCCCCAAGGGTTAGGCATTAAGCTGCTGAATGACCTAGATTGGCATAGTACAAATGGGCCATAGGGAGTTAACGAGATCGTTAATAGCAGCGGGGTGTTTACAAGTGGCGCGCCCACGCTTAGCGTTGTTCTGCTCGGGCCTTCATATATTGGGCAGACTAAGTGCACCGAAACTCAAT
>CAWBFL010000061.1:0-4386 GCA_963787905.1 uncultured Acidobacteriaceae bacterium | reverse complement strand
TGTACGAAAACAAGATGTGGACCAACGGGCTGGCGACGGCGCAGTTCGATGAGCTGCACGCGTATGAGGACGGACTGAATGTGCTGGGCCAGTCGATGATGATGGACTTCGGGAACCCGAAGGACATTGAACGGGCGATGGTGACAGCGCGGCGGCTGGAATGGCTGACGGGAGTGAATGCGGCCGGGCACCGGCATGTGCGGTCGGCGTATTACAGCGGATCGAAGATGGCGACGGGCGGGGTTTGGGGATGGACCAAGGCGCGGTCGTACATGGTGTTCCAGCCGGCGCTGGACCTGGTGCTGTTCAATGGCGCTCCGGAGACGCGCACGATGGTGCTGGAGACGGTCGACGGGATGCTGGCGCACCGCAAGCAGGAGGCGGACGGCAGGTATGTGACGCGGACGGAGATCAACTTCAAGACGGATGAAGATCTGCCGGGCGGCGATGCGACTCCGGACTTCATGTTCGAGGCAGCGTATCGATGGACGGGAGACAAGAAGTATTTGCTGCCCTTTATGGACGCGGGGCCGTCGGCGCTGGCGAATATCAGTGCCAACGGACTTGAGTTATTGAATGTGCGCGACACGTGGGGCAAGCAGGTTCTGGCCGCGGCTGGACCGTCCTCGACAGGCGGAGTGGCGGCAACGGCAGCGGCGTCGGCGAGCGGATCCGCGGAGACGTTTGCGTGGCAGGTGAGCGGGGACACGAAGTATCTGGAACGGGGCTATGGGGCGCAACTGGAGTCGGAATCGAACCGGGAGTGGATCAACACGGAGGGCAGCCTGTGGATCGACCGGGTGACGGATTCGGCGGGGCCGATGTTCGTCAACACGGAGTTGCAGCGGACCCGGTTTGGCGGAGTGGCGCTGATCCGCAACCATATCTATCCGGGGAACGCGGTGAGCTGGCGGTTTGTTGCGCCGGCGAAACCGACCAGCCTGGGCATCCTGGTGCCGGAGGCGACGCAGGACCACGTGAAGATCATTGTGTACAACCTCGATGCGGTTCCGGTGTCGACGCAGATGACGGGATGGGAGGTCGATCCGGGGCAGTGGGAGATCACGCAGGGCGTGCAGGCTGCGGCGGGTGGAACGGTGAGCGGGGAAAAGAAGTGGACGGCGACGTTTGAACGCAGCCGCAGCATTCCGCTGATTTTTGCGCCGCATGCGACGACGGTGGTTGAGCTGAAGCTGGTGACCAAGGGCGTGCCGTACTGGTCGAGGCCGGACCTGGGCATCAGCAGCGACGATGTGAAGGTTGAAGGGCGGACGATGAAGGTGACGGTGCATAGCCTGGGCGCGGTGGATGCTCCTACGGCGAAGGTGGTGCTGCGCGACCGTGCGGGCAAGGTGATTGCGACGGCGGAGGCGGGTCCGCTGAAGGCGCCAATTGATCTGTATCCGAAGACGGAGGATGTGGCGCTGGCGCTGCCGGCGGGAGCAGACTGGAAAGGCGGAAGCGTTACGATTGAAATGAGCGGGGATGTGCCCGAGATTACGCAGATGAATAACCGGGTGCAGTTCTGAGTTGAGGAGTTTCGGCGCCTGGTTTCGCAGGGAACCGTGCCGGCTGGATCAGGAAATACGAATTGCAAAGGAAATTACATGTCAGGGCAGTCCATTGAAGTGATTCCATCGAACCAGAATGAGATGTCGACGCCGGAGCCGGGGTTGCGGCGGCAGGTGATGTCGTATAGCCCGGCGATGATGCTGGTGCGGCACACGATGGTCAAAGGTTGGGTGGGAGCGCGGCACAGCCATCCGCACGAACAGATGGTGTATCTCGTCAGCGGGCGGATCCGGTTCGAGCATCCGGGGGGAGTGTTTGAGGCGGGGCCGGGAGATAGCTTCCTGGTGCCGGGCGGCGTGGAGCATCAGGCCTCCGCGCTGGAGGACAGCGAGGTGCTGGACATCTTTACGCCGATGCGGGAGGACTACGCGCGGAAGTAGGCGCGCTGGTGCAGGCGCGTGGTTGGGCGGAGCTAGGCGGACCAGCGGGTGGGCGAGTCTTCGTCGGGCGGGAACGCGCGGGTGACGGTGGGCGCGGATGCGGGAGTGGAGTAGCGCTCGGATTGAGAGCGCAGGTCGCGGGGAAGAAGCTTCTGGGCTTCCGGATCGCGGGCGACGACCAGCCAGGCTTCGCGGACGTTGCGCAGGCAGGCGATGACCTCGTTGAACTGCCGGGAGGAGGCGACGTGGGAGGCTTCGAGGGTCATGGTGAACATGGCGGTGTAGAAGTCGGAGAGCGCGGCGGCGGGCTTGCCGCCAACGTCGGTGCGCAGGCGCGCCTGCAGGTACATGATGATGTCGACGGCGCGCTTGACGGCGGAGCGGCGGCCGAGCTCGTCGTTCTCTTCGACGCATTGGATGGCGCGATAGAGGAAGCGGATGGCGCCGTCGTAAAGGGCGATGATGAGTTCGATGGCATTGGCGCTGCGCAGCGCCTGCTGCTGGTATGCGGTTTCCATGGTGCTCCTAGGTTGAGGAACCGGTGTTGTAGCCGGTGATGGCGCTATAGAGTTCGTTGATCTCGTCGAGTTGCTGGGGGATGGACTGCAGCACCTGATTGGCGGTGTTGAGTTCGGTGGTGAGGTTGGTCTGATCGGTGGCGATGAGGGCGTTCTGGGCGGTGACGTCGTCGTTGAAGGTGGTTTCCTGGCTGGAGTCGGCGGAGAGGGCGAGGGTGATGGCGCCGGTGGGGCTGGAGCTTCCCAGGTTGGTGAGGGTGGTGGCGAGGGTTTGGCCGAAGCTGCCGGTGTTCTGCAGGAAGCCGACGATGTCGGAGTAGCTGGAGTTGAGGGTTGCGTCGAGGGTGGAGGTGTCGAGGGTGAGGGTGCCGGTGTTGCTGACGGTGATGCCGAGCTGGTCGAGGCTGGAGATGGAGCCGCTGGCGGCGCCGGTGGTGAGGGCGACGGCGAGCGCGCTCTGGAGTTGGGAGATGATGGGGTTGCCGTAGAGCGGCTCGGCGGCTCCGGTAGAGGTGTTGCCTTCCTGGGTATTGAGGTCGCCGAGGACGGTGTTGTAGGCGGAGACGAAGGTGGAGAAGGCGGATTCGACGTCGGTGTTGTCGTTGGTGATCTCGACCTGGACGGGGGTGGTGGACGCGGAGAGGAGCTGAAAGGTGACTCCGGGGATGGCGGTGCTGACGGTGTTGGAGCCGCTGTCGACGGAGACGCCATCGACGGTGAGGAGCGCGTCCTGGCCCTTGAGGCCGGTCTGCATGCTGACGGCGGAGCTGCTGGTCGAGTCGGTGAGGCTGCCGGTGATGGTGAGCTGACCGGCGCTGCCGCTGGTGTCGCTGACCAGGGAGAGGCGCGAGCCGGTGGTGTCGGAGATGACGCTGGCAGTGACTCCGATGGCGGCGGCGTTGATGGCGGCGGCGTAGGTGGTGAGGGTGTCGCTGGCGCCGCTGACGACGGGAACGGACTGGGGTGTGCCGGCGCTGCCGACCTGGAAGGTGAGTCCGCCGCTGAGGGTGTCGCCGGCCGGCACTACGCTCGGAGTACTCCGAGGAGGTCTGGGCTAGCTGGCTGACGACGAGGGTGTGGCTTCCGGCCGTTGCGGTGGGACCGGCGGAGGTGAGGGTGAGGACGTTGGTGTCGGAGCTGGAGCCTTCCTTCTCGGCCATGACGCCTTCGAAGTCGGTGAGGGCCTGGAGGCTGGAGCTGAGGCTGGAGAGGTCGGTGCCGATGGAGGTGAGGGCGGTGTCGTCAGCTTTGAGCGCGGTGAGCTGGGTATTCCACGGCGTCTCGACCTGCTGGAGGTTGGCGACGATGCTGGCGACGGTGGTGGTGACATCGAAGCCGGTGCCGCTGGTGGCGGCGCCGAAGTTGATTCCTACCGCTCCCATAGGTTTGGCCTGGTGCGGGCGAAGTTGGTGGGGCAACTGGATGATTGGAGAGCAACTGTGTGGCCACACGGCAGGCCAGTGGATTAAAGGTTCTTGCTTTAAGAAGATGGGTTGCCGCAAAAAAGCCGGGCGGCCCCGTTGCGGGACCGCCCGGGTCTGAGCCCTCCATACTACTGGAGGAGCTTGAGGACTTCCTGCTGGACGCTGTTGGCCTGGGCCAGGGCGCTGATGCCGGTCTGGGAGAGGATCTGGTACTTGGACAGGTTGGAGGCGGCTGGCCGTAATCGGTTGCTTTGACGGTATCCTGCGCGGAGGTCAGGTTGACTTATTCGGCGCTGGCCACGTTGGAGGCGGAGGTAAGTTCGTTGACGTCGGCGCCGATGGTGCCGCGTTGATAGGCGACGTCGGCGACGGCTGCGGTTACGGTGGTGAGGATGGTTGAGGCTGTGGATGCGGTGAGCTGCGAGACGCTGCCGGAGGTGAAGTTCGCGCCAACGCCGGGAGTGCTGGCGGTGGAGTCGGTGACCGTCCCGC
>CAWBFL010000060.1:0-4992 GCA_963787905.1 uncultured Acidobacteriaceae bacterium | reverse complement strand
GCAACTCGGCCAGCCCGCCGACGTCACCGTCGACGCGCTCCCCGGCCGCGTCTTCAAAGGCCACGTCACCGAAGTCGGCGACCAGGCCCTGCTCCGCACCACCGGCATCGCCACCTCGCAGTCCACCACCGGCACCGAGGAGGCCAAGGACTTCAAGGTGGTCGTTACCCTCGACCAGACTCCCGACAACCACCTCGACGAGCTGCGCCCCGGCCTCTCCACCACCGCCAAGATCACCGTCGCGCAGAAGCCCAACGTCCTCACCATCCCCATCCAGTCCCTGGTGCAGCGCGACCCGGTCATGGAGAAGCAGCTTGCCGCGAACCAGGGCAAGGCCTCCGCCACCGTCGTCAGCGCGGACGTCCCCTCCGCAACGCCTCAGCTCGCCCAGGGCGTCTACATCCTTTCCGAGTCCGGCGGAAAACTCCGCGCCAACTTCGTCCCCGTCACCACCGGCATCACCGGCGCCACCGACATCGAAGTGCTCTCCGGCCTCAAGCAGGGCGACGAAATCGTCACCGGCCGCTACCAGACGCTGCGCACGCTCAAGAGCGGAACCCTGGTCAAGCGCGACAACTCCATCGTCACCACTCCCGATAGCACGTCGTAACGTACTATCCTTAGAACCGATGCGCCCCGGTCGCGCATCTCTTGCAACAGAACCCGGAGAACCGGATGGCCCCCGAAGCCGCACCTGAAACCGTACTCGACCCCACCGATCGCCCGGGCCCCAGCCCCGCCGACGGCCCTCACCCCGGCGAGGTCATCGTCACCAGCGGACTGTGGAAGACCTACGAGATGGGCGACCAGCAGGTCAACGCCCTGTGTGGCGTTAACCTGCGCGTCCGCCACAACGAATACGTCGCCATCATGGGCCCCTCCGGCTCCGGCAAGTCCACGCTGATGAACCTCATCGGCTGCCTCGATTCGCCCACCCGCGGCCGCTACTGGCTCAACGGCCACGACGTCTCCTCGCTCAACGACGACGAGCTCGCCCGCATCCGCAACAAGGAAATCGGCTTCGTCTTCCAGACCTTCAACCTGCTCGCCCGCGCCACCGCCCTGCACAACGTCGAGCTGCCGCTCATCTACAACGGCACGCCGCCGGAAGATCGCATCGCCCGCGCCAAAGAGGTGCTCGAGTCGGTCGGCCTCAGCGCCCGCATGATGCACAAGCCCAACGAGCTCTCCGGCGGACAGCGCCAGCGCGTCGCCATCGCCCGCGCCCTGGTCAACCGCCCCTCCATCATCCTCGCCGACGAGCCCACCGGAAACCTCGACTCCAAAACCGGCGACGAGATCATGGCCCTCTTCGACGACCTCCACGCCCAGGGCAACACCATCGTCGTCGTCACCCACGAGCCCGACATCGCCGAATTCGCCCACCGCATCGTCACCATCCGCGACGGCTCCATCTACTCCGACCACCCCTCCTCCCGCCACGCCGGCCAAGCCCGCGCCGCCTCCAAACAAACCCACGCCTAGTACCGGATCCCATGAGAGCGAACGGCGCCGAGTGCGCCCCTCGCTCATCGGAAGAGCAAAAGTCGGCAAGGAAAAAAGCTGGGGCCGTGACATCGTCACGGCCCCGGCCAGTTTCCTCAGCCATACCTCTACGACCCGCGGTCGTCCCCAGGAGCCAATGCAACTCCGCGCAGCACTTCCCGCGCGCTCGCTGCGCGAACCGTCGTGAAGTGCCCCAGGCCGTAGCCACTCGTCGGCAGCGTCGTATCGCTCACCCGATCGGTCACCTTCACCAGCTTGTTTGGATCAGCTCCGGTAGGCTTCCCCATCTCGCTTCTGAGATTGGAAGCACGCCCCTTCCGACGCTAAAGCCCTTGACACCCCTCGTATAATTTAAGGAAAGGGGCAAAGCACTCCTCCTGTAGACCGACAGACCGACTGCGGCTTGTTTAGCAAATTCTTTCCCCGCCGGAATCCGGACTGGACATGGCTACAGCACACGCCCGCCAGAATCGCCCCCTCCAAACCGGCCCATAAACCCCATGATTGGACGATCTTAGCCGTAACCCCTTTATCCGGTAGACTTTACCCGTACCAACCACCCTCTAACCCCAACCAAACAAGCCACTTCCAGCCAAGATAGTACTTCGAGAAGCATGCGGGAGGTCCAGCCGGGTATACCAACTGGTTAACCCAGCCAGGTTCTGCTACACTCAGCGTCGATTCAACGGGGCCAGTCAACGGGACCAGGAACTGCCAACTCCATCTCTCGCCAGAGGTGCTCTTTGAACTTCCGCCGCCTTCTCCCAAGCCGCATCCCATCGCTTCCCTCCAGCGCCGCCCTGGCCCTGCTGGCTGCCCTCCTCGTCGCCCAGTCCGCCTTCGCGCAGAAGGAGTTTCCGCCTCCGCAGGGCAAAGGCCGCATCGTCGTGGTCGCCTCCGGCATGTCCGGCCCGGAACACTACGAAACCGTCTCAAAGGAGATCGCCGCGCTCGGCTACGACGTCGTCCTCTTCGACGGCAACGCCATGGAGAATACCAACGGCGAAGGCGTCCGCACCGCGATCGACCAGGGCATGCAGGCGGCCCACGGCCTGCCCGGCAAAGTCGCTTTCGTCGGCTTCTCCCTCGGCGGAGGCATGGGCCTCTACTACGCCGTTCAGGAGCCGGACAAGGTCGCCGGCGTCATCGCCTGGTATCCCGCCAACGCCTTCATCAAGAATGTGTCCGGCTGGGTGGACAAGGTGAAAATGCCGGTGCTGATGTTCGCCGGAGAAAAGGACAACTTCCGCGATGGCTGCTGCACCGCCGCCAAGGCCCACATCCTGGAAGACGCAGCCAGGTCCGGCAGCAACAAAGTCGAGCTGTTCACTTACCCCAAGACCGATCACGACTTTGTGAAGGGTGGCGCCCACTACAACGCCGAAGCCTACGCTGATGCCTTCCAGCGCACCGCGGCCCGGCTCAAGGAACTGCTCGGCGATCCGAACGCCCCCGCCGCCGGCCAGTGATCTACAGCCGCTTCAGGTAGGCCTTCGCCTGGTCAAGCTCCGGGAACAGCCGCTCCTCGGCCTGGAACGCCTTCGAGTGCACGCACCTGCGCCCGGCCTTCACCCGCACCGGGTGCTTCAGGTGCAGCATCTCGTGATACAGCAGGTACTCGATCGCACAGCGCGGTGTGTCGGCCCGGTCGAACACCCGGCTCACCATGATGGTGTTGTGCGCCGCATCGTAGTGGCCCAGCATGCGCCGCGCGTGGTGCGCGCTCCAGGTCAGTTGCGGCCGGCCCAGCAGGCCATGGAAGAAACGCGTGTTGATGCTCTCGAACACTTCGTCGAGATCGTAGTAGCGCCCCTTCGCCGTCAGGATCGTCTTCCGCCCACGCGTCTGCCGGATGTGCTCCGCCTGCCGCGCCACCGCCTCGGACGAAACGTAGCGCCGGTATCGGTCCGCATGAACCCGCTCGATCGGCTTCTTATAAAGCTTGGCCAGCAGAATGTGGGCGATCGCGTGGTGGACTGACTCCGGCGCGTGCTCCAGCAGGTCCGACAGCCGCACGTGCAGCCGCCCCTCGCGCAGGCGGATGGTCGTGTTCAGCGACGTGAACCGGCGAAAGCGTACGTCGAGCGGAGGAATCGGCGCACGCGGGCGCAATTCGCGGTACTCCTGCTCAAAGATTTCGGTTAGGGCTGTCAGCACGCTCAAGATCAAATTAAACCAGTTCTTCGAGGAACGCGACCACACGCCAACCCATCCCGCGCCAACCCATCCCGCACGGATGCGGGCAAGCACAGAGCGATGGCATCAGTTCGGCGTCGCAGGCGGCGTGGCCGGTTGAGTCGCAGGCGTTTCGACCCGGCGCTTCAACGTGGGCGCTGCTGTGCTCGCCGGCGCAGGGGCCACGACCGTGCCCGTTACTGGAACCGAAACCGCCGGCGTTGCCGCAGGCGCTGCCAGCGAAGTTCCGTCCGCCGCCGTCGCCGCGGGAGTTGCAGCAGCGGCAGCCCCGGTCTGTCCAAAGCTCCCAACCGTTGTGGTCGGTTGCGCCGGAAGCGGCGCCAGCGGCTCCAGTCTCGCAACCGCAGCCACCGGAACCTCGACCGCGCCCACGTTGTCCGACACCATGTCGTGGATGGCCGTGCGCAGGTAGTGCTCGCCCTTCACCGGTACGCTCACTTCCTGGTGGAAAGCCATGCCGCCGGCCAGCAGCCGTTGATAAGCCGCCTGGTCCAGGCCTCGGTAGATGCGATTGCCCACCGTCACCAGCAGCTGCCCGTCGCGGTCGTACACGTAGGTCCACACCTCGATCGCGCAATGCCGGATGCCGTTGGCGTCCTGCCGGCAGGTCACCGCATGCGGGTCCGGTACGATATCGACTCCGTACTCCTTGTAAGGTCCTTCGACCTTCACCTTCGGATCGGGATTCGTTTTGTTGGTCGTCAGCGGCGTGGGTTCGGGCGGTGCGTTGGCTGGACGGATGCGCACCTTGAACAGGATCTCGGCGGGATCAGGTCCACCGTGCATCATGGCCGTTGCCATGGTGTTGGGCGGTCGAACCGTGGCGGTCGCCGCATCCTGCGCGTACACCTTGTTGCGGTCGTTCGGATCGACCGCATAGTAGCCGTTGCGATAGCTGAGCTTGACCCCCGGCTGGTCCACCTTCACTTTGATCGAACGGAACCGTGCGTCCCATTCCAGGTTGGACGGCGAGTAGGTCAGGGTGTAGTAGTTTGAGCCGTTGTCCACTGCCTTCGCCACCGACTGGGACAGACCGTTGGTGTTGTAGAACGCCTTGCCGCCGGTATCCTCCGCCATTTGCTCCATGGTCTCGTGTTCCTGGGCAATCTCAGTCAGGTAGGCCATGTTGGCATTGGCCGTCGCAGCGCCCGTGCCGGAGTTAACCACCTGCAGCGAGTTCGCAAAGTTCAGCGAAGGGTCGGTCGTCAGCCCGCGTGCGTCCACCGGATACACCGCCACCTGCGCGCGCGTCAGCAGGTTGTCCGTCTTGCGCACTTCGTCGTCATTGAT
>CAWBFL010000059.1:0-5543 GCA_963787905.1 uncultured Acidobacteriaceae bacterium | reverse complement strand
CCGTGGCCGAAGCCGATCGTCATCGTCGCGGCTTCCTTCCAGTTACTGACCGGCGGAAACAGCGGCCGGCCGGCCTCGGGCAGCTGGATGTCCATCTGAACATGCCCATGGCGCCGAGCCACAGGCGCTGGCGTTCGGCGCCCACGCCCAGCGCGATATGCGCCGCACCCAAATTCGATGAATAGGCCAGCACCTCGGGCAGTTACAGCATGCGGTGCTTGCCCTTGTAGTCGGTGATGGTGAAGCGGCCGATGTGAATATCGTGCGCGGCGTCGAAGGTGTCCCAGATGTGCGCGCTGCCGAAATCCAGCGCCATGGCGGCGGTTTGCAGCTTGAATGTGCTACCCGGCTCGAACATGCCGGTCACCGCGCGGTTGAAGCGATCATCGGGTGGCGTTTCGCCGAACTGGTTGGCGTCGTAATCCGGCAGGCTCACCATGGCGATCACTTCGCCGGTAGCACATCCATCACAATGCCGCAGGCACCGATGGCCTGGAACTCATCCTTGGAGTGCTGCAATTCGTCGCGCATTACCGCCTGCACGCGCACGTCGATCGATAGCCGCAACGGCTCGCTGTTGGTTTCCAGCCGCTTTTCGAAGGCGCGCTCCACGCCGGCCACGCCGTGGCTGTCCACGTCCACGCCGCCCAGCACCTGGGCGGCCACACGGCCGAGCGGATAATGCCGTTTTTCGCCCGGCTCGAATACATTCCCGGTATGCCCAGCGCGTTGATCGCCAATTCTTCCATCGGCGTGATCTGCCGCTCGAGATAGACGAACTCCTTTGCGCCTGCAGGCGCTGCGGCCGCCGCGCTCATCCATCCGCGGCAGCACCTGCTTGAGCTTGTGCGCCGCCTCCACCGGATCGATCATTTCCTTCGGGTTGGTGTACACTCCAGCGCCCATGGCTTCGAGCCTTTGCTCGGTGAGCTTTGAGCGCGACAAGGTTCGTCCGGAGCGCGTGGACAACGAAGCCAAGGCCTGCCTTGACGACGTTGCCCTGGCTCTGCAGCGCTCCTCCGACGCCAAGCTGGCTCTGGTTGGCAACGAAGACGCCAAGGAGCAGAAGGTCGATGACAGACTGGCGAAGATGAAGCACAACAAGAAGCCGACCGCTGCTGCTGAACGGGTGGTCAACACCAAGGACTACCTGGTGACGGAGAAGGGAATTGATGCTTCGCGCATCATGGTCTACACGGGCACGGATGACGCGCAGTCGGTTACGACTACCCTGATTCCTGCAGGGGCAGTCAACCCCGCAGCCGGTGATACGGCCGTGGACGAGAGCGCAGTGAAGGCAGTTCCCCGGACACCGCCCGCCAAGAAGGCGAAGGCGGCGACCAAGTAGAAAATAGCAACTGAAGCAAGCACAGATGGCTGACTGGGTTGATTCCCAGTCAGCCTTTGTGTTGGTGGGTACAGCGCAAATGGCCGCACAAAACCTTGTATCCTAAGGAGAACAACGGTAAGGGATGGGAACACAACGTTGAATTGCAAATTGCGCCGACTTTATCTGCCGGGGATGCTGCTTGTCCTTGGCTTTGTCTGCCCCCGGGGGTATGCGGTATCGTGGTTCCCGTTTGGACCGGACGGCGGATCGGCACGCTCCTTCGCGGCAGACCCCCGCGACCATATGCACCTCTACCTGGGTGCGGCGAATGGCTGCATCTATCAGACCCAGGATGGCGGCAAGACCTGGACGCGACTGGCGCGCATTGGCAATCGGGACGACCTGATCATCGATAATATCCTGGTCGATCCGGCCGACCCGAAACATCTGGTGGTCGGAGCCTATGTGGTTGCTGACGGCGGGGATATCTACGTCAGTCGCGATGGCGGTGCCACCTGGACCGGCGAGCCGGAGATGGAAGGGCAGTCGGTTCGCGCGCTGACGTCGGCGCCCTCGGAACCGAAGATTCTGTTGGCGGGAACGCTGGAGGGAGTATTCCGCTCGACCGACAGAGGAGATCATTGGGAACGAATCAGCCCCAAGGACAGCGCGGAGATTCACGAGATCGAATCGCTGGCGGTCGACCCCGTGAACCCCGACGTCATTTACGCAGGCACGTGGCACTTGCCATGGAAGACAACGGATGGCGGCAAGACCTGGAAGAGCATCAAGCAGGGGATCATCGAAGATTCAGATGTCTTCTCGATCGTGGTGGATCCGAAGCAGCCCAAGGTGGTGTATCTGAGCGCGTGCTCGGGAATCTACAAGAGCGAGGATGGAGGAGGCCAGTTCACCGGCGGGGTCGGAGTGAACAAGACCCAGGGCATTCCCTCCACGGCGCGCCGGACACGGGTGCTGATGCAGGACCCGAACAATCTGAATACGGTGTTTGCCGGAACGACGGAAGGACTGTATCGCACCTTCGATGCCGGGAAGTACTGGATGCAAACCACGGGATCCGACGTGACCGTGAATGATGTTTACGTAGACCCGGAGAACTCGAAGCATGTATTGCTGGCGACCGACCGGCGCGGCGTACTGGCGAGTGACGATGGGGGCGACAGTTTTGTGCCGTCGAACAAAGGATTCTCCGCGCGGCAGATTACCGCGTTCACTGGAGACGCGCAGCACGCCGCGACGGTGTATATCGGCGTGGTGAACGACAAGGAAGCGGGCGGCGTTTTTGTCAGCCACACCGGCGCGCTGAGCTGGGCGCAGTTGAGCAACGGGCTGGATGGGCACGACGTGTTCAGCCTGGGGCAGGCTCCGGACGGGACGATCCTGGCGGGCACGGAGCATGGGATTTATCGGCTGAAAGATGGGAATTGGCAGCGGGTAGGAGACGATGCGCAGTCCACGGGCACGACGGCACCGGTGGCGAAGAGTACGCCTGCGACGACCAGCAGGCAGCCCGGACGGAAGGCAGCGCGAGCCGCATCGAGGCAGAATACGAAGCCGAAGAGCACGGCGGCTGCGACGCTGAAGAACTTCGACGGCAGCGTTTACGGCTTTGCACTGACGGACGAGACCCTGTTTGCCGCAACCTCACAGGGAGTGCTGCGGAGCGCATCGAGTGGAGAGACGTGGAGCGCGGTGACCGCGATTCCAATCGACGAATGGCGCTTTGTGGCGGCAGCGAAGGCGTACGTGGTGGCGGCGAGCCTGGGTGCGGTGGAGATGTCGATCGACGGCGGCAACAACTGGCAGCCGGTGGCGCTGCCGGCGAAAGTGACGCAAGTATCGGCGCTGTCCGTGGATGCGCAGGGCGATGTGTGGGTGGGAGATCGGGATGGACTCTACTTCTCGCCGGATAAGGGAGCGCACTGGCAGACGCTCACCAATCTGGTGGTGCGCAAAGTGGATAACCTTTACTTCGACATGGCGGCCAACCGCATGCTGGTGACGGCGAATGAGCCGGCGACCACGGTGTTCGCGGTTGAGCTTCCCTCGATGCGGGTGGATTCGTGGGATACGAAGTGGAACCTGCGATTCGCACGTCCAGTGGGCAACTACCTGGTGGGCGCGACCTTGTTCGATGGCATTGTGGTGCAGCCACGGATGGTGGATTCGGCGCTTGTGGGTCAACAGTAGGGCCGATATGACGACCCACATCTGAAAACCCATATGTGGAGCACCCGCTTCTGGGGGCGGGATAGAATGGAATCAGCGTGACCTCTCTTGTTGCCAATCCGGTGTCGCGGCACGGCTTCCAGACGGACGACCGCGCTCTGGAGCTGATTGCCGCGAAGGTGGAAGCTGGCGAACGGCTGAGCTTCGACGACGGCGTAGCGCTCTATCGCAGCGGCGATATCCTGGCGATTGGCTGGATGGCCAACGCGGTGCGCGAGCGCATGCATGGCGACATCGCCTACTTCAACGTGAACCGGCACATCAACCCGACCAATGTGTGTGTGGCGAGCTGCCGGCTATGCGCGTTCGGGCGGAAGAAGGGCGAGGCCGGCACGTACACGATGGCGCTGGAAGAAGCGTGGGAGACGGCTGGTTCGGGGTTGACCGAGGCGGTGACGGAGTTCCACATCGTCGGCGGGCTGCATCCTGATCTGCCGTTTGAGTATTTTGAAGACCTGGTGCGGGGGCTGAAGGTGCGCTTTCCGAAGGTGCATATCAAGGCATTCACCATGGTCGAGGTCGCGTTCCTGGCGAAGCGCGGCAAGATGACGATTGAGGAGACGCTGGTCCGGATGAAGGCGGCGGGCGTGGATTCCTGCCCGGGCGGCGGCGCGGAGATCTTTGCGGACCGGGTGCGGCACATTATCTGCGACCACAAGATCGACGGCGGCGAGTGGCTGGAGACGGCGCGGACGGCGCATAAGATCGGACTGAAATCGAACGCGACGATGCTGTACGGGCACGTGGAGAACGACGAAGACCGCGTGGACCACATACTGCGGCTGCGCGAGGTGCAGGACGATACGGGCGGTTTCCAGACATTTATTCCGCTGGCGTTTCATCCGGATAACACGGCACTGGCTCATATTCCGAAGACCACGGGGATGATGGACCTGAAGCAGATCGCGATTGGACGGCTGCTGCTGGACAATTTTCCGCATGTGAAGAGCTACTGGCAGATGGTGTCACCGGAAATGGCGCAGATTTCACTGCGATTCGGAGCGGATGATATCGATGGCACGGTAATCGAGGAGAAAATCTACCACGATGCCGGAGCGACGACTCCGCAGGGCATGCGGCGGGCGGACCTGGTGCGGCTGATCACGGAGGCTGGGCGGGTACCCTTCGAGCGCGACACGCTGTACCGGGCGGTGACGCGCAGCGAAGATACGTTTACGGTTGCGGTATAAGCCAACTCCGGTTCGATCGCTGGTGAAACAATGTGCGGACCCTGGTGGTAGTCTGGGTAGCGAATTCCCGGGGAGAGCGTTATGCGGGTCGGGCTTGCGATTGCAGCGAGCGGTCTGCTGTTGTTGGCAGGCTGCGGTGGCGGCGGGGGTCTGGTTGTTGCGAATCAGCCGGTGCTGGGGCCACCGCAGGCAAATGCAGGTGGGCCATATAACGGGACGGTGGGGACGGCGCTGACCTTTAATGGAAGTGGCTCGAGCGATCCGCAGGGGCAAGCTCTGACCTACGCGTGGAACTTTGGAGACGGTGGTACGGGGACGGGCGCGGCGCCAAGCCACACCTATGCGTCAGCCGGGGACTATGTGATTTCGCTTACCGTATATGACACGAGCGGCCTGACCAACTCCTCGGCCAGCGTCGCGCTGGTTTCGATTCCCGCGCCGGGAAGTACAAGCGGAGCGGTATACGACGCGCGGCACCCGATCGCGGGCGCACACGTTTACTTGTTTGCGGCGAATACTACGGGCTATGGACAGTCATCGGTGTCCCTGCTGAATGCGGCAGCAACCGGACACGTGGATGCGATTGGTGCGTATGTGCTAACGGCGGCGGATGGGGGTTTTGTGTGGGCGGGGAGCGCGGGTTGTGCGCCGGGAACACAGGTCTATGTCTATGCGCTGGGCGGGACCACGAGCGGAGGGACGAACCCGGCAGCGGGATTGCTGGCAGCGGTCGGCAACTGTCCGAGCGGCGGAAACCTGAGCGCGCTGCCGTA
>CAWBFL010000058.1:0-14525 GCA_963787905.1 uncultured Acidobacteriaceae bacterium | reverse complement strand
GATGAAGCCAGGCATGACGACTTTGCCTTTGCAATCAACGGACTCCGCTTTTGGATAGCGTTGTTTCATCTGTGCAGAGTCACCAACCGCCACAATCTTTTCGCCGTCCGTAACGACTGAGCCATTTAACCAAATTTTATTCTCTTTGCCTAGAGTTGCAACAATGCCGTTTTCGAATCGCGTTGCCATTGTGTTTTATCCTTTCTTAATGTATGCAATCAATTTTCCTTGAGTACCGCAAGTTCTTGCGGAGTCCGTTCACGCATCGAGATCACGCCGACCAGACATTTCTGCGCGCAGAGCGTACAGCCGAATCAACGCGCGGATCGGAGAACGGAAGCCGCTTTTCGTCGAGGCTGATCGCCAGGTATGGACAGCGTGCACAGTTTCCGCATGAGACGCATAAGTCGTAGTTGAAGGCCGAAAGTTTTTTGATCGGCGTAAGCGCCATGAAGTCGGTGACCGGATGAGGTTGAGCAATTCCAATTAATTTCAAGGCGTGGATTTGATCCACGCTCTTGCATGAGATACGACGTACCAAACTCGATTTCTTGAATAACGCCGTATCCGTATTTCGTGGGGAAGCGTGCAGAACTGAACGGTCTTTAGCAATACGTTCAGATTGATCTTTGCTGGCTCTTTCAGGATCAGCGCAATGAACACCAGCGGAGGCAGCGCCGCGCGCAGGATGGTCCCCTTCCAATCGTCCATCGCGTGAATACGCGTCTGCAGGAAATACGCCAGGAACAGCACAATCACCGGCTTGGCCAGCTCCGACGGTTCGAGCGTTGTCCCCGCCACCCGGATCCAGCGATGTGCCCCGTTCATTCCGTGCATCACGAACACGCCGAGCAGCAGCAGCGTGGTCACCGCAACGCACCCCACCACTACCGGATAGCTGTTATAGCGGCGGTAGTCCACCCGCATCAGCACCGTCAGCGCCACCATTCCCAGCAGCGCCCACAGCGCCTGCATCCGCACATACGCATAGGGCGAGCCGACCGTCTCCTTCGCCATCACCGCCGACGCCGAGAACACCATCACCAGCCCAAACAGCACCAGCAACAGCACCGTCCCGAACATCCATTTGTCGACCCCAACCCGCTTCGCCATCCTGCTCGTTTCTTCTCGGGGCCGTCATCCTGAACGAAGTGAAGGACCCCGTATTTATCTCTCGCTCTCTCTACGCAGAAAGCTGTTTCACTAAATCCTTAAATACCCGGCCCCGCTGCTCGTAATTCTCGAACTGGTCGAAGCTCGAGCACGCCGGCGCCAAAACGACCACATCGCCCGCGACCGCGTCCTGCGCGGCCCGGCGCACGGCCGCATCCAGCGTATGCGCTGAAACTATCTTGACCACTCCCGCCAGGTGCTGCTCGATCTTCTCCGCCGCCGAACCTATTGTGTAAACAACTTTGCATCGCTCGCGCAGCAAATCGCTCAATTCCGTGTAATCCGAGTTCTTGTCCTTCCCGCCCAGAATCAGGTGCACGCCAGTCTTGAACGCCTCCAGTGCCTTCTTGGTCGCGTCCACATTGGTCGCCTTGGAGTCGTTGTAGAAGTCCACGCCGCGGATGGCGGCGACAAATTCCAGCCGGTGCTCGACGGCCTTGAAGCCGGCCACCGACGCGCGGATCGACTCCGCCGTCACCCCGCCCAGCCGCGCCGCGCACACCGCTGCCAGCACATTCTCCACGTTGTGCGCGCCTTTCAGCGGAATCTCCGCCACCGGCATCACCGGCTCCGCCTTCGCGCCCTCGCGCGGAACAAACAAGATGCTCTCCCCATGCACAAACGCGCCCTGCTTGATCGGCCGCCGCCCGCTGAACCAATACACCTGCGCCTTCGTCTTGGCCGCAACCATCTGCGTCGGCGGATCTTCCCGTTCAGCACCAGGAAATCCTCTGCCGTCTGATTCTCGGTGATCCGCGTCTTCATCGCGGCATAGTTCTCAAACGTCCCATGCCGGTCCAGGTGGTCGGGCGTAATGTTCAGCACGACGGCGATCTGCGGATGAAACTCCTCCACCGTCTCCAACTGGAAGCTCGAAACCTCCAGCACACTCACCGTTTCGGGCGTGCTCGGCGCGATCAGCTCAATCACCGGCGTGCCAATATTCCCGCCCACCAGCGTCGGCCCGCCCGCGTCCGCAAAGATCTTGCCCAGCAGGGAAGTGGTCGTCGTCTTCCCATTCGATCCCGTAATCGCTACGATCTTGCCTTTGAGAAACCGGCTCGCCAACTCCAACTCGCCGATGATCGGCGGCCCGTCCTTCCCATAGGCCCGCACCTGCTTCAACTCCGGCGTATCGTACGGTACTCCCGGCGACACCACAATCAGGTCCTGCCGGCGAAACGTCAGCAGCCCATGCCCACCCGTCTCGACCATGATGCCCGCGTCGAGCAGCGTGGGAATCTCGCTCGCCAGCGCCACCGCGCTGCGCGTGTCCGACACTGTCACCCGCGCCCCCTGGTCGCGCAGAAACAGCGCCGCCGCCATCCCGCTCTTGCCCAACCCCACCACCAGCACGCGCTTATTCTTCAGTTCCATGCCTACAAATCTATCCCACTATTCAGAGAAATCGGTTCAATCGGTGTTCCTCGGTGTTAAGCCTCTTCTACCTCAACTTCAGCGTCGTGAGCGCGAACGCAAATACGCTACTGCTATCATTGCACCAGCAATGGCGGGAGCAAACCATGGCGCGAACCATTGAAGTGGAAATCGATGAAGTCGGCGCTGTCCGTCCCCTCGATCCGACTGTGAAGTTGCCGCCGGGCAGAGCCGTCCTGGCCTGGCCCGAACGCGAAGATATCGATCCGGCGCTCATGTCGGAAAAGGCGCTGGCCGACTGGCTTCGCCCGGAAGAGGACGACGCATGGGCGTATTTGCAGCAGGCCAAGTAGCTCTCCTTCCGTTCCCATTCTCTGATTTGAGCCGGAATAAGCTTCGTCCCGTCGTCCTTCTCGCTGCCGCTGGCCGCGAGGACTGGATCGTGTGCCAGATCACCAGCAATCCCTTTCGGCGATCATCGCTCCATCCGTCTTACCCCTTCGGACTTCTCAACCGGCACACTCCGGCACATCAGCTATGTGCGGCCCGGCAAAATCTTCACGGCCCACGAATCCTTGATCGCTTCCGTAGTCGGAAACCTTGAGGCCGAAATCATCACAACCATCCGCAACGCAGCCATCGCGATCATTCAGCAACCGTGAATTCTTCACCCCTGAAGAAAATCGGTTCAATCGGTGTTCCTCGGTGTTAAGCCTCTTCTACCTCAGCTTCAGCGTCGTCAGCGCGAACAGCGCAAACACCAGCGCCATAATCCAGAACCTCGCAATCACCTTGCTCTCGCTCCACCCCAGCAACTCAAAGTGATGGTGCAGCGGGGCCATCTTGAAGATCCTCTTTCCCCTGCGCAGTTTGTAACTCCCCACCTGCAGAATCACGCTGGCCGCCTCCAGCAAAAATACCCCGCCAATAAACGGCAGCAGCAGTTCCTGCTTGATGATTACCGCGACCGTCCCGATCGCGCCGCCCAGCGCCAGCGATCCCACGTCGCCCATAAACACCTCGGCCGGATGCGCATTGTACCAAAGGAACCCGATGCTCGCGCCCACCATCGACCCGCAGAAGACCGTCACCTCGCTCACCATCGGCATCCGGTCCAGCTCCAGGTAATCCGAAAACACCACGTGCCCGCTCACGTACGTCAGCACCGCCAGCGCGCCCGCCGCGATGATGGTGCATCCGATCGCCAGCCCGTCCAGCCCGTCTGTGAGGTTCACCGCGTTGCTGGTCAGCGTAATCACCAGCATCACGAAGATTACGAACGGCAGGAACGCCAGCCAGTGCAAATGCGGAATCGCGCCCATCCACTGCCACACCAGGTCGGGCCGGAAGCGTTTGACCAGCGGCACCATCAGCCGCGTCGAGTAGCTCCCGCGCGCCGCCTCCAGCCGCAGCAGCGCCACTGCGACCGCCGTGCTGGCCAGGAACTGCAAGCCCAGCTTCTGCCGCGCCGTCAGCCCCATGCTGCGTTTCTTCACCACCTTGATATAGTCGTCGGCAAAACCGATCGCGCCGAACGCCAGCGTCGACAGTACCGCAATCCACACCGCCGGGTTCGAAAGGTCCGCCCACAGCAGCGTTGGCACCAGGATGGAGATGACGATCAGCACCCCGCCCATGGTCGGTGTGCCGCCCTTCTTCAGGTGGGTCTGCGGCCCATCCTCGCGCACATACTGGCCGATCTGGAATTCGCGCAGCCGCTCAATGACGAACGGCCCGATCAGCAGCCCGATCAGCAGCGCCGTCAGGCTGGCAAACGCCGTCCGGAAGGTCAGGTACCGGAAGATCCGGAACACACGAAAGTAGGGAAACAGCTTCTGGTACAGCAGCCAATAGAGCAATCCGCGCCCGCCTTTGCACGACGCGCAACCTCCCGGCCCGCGCCTCAAACTCAAGCGCTATCTTAACAGGCTTGCCTGCATCAGCAGAGTGACGGCAACGACACGCCTACAGCGGAGTGTTCATTTCCCCGTTTCGCCCCCTCGCACCGCCCCACCCCGCCATGAAGCGTCATTCTGGCGAAGCCAGAATCTCCGTATTCGTCTTGCTTAAGGGCACGGCTTCAGCCGTGCCATCACGTGGCTCTTCTGAAACGGGCTTTAGCCCCTGAGGTCAGCTTGCACGCCGCGCACACCTACGCAATCGTCTGGTCCGCCCCCGCCCTGCTCAGCATCACCCGAATATCCGTCGAGTTCTTGAACGAGAACGCCGGAGGATTGCTCGGCGCCGTGATAAACGCAAAGTCCGCGCGATGTACCTCGTCCGTCACAATGCACGGCCGCGCGTCGGGCGTCATCGGCTGGACCTCCACATGGCTCATCTCAATCCGGTCGACGTGGCGCAAATAGAACCCGTGTGCCGGCAGCGTGCCCAGCATCCCGGGCTCGGGATACATGGCCTCTTTCTCCGGAACCACGATCGTCGCGTCCTCTGCGGTGCCTCCGCCGGCATGCTGCACGAAGACGTCGGATATCTTTACGTCCTTCACGTTGTAGCCCGGAATGCCGGTAATGTTCGATCCGAACTTCGCCGCGCTGTTGTAGCAGTTGATTCCGGAGATCAGCACGCGCTGCAGCGTGCCCACCACCGTGCTCTGGTCGCCCGTACCCTTGGGCCCGCGCAGCCGCGCGCCCAGGCGTATGAAGATGGGGCAACTGATAATGTCGCGCATGGTGATGTTGCTGACCGTAATATCTTCCAGCAGCGCGCCGTCCACCGTCTCCAGCGCCAGCCCCTGGCAGCCCTCGAAGACGCAGTTGGTAATCGAGAAGTTCTTGAAGCCGCCATTCGACTCGGTACCCAGCTTAATGCGGCCGGTGCCGCCCACCTTGCGGTCGGCTTCCTGCGTGAACTTCTTCCAGGTCCCGTCTAGCACCGTGCCCAGTTGGTAGCAGCCGCTGACGAAACAATTCGTGATGTTGAAGTTCTCGCACGACCGGTTGTACCCGAGCGCAAAGCTCGCCTTCGGCACGATCGCATCGTCCCACGGCGAGTTCACCGTGCAGTTCGACACCCGCACATTCTTGCAGCAGTCGATATCCATGCCGTCGCGGTCGGTGTCGATCTTCAGGTTGTCGATGGTGAGGTTGTCGACGCCTGTCACCAGAATGCCGAAGTGCCCGCCCTTCAGAATCGAGAAGTCGCTCAGAATGACGTTGCGGCAATTCTTCAGGGCAATCGACTTGTTGCCCACCCCAGCCTGCTCTGCCTGGTACATCGGATAGTTGCCGCGATTGCGCGGACCGCCTCCGCCGGGACCGCCGGGCCTCGCCGTTCCCGCAGCCGCGCCAGCTCCTGCGGGGCCGGCACCACCAGGTCCACCTGCGCCTGCGGGTGGGGTCATGCGCTCCGGACCGAAACCCGCGCCATAGGCGCCCGCACTGGCCGGCGGACGTCCAGGCCCTGCGCCAAAGCTCAGCCCGCGGCCCCAGATGAGCCCAGGCCCGGTGATCGAGATATCGCTGAGGCCTTCGCCCCAGATCAGCGAGTTATGCCAGTGGTTGTGGCCGTAGTCCTGGTAGGCATCCCATGGATTCTTCGGCTCGGCCGCGTCATAGGTTCCACCCATGTAGCCGGTCGTCTCGCCCGGCTTGGGCGAGTCCGCCGCAATGATCGTCGATCCCTGCGAAAGGTATAGGTTGACCTTGCTCTTCAGCCGGATCGAAAACGAAATGTAAGTCCCGGCCGGAAAGACCACTGTGCCCCCGCCCGCGGCCGCAGCCGCCTCAATCGCGGCGTTGATCCCGGGCGAGTCGACGGTCTTGCCATCGCCGGTCGCGCCAAATGCGCGCACATCGAACATCACCGGAGAAAGCGCCGGCGTCGTCGCCTTCTTTGCGGCGAAGGCGGGAATTGCGGAAGCGGCGGAGGCGGCAAGACCCATGCTGCTGAGTCTCAGAAGATCGCGGCGGGCGGAGTCAAAGGTTTTCATACCGCCCGTCATCCTAGCAGAGCCGGTGTATGGATTGGAAATATCCCCCTCAGGAAAGCGAACCGGCGCGATGCGGCCGCCTTCTAATTCAAAGACGCGGTCGGCGCGGCGGATCGCGCTTGCCCGGTGCGCAATCATCAGCACCGTCAGCGCGCCGTGCCGTTCCCGCACCACCGCGCGAATCGCCTCCAGAATGCGAGCCTCATTCTCCACGTCCAGCGCGTTGGTCGCTTCGTCCAGAATCAGCAGCGTCGGCTTGCGCAGCAGCGCCCGCGCCAGCGAGATGCGCTGCCGCTGACCGCTCGACAGCAGAATGCCGCGGTCGCCGACCACCGTCTCCAGCCCCAATGGCAATTCGTACACAAAGCCCGCCGCGGCCAGCAGCAGCGCCTCGCGCAACTCGGCGTCGGTGGCTCCCGGCCCCGCCCACAGCAGGTTCTCGCGCACGCTCTGGTGGAACAGCACTGTATCCTGCCCCACGTACCCCACGTGCTGGCGCCACAGCCGCATCGCAGCAGGGTCGAGTGCGCGCCCATCCAGCAGCAGCCGCCCGCGCGTTGGCAGCAGCAGCCCGTTGGTCACGTCGGCAAGGGTGCTCTTGCCCGCGCCCGATGGACCCACCACCGCCGTGATGGTCCCCGCCTCGATCGTCAGGTCGATCCCGCGCAGCACCAACTCCGGCTCGCGCTGCGCGTCCGCAGCCTGATACGCAAACCACACATCCTCCAGCCGCAGCTCGCGCTCCAGCCTCAGCGAAGCCTCCGCGCCGGAATCTTCCCACCGGCCTCGAGCGCCTCCGGCTCCGGCATGGGCCACGCACTCCGCCTCGATCGCTCAGCACCTGGTCGAACGACGGCAGCACGCTGGCAAGCTGATGGGCCTGGCTCTGCAGGCTGGCAAGCTGCGGCATCAGCCGGGTGAAGATCGCCAGCAGCAGCAGCATCGTCGCGGCCTGCACCTGCAGCACGCGCAGCGCCAGAAAGATCACCACGCCCAGCGCCGCCAGCGAACCCACTTCAAACCAGAAGCTCGATGCGGCCTGGTGCTTCGCCGTGTCTCCCGTGTGCCGCGCCACCTCGCCGCAGAGCTGGCGAAGAGCCTCACATCGCGCTCTTCGGCGTTGTATGCCTTCACGCTCTTCAGGTTCAGCAGGTGCTCCTCGGTCGCCGCGTAGACCTCGCCGACGCTCTCATCCAGGCTTTGCCCGCTCTTCCGCGTGCGCTCCAGCGAGCGCCGTTGCAGCAGCATCAGCCCTCCGCCCAGCGCCAGCACCAGCAGCGTCATCGGCGCGGACAGCTTCAGCGCGATCGCCAGATACAGCAGTGTCAGGCAGCCCAGGTTGATCAGCGAAAGCAGCAGGCTGACCGCGTCAGCACATTGCGCAACTCCGCCGTCAGCAGATGGGTCAGCCTGCCCGCGCGCTGCCGCACCAGGAATCCCCACTGCGCCTTCACCACCCGCTCGTACACTCGCCGGCTCAGCGCCAGCTGCACCCTGGTCGTCGTGGTGTACACCAGCATCGACTGCGACCGGCGCAGCAGCGAACGCAGCGCGCCGGTCGC
Source organism: uncultured Acidobacteriaceae bacterium (assembly GCA_963787905.1). Lineage (GTDB taxonomy): Bacteria > Acidobacteriota > Terriglobia > Terriglobales > Acidobacteriaceae > Edaphobacter. The sequence continues at coordinate 6,464 of CAWBFL010000058.1, read as the reverse complement.
CAGAAAGATTCCCAGCACCACCGGCAGCCACATGCCCGCGGCACGCCCGCACCCACCAGCAACCGCTGCGAGGCGACCACCAGCCAGCCGGCCGTTGACGACCCGCTGAAGTTCATCCCCGCCACTGCCAGCAACGGCAGCAGCAGCACCAGGCCCGCGCCTTCGGCCAGCGATCCCGCCAGCGCCGTCGCCACCGTCAACACAAATGCGCGCGGATCCACCGCCGCCGAGAAGCGTGCCAGCCTCACCGCCGTCTTCCACGTCGACCCGCCCCGCCCGGATTCGATCGGCAATCCCTCTGGAGCGTCGCCCGCGCGCGCGGAGTCGGCAATCGGCGAAGCGGTAAGCGGCATGGTTGCTACGTTACCAGACCCGGCCCGCAATCATCCCCAGCGCGCGCGTCCTCGCGCCTCAGCGCACTTCGAAGGTGTACGCCCGCACCCACTCGTTTCCCTTCATGGCGAAGATGTGCGGGTCCAGCTTGCCCGCCGGCCGCAGCTCGGTCACGTTGATGCGCAAGCCGACCTTGCCCGCCATCAGCACCTCCACCCGCCGCGCCACCTGCACTCCGTTGTAGTCGCTGAAGTCCATGCGACGCGTCTCCAGCCCGTTGCCATAGCTCTTCACCAGCTGCCCGCTCGCGTCGAACCAGAAGCCGTCGAACTCCTTTGGGTCGGGCGTACCATCCGCATTCTCATGCCCGCTCGCAACCCGGGTCGCCGGCACGCCATCCACTACGTCCCGCGTGATCCGCCAATCCGACTCCGCAAACAACGAGTCCGTTGCCGGCAGCGGCTCCATCGCCGTCAGCACAAACTGCAGCAGCGCCGCGTCCGGCCCGGCTGCCACGCGATACCGCTTCTTGCCATTGCGGCTGCGTACAAACTTGCTGGCGCCCAGCGCCGCTTCCCGGCGCCACTGGGTATCGTTCACCCAGGTGTCCGTGTACGTTCCCGTCTCCACCACCCCCGAGCTGCCGCGCGTGGTGAACTCCGCCTTCAGCACATAGGGCGCGCTTTGTCCCGCCGCCGGAAACCCCAGCTTCCTCGCCTGATCGAAGTAGGTTCTCGCGCTTTCGCCGCTCGCCGCGGCCTTGTCTGCATGGCCCGCCTGCTGCGCCCAGGCAGTGGAGTCCGCAACCCGCACGCCCACGGTCCAGGCTATCGCCACCGCGACTACCGCCGCTGTCAGCCTCATTCGCATGGCAGAACTCTATGCGCCTCAACCATCTTGGACGCAATTCTAGTCCGCTGCCGCTGCCCGGCCCAACCCATTTATGTCAGACGGGCAAATGCCCCTACGGCGTCGTGATCGTCCACAGCGACTGGTCGTCGCGCACAAACGGGACCAGCTCAACCATTCCGCCTCCGCCTGCCTGGCGCAGGCTCAGCCCCGTTCCCTTGTTGCGAATCCGCCAGCCGCCATTCGGAAACTGATCCAGATGCCACAATTGCGCGTCCGCACCGGTGTACGGAGAGAGGTCAACGGTCATCCCAAAGGCCAGCGTAATCCCGAACGTGCCCAGTGCGTTGCCTGTCCCAACGTTGACAATTTTGTAGAACCCGCCGCCCGCCGGCGTAATCGTCCACTTCTGGTTGTCCAGCGTCAGGTACCGCGCCACGCGCGGCAGTATCCCCCCCTTCGCTCCCGGGGCGGGTGCGCTCCCGATGGTTGCCCCCGCAGGTGGCTGCTCCCACGATTCCAGCGTGTTCTCGCTCAGCCGCGACACAATCTGGTAGGTCCCGTCCGTCATGTTATCGCCCGCCACCGGCCATCCATCCGCGCTCCACAGCAGCGGCCGGATATCCAGCACGCTCCGCCCGCCCCGCGTCATATCTGCCTCGTAGTGCACGCTGAACCGCTCCGCGCCCTCCGCTTCGCTGCCCGCTTCCATTGCGCTGAGCGTCCCCCCGGCGATCCGCTCGGCGTCCGCTTTCGTCATGTTCAGCATCGCCCCGGGGTCTACGTCCGCCGGCTCGGTGTCGTAATCCTGCACCCGCCCAAAGTGTCCCGGTCCGATGCGGTGATCGTGCGCCGCCAGAAACAGCGACCCTCCGCCCTGGTCCATCGTCTCGCCATGCTGATCGAGATACGGCCCCGTAATCGCCTTGGCCCGTCCCACCCGGATGTTGTACTCGCTCGCCTTCCCCTTGCAGCAGCTCCCGTGGTTCACAAACAGGTAGTAGTACCCGTCGTGAAAGATGATGTCCGAGGCCTCGCTCTCCCGCGCCGTCGCCACCGGCGCACCCAGCTTGCCCGGCGCCAGCGCCAGCCCCGTCTTCGGATCCAGTTGCGTCACCCGGATGCTGCCGTGGTACGACCCATAGCAGATCCACAGCGTCCCGTCCGGCGCGTGAATCACCCCCGGATCGATCGCGTTCAGGTCCTCATTCCCATTCGAACTCACCACAATCCCACGGCTCGTCCACCGGTACGCCGGGTCCTTCGGATCCAGCACCGGGTTGGTCGCCAACCCAATCGCGCTCTGGAACGACCCCCAGCTCGACACCGCGTAATAGAGATAAAACTCCCCATTCATCCGGATAATGTCCGGAGCCCACACATCCGACCCATTGTTCTTCGGCACTCCCGCGTGCACATCCTCCGGAATCGCGCCCTGGTATCCGTCCGCGGCAGCACTCGTAGGCGGCTCGAACACGCTGCCCTCGCGCGTCCACGTCACCCCATCCGGCGACGAATAAAACGGCGCGCCCCGCCCCGTCGAAAACACATAATACTTGCCCTTGAACCGCACCACCGTCGACGGATCATGCACAAACGGCATCCCCGCGACTGGAACCCCCACCGGAGCCATCTGCGGCCGCCCCTGCCCACCACCGACTGGCCCCGCGTTAGGCGTCGTCGCTTGTCCCGGCGGCGCAGTTCCAGCCATCGGAGCCACCTGCGCAATCGCCATCATCGCCGCAAACAATCCCGCCAACCCAACCCCACCAATCTGTATCATCCGCATTCCATCTCCTCGACCTTACGTATCGCCACGTCTCTACTTCTTGGTAAGCCAAGCCTTTTCTCTGCTTCTAGGTAAGCTGCTTCTAGGTAAGCTGCTTCTAGGTAGGCTGCTTCTAGGTAAGCCAAGCCTTTAGGCTTGGCATTCTCAGGCAGCCAAAGAAAGGGGCTTTAGCCCCTGGGGTAAACTCCGTCCGACGCCCACTTCCTCAGCGCGACCAGCATACCCCGAAACCCTCAGACCTTTCCGGGTCGTCATTCTGGCGTAGCCAGAATCTCCGTATTGGTCCTTGTTCCGCTTCCGCCCAGGCGTACACTTCCACCAAATGCGCACGACCCTCCTCCTCACCGCTCTCCTCCTCACCATCCCGGCCCCGCACAATGGCAGATCCAGCCCGCTCCCACCACCGCCGACCTCCGTGGCATCCACTCCCTCTCGAACGGCATCGCCTGGGCCTCCGGCTCCGACGGCACCGTCCTCCGCACCACCGACGACGGCGCCCACTGGCACGCTACCACCCCACCCGACGCCGACCACCTCGACTTCCGCGGCATCCAGGCCTTCGACGCCTCCACCGCCATCGTCATGTCCAGCGGCAAAGGCCCGCTCTCCCGCCTCTACAAAACCACCGACGCCTGCCAGAGCTGGAAGCTGATCTTCACCAATCCCGACCCCGACGGCTTCTGGGATGCATTCTTGATGAATAGGTTCGAGGGTAACGGATATCTGTTGGGCGATCCCGTAAAAGGCGTCTTCTCCTACTGGGAGTCTGGAGATTACGGAAAGACATGGAAGCAAAGCTGGGAAAGCAACCACACCGAGACTAAATGGACTGGACTGGAAGCGCGTCCGCAGGAGGCGGCATTCGCGGCAAGCAACTCCACGCTTCTCGTCGATGAAAGGTTCGCGATTGGATTCATCACCGGAAGCCCAGCAGGCAGCAGACTACTTCTGGAAGATGATGCATGCTGCGCCGTGGAAATTTAGTGCCTTCTCCTTGCCCATGCGAGCAGGTTCAGCAAGTACCGGCGCATTCTCCATTGAGACCCGGGACTACGATGGCTTGGTTGTGGTGGGCGGAGACTATCTCAAGCCGAACGAGAGCATTGGTACTGCAGCGCGCTCTCAAGACGGTGGCCATCATTGGAAAGCTGCCCAAACCCCACCCCACGGCTTCCGCTCCGCCGTAGCCTACTCGCCCACCACCAAGACCTGGATCACCGTAGGCCCCAACGGCACCGACATCTCCACCGACGACGGCCGCAACTGGCGCCCCCTGAAGCCCACTGCAACCGACCCTCCCGACGCCGACCAGCACTGGAACGCCCTATCCCTCCCCTTCGTCGTCGGCCCCCACGGCCGCATCGGCCGCCTCCGCCCGACCGCTTTGAGTCCAGCCAAACCATGACCATCCATCCCCGATTCCCTTGACACGCCTGATAAAATGAAGATAACCAAGCAGATTTCGAGAGGTAGCCTCCAAAACCCTGATTTCCACCTATTTCCCCAGCTAAAGTGCTTGTTTCAAAGACTTTAGAACTTAGACCGACCGGTTCGGACTTCACTTGGACTTAAGTCGTTTAGAAGATGTACTTTAGGACCTGAAGTACGGGGGGAGGGGGGTGGGGTACCCGCCGCCAGTCGCCCCGCGGAATCGGGGCCAGGCCGAACTTCCCGGCGTCCGCCAGCCATACCCGAAAATATATTTTCGCCGCACGCCCCAGACGCAGAAAAGGCACCCCGGAGGGTGCCTTGTACCGCCAAACCAGACCTGAACTAAACGCTGAAGCTCGAGCCACAGCCGCAGGTGCTCTTCACCGCGGCGTTCTCGAACTTGAAGCCGGCCGCCTCCAGCGTCTCCACGTAGTCCACTACGCAGTCGCTTCAGGTACATCGCCGAGGTCGCATCCAGAAACACCTTCAGATCGCCGAATCTGTAAACCTTGTCCATCATGCCGCTCTGGTTCTCGAACGACATCGAGTACTGGAAGCCCGAGCATCCGCCGCCGACCACGCCGATGCGCAGCCCCGCCGGAACCGGATCCTGCGTCGCCATAATCTCCTTCACCTTGGCGATCGCCGCCGGGGTCAGATTGACCGGCTGCGACTTCGGCGCTCCAGTGACAACTTCAGGGGTGGGCGTAACTGCTGCGGTGGCCATAATGAATCTCCTTTGAACTGCTGCCTCTTGAGTATATGCGACCAAATCGGTCGCTGCAAGCAAACTTCTGCACGTCTGTTAGATGGACCGTCGCCACCTTCGGATGCAGGCCGCCGCAGCCGGAATCCGCGGCCCGCCGGAGCGCATCTCAAGAGACGTGAATCCCCTTCGCTTCCTGGTCGATACCTTCGTTAACACCTTTGGCATCACCCAGCCTGCGCCCGAAGCGGAGGCGAAGGCCGGCCGCTACATCGCTCTGATGCTGGCCGCCGTGCTGCTGATACTCGGGGTTGTCGCATGGATGCTGCGTTCGGCATTTACCCATTAAGCTCCGCATCCGCGTTGCCAACATCTGTGTCTCCCATCACAAGAATTGCTGGAATGCCGCTGTTTTAGGGGCGTATGATCTTGATCGGCGGTCCGCAAACCACCGCCTTTTGCCCCGGCGAGTCTGCTCCCACGCAGAGCCGACAGCCCAGCTTCGCTGCATGGTCCCAGAAAGGGAGGCTTCCCATGATGAACGCATTACCTGTCTTGATCGTCATTTGGGCCGTCTTTACGGGCTTGTTTCTGGCGCTGCTTGCCTATAACGCGACCCTCACCCGGTACGAGGAGAATCAGCTCTTCCTGGACGAAATCAACGCCAACGAGAAAGAGCAGCAAACTACCATCGTCCGCAAGATCCATAAGACGACGCCCTACATTCGCGCTCTCGGCTCCGTGTCGGCTCTGATGACCATTGCCATCATCGCCATCTACACGTGGGACGCCTGGCAGAAGATCCAGGAGTAAACCGCCGCCGCGCTTCGGCTGGCCATGCTCCAGCTTCGATCCGTCTGCCCGCACAATCAAAGAGCCAGCTTCGCACCGTGCGAAGCTGGCTCTTCTGTTGGGATGGACTCCCGCTCTACGCGTTGTAGGTCGTGGAAGAAACGCGGCCGCCGCGGCCGGTCCAGTTGGTGTGGAAGAACTCACCGCGAGGTTTGTCGACGCGCTCGTAGGTGTGCGCGCCAAAGTAGTCGCGCTGCGCCTGCAAGAGGTTTGCCGGCAACCGCTCCGTCCGGTAGCCATCGTAAAACGCCAGCGCAGTCGAGAATGCCGGAGTCGGCACGCCGATTTCGATCGCGTGCACGATCGCCTTGCGCCAGCTTGCCTGGTACTGGTTCAGCGCGCTCGAGAAGAAGTCGTCCAGCAACAGGTTCGCGAGGCTGGCATTCTTATCGAAAGCTGCCTTGATATTGCCCAGGAAGACGCTGCGGATGATGCAGCCGCCGCGCCACATCAGCGCAATTCCGCCCATATTCAGGTGCCAGCCGGAATCCTTCTCCGCCGCGC
>CAWBFL010000057.1:0-39505 GCA_963787905.1 uncultured Acidobacteriaceae bacterium | reverse complement strand
ACTTCGCCCAGCAGGGAGCCCATGCGCAGAACTACCACATCTTTACCCCCGCGGAGGGCAAAGACTGGACCATGGATTGGGGATGCGCGCAATACACCAAGGACCTGCCCTACGCGAATCACGCCTACAACTACAACTTCAAGCCGGGGCAATCGGGCAAACTGATCCTCGAGTTCTGGATCACGCCCTTCGACTATGCGGGGTGCGAGGGCCCCGAACGGGCCGTCGAAAGCGTGCTCACCGAGAACAAGCTGATTGGCCTCTCCTGGGCGGTCATCGACTATAACGATCCAACCTCGAACAAACGCAAGTTTTGGAACCTCTCGCACAAGCAGACATTCTTCGGCAACGCATCGGACCTCGTCGCGTTTCGTCTGATGCCACTGGAGCCGCAATTCCGCAAGTCCATCGACGCCCAGTGGTCCTTCAAGGTGGTCGACGCGGACTTGCGTATCGTCGCCTTCAAGGATCAATCGGAGGGGCAGATCACCTCGTGGAAGTGGGACTTCGGCGACGGAACCACCTCCGACGAACAGAATCCGGTTCACCAGTACAAGGACCGGCCGGGCCGGGAAGGCAATTACACCCCAACCCTCACCGTCACCGGTCCGGCCGGAGCCTCGCACCTGGCCAAGGTCTGGAGCGTGCATGTGCGAGGCTCGTCGCCGCCTGCCGCGCTGCAATAAATTGGAGCTTGAGAACTCCGGAGTTACCTTGACTGAAATCGAAGTAAGATCGCCCGCTGCCCGCGGAGCGCAGTTGCCGATTCGTTATCTGCTGGTGCTCTGGCTGGGCGTGCTGAGCGCTGTGGCCTATCTCGACCGCACCAACGTCTCCATCGCCGGCATCGAGATTTGCAAGGAATTTTCTATCAGCAAAATTCAGCTGGGCTGGATCGCAAGCGCGTTTCTCATTGGTTATGCTGGGCTTCAGATTCCCGCGGGACTGCTGGCGAGACGGCTCGGCCCGCGCCGCACGCTGGCCTTGCTGGGAGCCTGGTGGGGATTCTTCCTGGCGCTGATCGCGCTTATTCCACACGGAATTGGGAGCGCCCTGCTCATCTTCATTCTGCTGCGTTTCACCCTGGGAGCAGGAGAAGCAACCATGTATCCAGCCGCCAGCCAGTTTGTGGAGCGATGGTTTCCGGTCAAGGAACGCGGCAAGGCCAATTCCATCATCTTCGCTGGCGTGGGTCTTGGTTCGGTCGTTAGCTTCCCTGTGGTGACAGCAATCATCCTGCACCATGGGTGGCGCACGTCATTCGGATTCAGCGCGTGTGTGGGTGCGGCGGCGGGACTGGTGTGGTTCCTGGCGGCTCGCGACACTCCCGAGCAGCATGCATCGGTTGGGACCGCAGAGCGCTCACTCATTGTGAGCGAGCGCCGCGTGTCAACCGCGGGGGGCAACGAGGACGATGCTGCACATTACGGCCAGCATGCCATCCCATGGTCAAAGATCTTTCGCAGCAGAACCATCTTCGCGCTTACGGTCAGCTACTTCTCTTTCGCCTATGTGGCATGGATGTTCTTCGCTTGGATTTACATCTATATGGCACAGGCACGCGGGCTCAATCTCAAGACCAGCGCAATCTACTCGATGTTTCCGTTTATCGCCATGACGGTCGGGTGCCTGCTCGGCGGCTTTGTCAGCGACTCGATCGCCGCGCGCTTCGGCCTGCGAATGGGTCGTTGCCTTTTGCCGGGCGTCGCGCTGGCGCTCACTGCGGTTCTGCTGCTGCTGGGCTCGAGCGCCCACGACGCACGGACTGCGGCGCTGGTTCTGGCGTCTGCGGTGGGCGTCCTATATCTGGCGCAGAGCAACTTCTGGGCGGTCTCAGCCGATATCGCGGGAGAGTACACCGGTATCGTCTCCGGGATGATGAACATGGGTGGACAGATAGGAGGAGCCTGCACCGCTTCGCTCACACCCTGGATCGCCGTGCACTATGGATGGAACATGGCCTTCGTGGCTTCGGCATCCCTGGTGATCGTCGGCTCGTTGGCATGGATTGCGATCGACCCCAACCGCTTGCTGGTGCCGATTCTTGCGACGAAGGAAGGCTAAGACACGCGCATATTACGATTCTTCGCGCTGCTGCTTCGCCGCAATCTGCTCCAACTGCCGTCGCCAGTCCAGCTCCTCCACGAACCCGCGGCTGGACCGCCATTCTTCCTGCACCTTCACAAACAGTTCGAGGAATACCCGCGTCCCCAGCAGGCTCTCGATCTCCTTGCGCGCGGCGGTTCCAATCTGCTTCAGCATCGCGCCCTGCTTGCCGATCAGGATCGCCTTCTGCCCCGTTCGTTCGCAGTAGATGGCCGCGGCAATCTTCGTCACCGGCAGCCGTCCGTCCTTCATCTTCTTCAGCGACGCCGGTTCCTCGAATCTCTCAATCACCACCGCCGTCGCATAGGGAACCTCTTCGCCGGTCAGCATCAGGATCTTCTCGCGAATCAACTCGGCAACCAGAAACCGCTCCGGCTGGTCCGTCACCTGGTCTCGCGGGAAATAGCGCTGGCCCTCCGGCAGCACCGCCACAATCTTGTCCAGCAGCAGCTCCAGGCCCTCCTTCTTGCGCGCAGAGATCGGCACCACGTCGGCAAACGTGTGCTGCGCGCTCCAATGCGCAATCAGCGGAAGCAACTCTTCCTTGCGCACCGCGTCGATCTTGTTCAGCACCAGGATTACCGGGCAGTCGAGCCGCTTCACCAGCGACAGCGCGAAGTCGTCCTCCGCCGCGCTTAGCGCCATGCGGCCGGTAGCCTTCACTTTCTCGCCCGGAATCTCCGCCTTCGCCAGCCGGTGCGTCACATCCACCAGGAACAGCACCGCATCGCGCGACTCCAGCGCGTCCTGGACCTCCTGCATCATCCTCCGGTCCAGCTGCGTCTCCGGTTTATGTACCCCTGGCGTATCCACCAGTACCACCTGCGCCGCCGGATGCCCGGCAGCATTCTTCGTCTTCTTCTTCAGCGGCACCTCCAGCACGCCATGGATGCGCGTGCGGGTGGTCTGTGGCTTGTGCGTCACAATTGCGAGCTTCTGTCCCAGCAGCGCGTTCAGCAGCGTGGACTTGCCCGCGTTGGGCCGGCCGATGATGGATACAAATCCTGAGCGAAAGGGCATCTCTCATTATCCCCCGTCGCGCCCGCGCAAGGCTTCGGAGGGATGCTGCGCGTCGAAGAAAGCGCCGATCCACACGTAGAACGCGGGAAAGAACTCCAGCGTGTAGCGAGGTTCTGAGTTGTCGATGAAGAGCAGCAGAATCGAGCGCAGAAGAATGCTCGCCAGCATGGCCGCAGCTAGCTCACGGTAGCCGCTCTGTGAGGGACCCGGCGGCGACAGCCAGCGCGCGCGCGTTTCCAGGCATACAGGCCAGCGAAACCGGCCGCAAAGTAAGCCAGGTTGAGCGCGGCGTAGGACGCTGCGAAGGCGCTCTGCGCGCGGTGCTCCTTCCATCGCCACCACTCATCCGCAATCGGCATAGTCTCAGTGCGTGGGCGCAGGGCCATGTCCACCACCCGGGCGATATGCAGCCCAATGTAGTAGCGCAGCGGGTGCGCGTGGATCAGCTCTGTGGCAAACCCGGCGAAGCGGGCGTCGATGGATGGAGTCAGCACCAGGCTGCGGTTGTATTCGGCGAACACGGCAGCCGTGCGGCGGCGCAAATCGGCGGAAGCTGCGGGCGTGCCGGCATCAAAAGCGCGATCCGGCAGCGCGCCAGGGTCGATGGGTTCGCCGTCCATGGGCCAGCAGACTTCGTCTGTCGACGCGAAATCGATCGCCCACGCGCGGTACCATTGGCCAAACCCGTATAGTTGCTCCTCGCCCGGATCGTTGGCGTTGCGCGGCGCCAGCGGCTGAAACACATGGAAGACGTATGCGTTGCGTGCTGTCCAGGGAACGAACGGAAGCGCAGTAGCGAGCGCCGTCGCCAGCACCGGCAGCGCAGCGCGCAGCCGGCCGCGCGGTCCGCGCGTCGCCATGGATCGCCACAACATGGCCGGCAGCACCGCGGCGGCCAGCAGACCCTGCTCCGGCCGCAGCAAGATGGAATAGGAGAGTGCGGCAGCGATGATCCACAGCCAGCGGTTGTAGCCCAGGCCCGCATCCTGCCAGCGCGCAAACGCATAGAAGGCGAGGGCGATCGTCGCGAACACCAGGGTCTCGGCCAGCGCCGTCGCGGTGTAGTTCGCGGTAAACGGGCAGAGCGCCGCAATCCACAGAACCGGCAGCCGCGCGCGAGCGCCAAACAGGCGTCCGGCCAGCGCACTCGCCAGACAGCAGCTGCCCAGATCGATGACCACCTGCACGTGCAGCGCCGCGCGGTAGTTTTCCATCCCGAATAGCCGGAAGCACGCGGCCAGAAACATGGGATAGCCAGGAAGGCGGCTGAGTGTGGGCCGGGCCCCGGTTGGGCCCGCTGCAGAGAGGCCGTACACTCCGTGCTGCAGCCAGGTCTTGCCGATATCGCCATAGACCAGGCTGTCGCCCACCACTCTCGGCATGTGGTTAACGAACCATAGGCGCAGCAGTAGGCCGGCGACCAGGGCCGCGCTCGCCCAAAGCCAGGACCTGAGCCGCTGATTGTTCATCTAGTAGCATCATACTGCGTCGCTCGCGATGCGTTGACTATGTTCCAAGGGCTGCATACGATGGCGCAGGGGCGGTTTTTCGGATGGTTTCATCTCGCGCCTGTAGCATCGACTCCAATCTCAGCCCGCTTCCTCGCCCGGCGCGCTTGGCCGCGCGTCGGTGGCTGAGACCAGCGGTCCGGCTCTTGCAGTTCACCCAATTCGCTAAGCCACTCGCAACCAGGGAAACATGACGAAGCAGGTCTTTTTCGATCCTCAACGCAAGCGCTGGAAACGGCTGCGCCGAATCTTCGATATTCTGGCCGTACTCGGAGTCGTCGTGGGGATCTTGTTTCTCATCGGCCTCCTGCGCATGACGCCGCTTCCTGAGCTGCTGCTGGCCACCCCCAAGCCCAACCTGACCCCCGTGCAGCTCGAAGCCATGCCGGTCCGGGGAGCGCAGAAGCCCAAGGTCCCCACCCACCGCAAGACCACCAAGAGGCCGTCCGAGATTACGCTGAACTCCGGCGAAGGTCTGCGCGCAGCCTACTACGTCGAAGACGATCCGGCCAGTTATTCCTCGCTCAAGCAGCACATCCGCCAGATCGATCTGCTCTTTCCGGAGTGGATTCACGTAGTTACCCCGGACGGATCGCTGACTTCCTACTCGCTGGACAATCGTCCCTTCGCCGTTGTCGACCAGGAGGGCGTCCACGGAGTCGATCACGAACAGCGGGTCGCGCGAACCGTCGCCGCGTCAGCCAGCCCGGACACCACCCCTGCGGAGATCTTCCCGCTGGTCAACAATTACGACCCGATCAGGAATATGTTTCTTCCATCCATCGGCGACTTCCTTACCAACCCCGCTGCGCGCGCCAACTTCCTCAAGCAGGTCGACCGGTTTTTGGCCGCCAACCCCAGCTATCGCGGAATTTCACTGGACTTCGAGGAGATTCCCAGCGAGGCGCAGCAAGGCTATATGGCGCTGCTCACCGCGCTCTATGCCGACTTTCACCCGCGCAACTTGAAGCTGTATGTGAATACGCCGGTTGGCGATGACGATTTCGACCTCAAATACATGGCCGATCACTCCGACGGCCTCCTGTTGATGAACTACGACCAGCATCAGACTGGGAGCGCACCCGGTCCGATCGCCTCGCAGGATTGGTTCGTCAACAATTTGAAAAACGTGCTCAAGACCGTGCCCAAGGAAAAAGCCATCTGCGCCCTGGGCAGCTACGGATACGACTGGACCATGTCCCTGCCGCCCGTGGACGCGAAGCATCCCGGCAGAACTCCAAAGAATTTCGTGCCGAAGGTACTCGGGGTGCAGGAGATATCGACGCAGACTGCCTGGCAGGAGGCAACCGACGCGGAAGCTCAGATCGAGCTCGATCCGGACTCGCTCAACGGCCACTTCGCCTATGACGACGACGACGCCCACGTACGCCACCAGGTGTGGTTCCTCGATGCCGTCACTATTCTTAACCAGATGCGTGCCGCGCGGGCCCTTGGCATCGAGACCTTTTCCCTTTGGGTGCTCGGCCAGGAAGACAACTCGCTGTGGAACATCTGGGACCGCCCGGTCCACGCCGATCCGGTGAAGGATCTCGCCCAGGTTGAGCCCGGCTATGACGTCGATACCGAAGGCTACGGCGATATCCTGCACATCTCGCGCAAGATGCAGACCGGCCATCGCGTCGTGACCCTGGACGATGACGACTCGGTGCCGATTGGCTACCGCTCCGTCACCGCCGAGTCCATGACCTCGTATCCGCTCTCCTACACGGTCGACCAGACCGGCTATCATCCCAACGAAGTAGCCCTCAGCTTCGACGACGGGCCGGACCCGGTCTGGACGCCGAAGATTCTCGACATTCTAAAGCAGAAACACGTGATCCGGCGCCTTCTTCATGATCGGCGAAGAGGCCCAGAACAACATCGGCTTGATGCAGCGGGTATACCGCGAAGGGCACGAGATCGGCAATCATACTTTCACTCATCCTGACATCAGCGAAATCTCGAACGCCAGCGTCGACCTGGAACTGAATCTCACCGAGCGGCTGTTCGCGGCCGAGCTTGGAGTCCAGCCACTCTATTTTCGCCCTCCCTACTCCATCGACCAGGAGCCGGATACCAACGATCAGGCAGCCCCCGCCGACCGCATTCAGGATCTCGGCTACGTGATTATCGGCAACAAGATCGATACTGACGACTGGGACGAGCATCCCCGTAAGAGTCCGCAGGAGATCATCGACAGCGTATTCCAGCAGATGGACGATATGAAGACCCGCTCCTGGATGCGCGGCTCCATCATCCTGCTGCACGATGGCGGGGGCAATCGTCAGCCCACTGTCGACGCACTCCCCCAGTTGATCGATGCTCTGCGTGCGCATGGTTACAAGATCGTTCCCGTCTCCGCGCTCATGGGCAAGACCCGCGCCGAGGTCATGCCCCCATTGAATCAGCATCAACTATGGGAGGCGCGCGTCGATTCCATCGCCTTTTTCGTGTGGGCGTTCTTCAACCATTTCGTCATCGCTGTATTCTTCGTCGGCGACATCCTGATGAGTGCACGCCTCATCATCATCGGAGTCTTTGCCATCGTCGATCGCCTCCGCAGGCGCAGGAACTTTGCCGGCGCCGGACTATTCGCCGCGGGTCGCCGTCCTCATTCCCGCATACAACGAAGAGAAGGTCATCGTGCGGACCATTCGCTCGGTGATGATGTCCAACTACAAGAACATCCGTATCATCGTCATCGACGACGGCTCCACCGACAATACCTACCGCGTTGCCGTCGATGCCTACCCGGCCGACATCGCATCCGGCCGCCTCACCGTGCTCACCAAGCCTAACGGCGGCAAGGCCGACGCCTTGAACTTCGGCCTCGAACGGACCACCGAGGAGATCTACATCGGCATCGATGCGGACGGCGTCATCGCCCACGACGCCATCACCAACCTCGTTCCTCACTTCGCCGATCCCAGAATTGGCGCCGTCGCCGGCAACGCCAAGGTGGGGAACCGCGTCAACCTATGGACCCGCTGGCAGGCGCTTGAATATATCACCAGTCAGAACTTCGAGCGCCGCGCGCTCGACCTGTTCGACGTGGTCATGGTGGTTCCCGGTGCCATCGGAGCATGGCGCACCGAGGCCGTGAAGCAAGGCGGCGGCTACCACACCAATACCGTCGCCGAAGACGCCGACCTCACCATGAACCTGCTCGAGCAGGGCTACTGGGTCATCTACGAGGATCGCGCGCTCGCCTTCACCGAGGCCCCGGTCAATATGAACGGGCTCATGCGCCAGCGCTTCCGCTGGTCCTTCGGCATTCTGCAGGCCATCTTCAAGCATCGCGGCGCCATCGCGAAACGCCGCGCCATGGGGCTGTTCGCTCTGCCCAACGCGCTCGTCTTCCAACTCCTGCTTCCGCTGGTCTCGCCCCTCATCGACCTCATGTTCGTCGCCGGCGTCGTCAATTATTTCTACGACAAACACTTCCATCCCGAGGCCGCCTCGGCTGCAAGCTTTGAGAAGCTGCTGGCCTTTTTCCTTGCCTTCCTCACCATCGATTTCCTGGCCTCCGCGCTCGCCTTCACCCTGGAACGAAAACATCCCGCCAGCAAAGGAGACGGCTGGCTGCTGTTCCACATCTGGATCCAGCGGTTCACTTACCGCCAGGTATTTTCCATCGTGTTGTTCAAGACCATGAAGCGCGCTATCGACGGCAAGCCCTTCAACTGGGACAAACTCGACCGCACCGCGACCATGTCGAAGCAGACGGAGAAGCTTACGGAAGTGTGACCGTCCGCATTCTCCTCCCGCGTCCGCGCTGCCGGAGTCATGGTTGCGATGGCGCATTCGCTGGGGCGCCATGCGTCAGATGGCGCAGCAGGAACTCCTGAAACAGCGTCCCGATCGCTCCCTCCGCCACGCCTAGCAGGGTATTCGTCACCGTCACCTGCACGCCGTGCTGATCGCTGCTCGGGTAATACAAGGTCGAGATTCCCGCCGCCCCGAGATTGCCCAGCACATTGGAATAGTTGGGCTGCCAGTGGCCGTTGTCGCCCTTGCACACCGCCACCGTCGAGATCGCATACAGCGCGCGCACCAGCACCGGCCCATGTCCGCGGTAGAAGTAGCGCGGATCCTGGTGCAATAGCGATGGCAGCAGCGCAGCCCCCAGAAAGGTCGAGGTCAGTTTGTCGCCGTAGGTGGCCGCGTAGCGCTTCGCGTACCCGGAGAACTCCTCGCCATAGCCGGAGAAATCATCCTGCCATTGTTCGATCCCCGCGGCGACACCCGTGGTGAAGAAGGTTACGGGGTCCCGCGACACCACCACCGCTAGCTTAAACTTCTGTTTGCGCGTCAGCGGGGCCGCGTTGGGCAGATAGGAGACATAGAAATTCGGCAGCACCGCGAGAATGCGCTGGTGTTCCTCCGACGTGATCTGCTGCTCGGCCAGGTCCTCCATGGAGATCGCGTTGACCGTGGTGTTGATCGATTCGACCCCGAGCTGTACCTCCGGCAACAGCACGTCCTCGCCTTCGTGGACAACCAGGATGTCCTTGATTCTCCACGATGCGAAGCCGGGCGCGTTGATCCGGACCACGTACCTTCCTTCCGCGACTGAGGAGAAGGAGAAGACTCCATGCGCGTCGGCTTGCGTCGTCCGAGTCGCGTTGGACTCGGCATCCTCGAGCGCAATCTGGGCCGTGGGGATCGCCGCCCCCTCGGTATCGGCAACAGTGCCCGCCACGGTTCCGGTTGCGGAAATCTCCGGCGGCACAATCGCGGTGTGCGGCTGCCGGTCGATGGGTGGTTGCGAGGCCGTGTTCCCGTCCGGCACGAGCGCCTGCTGGGCCCGCATGCAGGCTGCCGCGGTGCAAAATAGCAAGACCGCCGCACACTTCCGCCGGCAGCGGCACGGCATCCCAGTCCTCAGGCGGTCATGGCCCATAAACCCCGTTTTCCTGTGCGGAGGAGCCGCAGACGCTGACCGTAGCATTGATCCGACGTGGACTGCAAGAAAAAGCGCGGAACCGGTGATGGTCCGCGCTCTTCCAAATTCCAGAAATCCTTAGGCGACGACTTCAATGCCCATCGAGCGGGCCGTGCCGCGAATGGTCTTCGCAGCCGCTTCCACCGTGTTGGCGTTCATGTCCGGCATCTTCTGGGTGGCGATCTGCGTGATCTGCTTCTCCGTTACCTTGCCCTTCTTCTCCTTGTTGGGAGTGCCCGAGCCCTTCTCGATTCCCGCAGCCTTCAATAGCAGAATCGCCGCCGGCGGCGTCTTGGTGATGAAGCTGAAGCTGCGGTCGGCGTATACGGTGATCACGACCGGGATGATCATGCCGGTCATCTCCGGAGTGGAAGTGCGCGCGTTGAACTGCTTGCAGAACTCCATGATGTTGACCTGGGCCTGGCCGAGCGCCGGGCCGACCGGCGGCGCGGGCGTGGCCTTCCCGCCGGGGATCTGCAGCTTGACGTATCCAGTTATTTTCTTCGGTGCCATGGGGGAATCCTCTATATGGTTCTAGCGGCGGGCGCCTGCCCGGCTGCCGAATTTGTACTGCAAAAAACCGTTTCGCAGCGCCGCCCGGTTGCCTGGGCAGGCTGCGGACTCGTGGAGGCTAGGCCTCCATCTTATCCACCTTCGCGAACTCAATCTCGACCGGCGTGGAGCGCCCGAAGATCGAGACCATCACCTTCAGCGTCTGGCGATCTTCGTTCACGTCGTCCACCGTGCCGTTGAAGTTGGCGAAAGGCCCTTCGTTGATGCGAACCTGTTCGCCCTTTTCGAACTTCACCTTCATGGACGGCTTGTCCTTGGAGGTCTCGGAGCGGAACAGGATGGAACTGACTTCAGCCTCGGAGAGCGCAACCGGCTTGTCGCCAGTCCCCAGGAACCCGGTGACGCGCGGCGTGTTCTTGATCACATGCCACAGGTCGTTGTCGAGGTCCATCTCCACCAGCACGTAGCCGGGCAGGAAGACGCGCTCGATGGTGTACTTCTTGCCGTTGCGCAGCTCGGTCACCGGCTCCGTGGGGATCATGATTCGGCCGATGCGGTTCTGCAGGCCGAACGCCTGGATACGGCTCTCCAGCGACTCGCGCACCTTGCGCTCAAAGCCCGAATAGGCGTGGATGATATACCACTTGAAATTCTCGTTGACCGGCGGGGCAAGCTGCTCGGACGGTGTTTCGCCGCCGGGGTTCTGCGCTTCCGGAATCTGCTCGTCTACCGCCATGGTGAGTGTGCCTTCTTCGTGCATCTGTTTCGAATCTGTCTCTGCTTCAAAAAATGTCGCTCGCCGACTGCGCGAACGCCGTTTGCTAGTGTTTCGTCAGGTACTGAATCAGCCGTGTGACACCCTGGCCCAAAATCGAATCCACCACAAAGAAATAACGCTGCGAAGATAAATACCGTGACGATCACGATGGTCGTGGTGGATTGGACCTCGGCCCGCGTCGGCGCCACTACCTTGCGCATCTCGCTGCGCACGTCCTTCAGAAACTCCATCGTCCGCTGCGGCTGCGACTTCAGCCTATCCAGTCCGGTCTCCTGCTGGTCCGCTACTGCAATCGTCTTCGCCATCGCTGCCGCCTCAAATCTTCCTGCTGCTGAAATCGTCTGCCATGCTCCGCCGTCTGCGGGAAAGGAGTAGGCCGGGAAACTGGCGGGGGAGCTCGGATTCGAACCGAGAAGTTCGGTTTTGGAGACCGACAGTTTAACCGTTGAGCTTACTCCCCCTGGAAAGCGGTCAGCTTGCGCTGACGGCCGTAGCTCAGGGCTGCTCTACTTCGTCTCTTTGTGGGCCGTGTGCTTGCGGCAGGTGTTGCAGAACTTCGAGAACTCAAGCCGGCCTGTGGTCGTCTTCTTGTTCTTGGTTGTGGAGTAGTTCCGGTTCTTGCACTCTGGACACTGCAAGGTAATTATTTCGCGCATTGTTTGATACTCCTATCGTGGCCAGCCACTCGGCTGGCAAGCAGCTTGCCTGTATGGGGGCCATTGTTCCCACCCACCTGACACGCCGCAACACAGGGTTTTGGCCCCTGCTGCCATCCTGAATTTTCTCGCCGGAGAGCCGTGCGGTCAGGCCACGCACAACCTCCTTCATTATCCAACAAAATCCCGTTTTAGGGAAGCCGCTGCCCGGCTCCCAGGAAAGAAAAGCGGCGAGCCGAAGCCCGCCGTTCTCCCTAAAGCATACTTACTTTCTAGCGAGACACGCGCGCAGCGCATCTCCCGCCGTCCGCGGTGGACCTACTTGATGATCTCGCTGATGGTCCCTGCGCCGACGGTCCGGCCGCCCTCGCGGATGGCGAAGCGCAGGCCCTTCTCCATGGCCACCGGAGTGTGCAGTTCGATCTCCAGTTGCACGTTGTCGCCCGGCATCACCATCTCGGTACCCGCCGGCAGCTTGGCCGAACCGGTAACGTCGGTCGTCCGGAAGTAGAACTGCGGACGGTAGCCGTTGAAGAACGGCGTGTGCCGCCCGCCTTCTTCCTTGCTCAGCACGTAGACCTCGCCCTTGAAGATGGTGTGCGGCGTAATCGATCCCGGCTTCGCCAGCACCATCCCGCGCTCCACGTCTTCCTTGGCGATGCCGCGCAGCAGAAGGCCAGCATTGTCGCCCGCCAGACCTTCGTCCAGCTGCTTCTTGAACATCTCGACGCCGGTGCAGACCGTCTTGCGCGTCTCGCGGAAGCCGACGATCTCGCAGTCCTCGCCCACCTTCACCTTGCCGCGCTCGATGCGTCCGGTGACCACCGTGCCGCGGCCGGAGATCGAGAAGATGTCTTCGATCGGCATCAGGAAGGGCAGCTCAATCGCGCGCGTCGGCTGCGGCACAAACGAGTCCACCGCCTCCATCAGCTCGTCGATCTTGGCTTCCCACTTGGCTTCGCCGTTCAGCGCGCCCAGGGCAGACCCGCGGATGATCGGAGTGTCGTCGCCCGGATAGTCGTACTTCGACAGCAGCTCGCGGACCTCCATCTCCACCAGCTCGATCAGCTCCTCGTCCTCGACCGCATCGCACTTGTTCAGGAACACCACGATGTAGGGAACGCCCACCTGGCGCGCCAGCAGAACGTGCTCCTTGGTCTGCGGCATCGGGCCGTCGGTCGCAGCCACCACCAGAATCGCGCCGTCCATCTGCGCCGCGCCGGTGATCATGTTCTTGATGTAGTCGGCGTGGCCCGGGCAGTCCACGTGCGCATAGTGCCGCTTGGCCGTCTCGTACTCCACGTGCGCCGTCGCAATCGTAATGCCGCGCTCCCGCTCTTCCGGCGCGTTGTCGATGGAGTCGAACGAGCGGAACGAGTTCTTCGGGTTGTGCTTGGCCAGAACCTTCGTGATCGCCGCCGTCAACGTCGTCTTGCCGTGATCGATGTGCCCGATCGTCCCTACATTCACGTGTGGCTTCGACCGGTCAAACTTTTCCTTGCCCATTGCTGTTCATCCTCTCTGATTGGCCGGCGCGGGCCGGCAATTCAAAACCAACTCGATCAATAGTATGCGTACAGCTTCAAAAACTTGGCCCGCAGTTCGGGCGCCACCTTCTCCAGGCTGGCCAGGTAGAACTCGCGAATCTGGCCTTGGTCGCCGTTGCCCAGGCGATCGTATTCGCTGGTCGTCGCCGCGCCCAGCAATCCCTTGCGCAGCACCAGCTCAAAGTCGCGGACGCGCAGTCCCGCGCGCGCCATCGACTTCAGAAAATCATTGATCTTGGCCGGGGAGAAGGCAGTCTCAATCGCCGCCCGGACTGCTCCGAAGGCCTCAGGATCGGCCACCGGGATTACTGCCTGCTCATGCAATGCGCTCAACACACAACTCCCACTTCTTGAACAATTTGGAGCGGGAGACGGGAATCGAACCCGCGACCAACAGCTTGGAAGGCTGAGACTCTACCACTGAGTTACTCCCGCGCCCGCTCATAATCAATTACTTACAAGTGTCTCAACCCCATGCATCCCCCACGCAAGCTAGAACAGCCGGGTTGTAGCCACTGACAATGGCATCAGATGACTGAGGGGCAGACATGGAAAAAGTGTACCAGAGTGGGAGCGTCCGGCGCGTCAAGCGAGCGAAGGAGAGAGACGTGTGGATATGGCGTTACCGTATCTGCGGTGCGATGCGCCAACAGGCCTTAAGTACGGCCGATCATAGTCGGCAGCGCTTCGACTCGGGTACTGAGCACCGATTCGCGCTGATCCTCGACCGGGATTCGTTTCCCTGGCTGAAGCCGAGCCCCCGCGATCTGCACATTTACTGCTGCCGCGAAGATAAGTGTGTCCCGGATTTTGTTGCCGAAACCGCTGCGACAAAATACCTCTGTGAGACCAAAGCGACGAATGAAATGAAAGACGAGACGGTCAAGAAGAAGGCTAAGGCGGCATCTGCCTGGCGTGCGCTGATCATTGCGCCTGAACTGCCATCCCGGCCGATCCGGCCACTACTGCCACAAATGCCGTTGTAACCAGGCTTCCAGACAGCTTCGTCGTCTTCCCTCCATTTCCCTTTTCGAGCACGTGCAACTGTATCTGGAATCTCTTTTTTTCGGCGTTGAAAGGGCATATTCCGCCGGGTGATCGCCGTACACGGCTTGGCCTAGATCCTTGGCTACCTCTCGGTTGAGTGGTATGAACGCGCATCAAGGCGCATCCACAATTCCAGCGTCTTTCTGGGAGCACGGCCAAAAATCAAGGCGCTTCACACCTTTTCGGCGGCGGCGTTCCTGCCGGCAATGAGGCCTCCGACAACGCAACGGGCTATGCCGTGCTCGCCGAATCCACCGGCGGACTCGCCCGCGCAGTAGAGGCCCGGGATCACCTTGCCCTTGAGGTCGTGCACCTGGAATTTCGCATTGACGCGCAGGCCGGTGCGGGTATCGTGAGTAACCGGCGTGGCCCAGGCGGCGTAGAACGGAGGGGTCTGGATTTTGTACATGGGAGTGGGTTTGTCAAAATCCGCGTCCTTGCCCGCGTCCACAAAGGAGTTGTAGCGGGCAACCGTCTGCTGGAGCGCCTGGCCGGACATTGGCTTCTTCATATACTTGTTCTTGCTGAGGGCAGCCGCCAACTCGGCGAAGGTGTTGCCACTAAAGAAGAAGCCAGCCTCCCGATCCACGTGGGGTGGTTCCACGATCCAATCCTCGCGCGTGACGCCCTCGGCGTCGAAGATGGCCCAAATCGGCCCGCCGCCGGGGCCGGCGCCGCCATTCAGACCCATGGCGGCGGGAAGGTAGCCCATGGGGTCCCACTTGTTATTGCCCGCGTTGCGCCAACTGTTCTGTTGGTAATTTTGGTCGGTCTCGAGGTTAGCGGCGGCGTTGCCGAACCCGCCCTTGGTCTCGTCATAAAACCTCGCTCCGACCTGGTTCACGCAGATGACGTTCTCATAATTCCGGACCTGCAGGCCGGTGGCGCGGGCCAGGTGGAAGTACTTGCTGGTCGGTTGCCACGTTGGAAACATGGAGGGGTATCCGTGCTGGCACCCGATATACCCTGGCTTCGAGATATGGGCGCCGTATTCCGCAGTCATGTTGGCGGTGCCCCAAAGCGATGCCCCAACCTCCATTCCGGCAATTTCTCCGCTGGCATCCTGGGTGGTATAGGGTTCGCCCGCGTTGCTGCAGTATTCCTCGGTGAGGCGGGGATCGAAGATGCGGCGGAATTCCACGTTGCCGCTGCTGCCGCCGGTGCAGATGATGACGCCTTTGTGGGCGCGGATATTGAGCTTCGTGCCCTCAGCCTCCACGATGATTCCGGTCACCCGGCCGGTGTTGTTATTCTCCCGGATAATGCTGATCATCCTGTGGTTAAGAAGGATTTGCACGCCCGCTTTCCGCGCGGCTGCCTCCAGCGGGCGCACGATGCCGATGCCCCCGGAAGTAACTCTCCCGACGTCAGGGGGTTCGACTACGCCAGTCTGAATGCGCTCGTACTGCATGATGGCAGCGTGCATGGCCCTGGGAGCTGACTCGCCTGCTTGGGTCATGCCGCCACGGTCGGGTGCCGGTTTCGTCCATATCAGTCCATGGGCCACGAGAAAGTTGTAGGCGAAGACGTTGTTGTCGGCGAAGGCGCGAACAATGTCACGGTCGTTGTAGCGGTACTGGCCTGCGCCGTTGCCCCCCACCACGGACCAGTCGGTGAGGTCCCTGAAGAGGATATCGGGCGAATCCACGATTCCGGCCGCCTTCTGAGCCGCGGTGCCGCCGCCGAGCGGGATGTTGCCGGTGCAGACGGCGGCGTGGCCGCCGATATCGCCATTGGCCTCGACCAGGATGACCGAAGCGCCGTTTTCCCTGGCGATAATGGAGGCGGGAAGCCCGGCAGCGCCGGACCCGATCACCACGACGTCGGCTTCTTTATCCCACTTGAGGGTAGTCGAGGCGGCCTGCGCGGCGGGCGCTAGGGCGGCCAATGCGGCGCCCTTCAGAAATGATCTACGATCGACACTCTTCTTCGCCATTGGTTTTCCTATGATGTTTTGTCTGCTCCTAAGCCCGATTCGAACCTCATCCTTATCCCTTACTTAGGGGCCGAAGGCGATACGCTAGAAAATCACAGGGCCAACACGCATGGCAAGGCGAATCGCGAAGGCACTCTCGACGAAACTGCTTGGCAGGCAAGAACCCCTGCTGTTCCTCGGTAGAGATCGAGTTGATCCCCACAAGTTGCCCAATGCCCGGGAAACTCGGCTGTCCCGGTCGCGCATAGTTTACGGCCGCATCGGCGTTTTCGAGGACTTACGGGAAGTTCGACAGCAGGTGACAGGCATACATTAGGTTGCAAATAGGCCGCTCTTGGGTGGGAACCGGAAGCTTGTGCTGTTTGATCAATGGGGAACTTTTACGGTGTCAACTGGCCGCGCGCATAGTCCAGCGAGCGGAGAGACAGCAGGTAATCGTATCGCGCATTCACTGCAGCTACGGCCGCCTGGGTGCTTTGCAACTGTGCCTGACTGAGTTCGACGATCGAACTGAGTCCGAGTTTGTACCGTGTCTGCGCCAGGGCGAGCGCCTGGGCGGTTTGTTGCCGAAACTGGTCGGCGACCGAGATGCGCCGAAACGCGGTCTGTGCGTTCAGGATGGCGATGCGCACGTCGCGAGCAATAGTGTCGGAGAGGTCCTGCGCCTGCTTCTCGGCTGCCTTCTGGCGCAGTCGCGCCTCCTGCGCCTGGGCCTCGATGCGAAATCCTGTAAACAAGGGCAGGGTCAGGTTGACTCCTCCAGCAGCGTACCAGTCGGGAACAAAAACTCCCTCAGGCGCGATCGGAGTGATTCCTCCGATTGCCAACGCAGATATCCGGGGAAGATGTTGCAGTCGCTCTGCTCTGGCGTACTTCTGATCAGCCTCCGCGTCCAGGCGCAAGGCCTGTAGGTCGGGGCGCTGGGCCTGCGCCATCGCATTGATGGCCGCGGAACCGTCGGGCGACGGAGGCGGTGGCGCTGCCTCGAGATCTTCAACCGCGTGATATAGAGTATCGGCAGGCGTGGCGAGGACAGCGGCGAGAGCAGCGCTGGCGGAAGCGACGGCGTTTTCCGCATCGAGCTGCAGGAGTTGCGCCTGAGAGAGATCGGCGGAGGCAATGTTAAGATCGAGGTCGCTCTTGAGGGCGCTCCTGGTCAGTGCGGAGATAAGGTTTTGAACATCGCCCCGTGCCGCAACCGTAGCTTTGGCTACATCGAGAAGAGACTGGGCGTCGAGCAGACGGTAGAATGCCTGGTCCGTCGCCAATAAGACATCCTGCTCGGTGGCAAGCGCGGTCTGGTCCTGAGCCTTTTGTTGCAGTTCGTTGCTTGCGACGAGATCACGCGTCTGACCAAAGTCGGTGATGAGCTGTGAGAGCGAGCCGCCAGCGCCGGCATGGGTGTAGAGACGTGAATTGGTGAGCATGCCGGCACCGGCGCCGATGCGGCTTCCGTCCTCTGCCTTTTCCGCAGTGAAGGCGCCGGAGATCTGAGGTAGTTCGGCCGAACGAGTTTCACGCGTGACTTGCTCGGCTGCCAGGGCGAGAAGCTGGCTGGCAGTGATGCGTGGATTGTTCTTGATGGCGAGGCGCTCGGCATCCGTGCGCGTAATGGAGATAGCGGCACTTGCGGGATTGATGAGAGGCCGTGGCTGATTCGCAGGTGTGGCCTGAGACGGAGATAAGCCGGAACTCGGATCTTCAATCGCAAGAGTGAAGGAGCGCGATGAAGGCGCCGGAGCCGCCGGTAGATCGGCGGCTCCGTTCTGCGCAAGAGCAGAGAGAGGAGCGGTGAGCAGTAGACTAAGCAGCCAGCCTCTCATGCCGTCACCTCACGAGCCTGCGAGGAATCTCCCGGAGAGGTGGTGCCGGCCCGCTCTTGGCGAGCTTCGATTCGGCGATGAATGAGAAGATAGGCGCAGGGTACGAGGAAGACCGTGACGATACCGGAGACGGTAAGGCCGCCAAGAATCGCTCTGGCAAGCGGTGCATATTGTTCGCTCCCTGCCTCTACTGCCAACGCCATGGGGATGAGCCCCAGGACTGTGGCGAGCGTCGTCATTAGAATGGGTCGCAGGCGCACCTTGCAGGCAGTAATAATCGCTTCTTCGAGCTTGAGCCCCTGCTCGCGGAGCTGGCCTGTGAACTCGACGATCAGGATACTGTCCGATACGACGATGCCGGTCATCATCAGGACTCCCATGAGACTCATGATGTTGATGGTGGTGCCCGTGACGAGCAGGAAGAGGATCACGCCCGAGATGCCGGGCGGGATGGCGAGCAGGATGATGAAGGGATCGACAAAGGACGCAAACTGCGCCATCAGGATCAGGTAGACCAGCACGATCGACATAACCAGGCCGATCGCAAAGGACTTGAAGGAATCATTCATATTGTTGACGGTGCCTCGCACTGTCAAAACTGTTCCATGAGGCGGATGCATCCCGGCTACGATCTTGTTTACGTCCGTGCTGATCGTCGCCAGGTTCTCGGCCTTGGGCATGACATAGACGTCGAAGACGCGCCGCAGCTGATAGTGATCGACTTCAGTTGGAGTGTTGATTGACCGGATCGATGCGACAGTTTCAAGCGGAGTCGTAGTCTTGCCGTCAGCCGACCGGAGGGGTATTTGCTTGAAGTCGTTGAGCGTTTGTACCTGCGTCTCCGGATACTGCACGGTGAGCATATAGTTATTTCCGGTCTTCGGGTCGATCCAGTAACTTGGGTCAACCATACCGTTGGATGTCATGGCCGTGATGACACTATCCACAATGGTCTTCGGGGTGAGGCCTTCAAGGCTTGCCTGCTCGCGGTCAATGTTCAGTGCCAGACCGGGATAGTCAATGTCTTGAGGGATCAGCACATCGCTGACACCGCGAAGCGCTCGCATCTTTTGCGCGAGCTGCTGGGCAATGGCATATCCTCCGTCCATGTCGTTGCTCGTGACCTGGATGTCGAATGGTGCGGGCAGACCTTGATTGACGATTGAATCGACAAGCCCCCCGGACTGGAAGTAGGTCTGGACAGATGGAAGATCGGCCGCAAGTCTGGTTCGTACACGCTGGATGTAGGCAAAGCTGCTAAGACTGTGATCTTCCTTCAAACTCACCTGGACAAACGCCGTGTGCATTCCCGAGTTGGAGGTGTAGATTGCCGAGAGATCGGGTGTTACTCCGATGTTCGACACGATCATGTTGAGGTCTTTCGGCGCCACCACATCCCGCACATCCTGCTCGACGCGTGCGATGTACTGGTCGGTTAGTTCAATGCGTGTGCCCGTGGGAGCCTTGACGCTGATGACGAACTGGCCAGGATCCGTGCGGGGGAAGTAGGCACGCCCAAGCAACGGAGCCAGCGCGAAACTAAGCGCGACAAAGACCGAGAACGCAGTGACCACTAGCGCAGGTTTGCCCAGACAGTAGTGGATAGCTTTGTCGTAGTGCTCTTGCAGCCAGCCAAAAGCTTGATTGAAGTGATAGACGACCTTGCCGAAGAAGCCCATGTGACCCTGTCCACCGCGCATATGCTCCGGGACCGGGTCTCCGGCCTCCGCCGCCTGGTGCGGCGGATGGTGGGGTCGATCGTGCTTGGATGCCTTGATGAACTTTGAAGTGAAGAGCGGAACCACCGTCATGGCGACGACATAAGAGCAGAACAGCGCGATAACGACCGCAAGCGCAAGCGCTGTAAAGAGGTACTTGCTAACGCCCGTAAGCAGCACCACGGGAAAGAAGACAATGGCTGTGCTGAAGGTCGCTGCCAATACTGCAAGTTGAACTTCCTTGCCGCCCTCCCGCGAGGCTTTCACCGCATCTGAACCCATCTCAAAGTGGCGGAAGATGTTCTCCAGCACCACGACCGAGTTGTCGATGAGGCGGGACAAGACGAGCGCCATGCCCCCCAGCACCATCGTGTTGATCGAGTCACCCAATGCATTCAAGACCAGAAAGGTGGCGATGCACGAGATCGGGATCGACAGGAGAACGGCAATTGTGGCCCGCACGTCACCGAGAAAGAGAAGAATCATAATGCCAGTCAGGCATAGGCCGATCGAACCCTCGGTGATGACGTTCTTGATTGCAGTCTTTACGAAAACGGATTGATCGAAGACGACGGCTGTCTTGAGCTGTTGCGGGATATCGAGCAGATGGGCAGTGGCTTTGCGAATCCCATTGACGATGGTGATGGTGTTCGAATCGCCGCCCTGCTTGAGGATTGGTATGTAGACAGAGTGCTGTCCATCCACGCGCACGATGTTGGTTTGGAGTTGGCCGCCATCGACCGCATGACCGACGTCGCCCACCAGGATGGAAGCATTTCCGACCGTCTTAAGTGGGATGCTGTTCACGTCGTCGGGCGTTGGCACCTGGCTGTTGGCATAGATGTTGTAGTCCTTAGGGCCTATGCGGACATCTCCCGCAGGCAGGATGAGGTTGGAGTCGTTGACTGCGTGGACAACATCCATGACGCCCAGCTGCGAAGCTTGCAGCTTCAATGGATCGACGTAGACCATAATCTGCCGGTAGGTTCCGCCGTATGGCTGGGGGACTGAGGCGCCCGGAACATTGGCTACCTGGTTTCGGATACTGAACTGTGCGACGTCCTTCAGTTGAGTCTGATCCATCCCAGCGCCTTTCAACGTAATCAGGCACACCGGAAGATTAGCTGCGTCGAAGCTCAGCACAACGGGAGGCAGTGTGCCTGGAGGCAGGCGGCGCAAGTTCGCCATCGCCAGATTCGAGATGCCGCTCACGGCTGCCGTCGGATCGGTACCCGGCTGGAAGTAGATCTTAATCAGGCTGACACCCGACATCGAGCGCGATTCGATGTGGTCGATGTTGCTGCCCAGCGTAAAGAAGCGCTCGTCGCTGTCTGTGATGTCGGATTCGATCTGCTGAGGTGGCATGCCAGCATAGAAAGTCGCCACCACGACGACAGGAATCTTGACGGGAGGAAAGAGATCGACGGGCATGCCTGTAATCGCTGCTACACCAACAACGACGACAATCATGCAGGCCATGAGAATGAAGAAGGGGTACCGAATCGCAAAGGAGGACATGGTTATCTGCCGCCCTTCTGATTCGTCTGTTGATAGTTCGCTAGGTCGCTCTTCGCAGGTTGCGGCATGACTTGCTGGCCGGGTTGAAGTTCCGATTGGCCGCCGATAATTACCCTGTCGCCTGGCTGAAGCCCCGCCGTGACCTCCTGTGAGTTCGCACTGCTGATCCCTAGCACAACCGGCCGCTTCTGCACTCGATTGTCGTTATCGACAAGCATCACCGCAGGCTGATCGCCCTGGATGATGGCGCTTGCGGGAACGATGAGCGCATTGTTCCTCTGCTCCAGGTTGAACGTCACGTCCGCGTACATCCCGGGGGTGAGCGTCAGGTCTGGATTGTTCACGTCTACTTCGGTCAACATCGTTCTCGTTGTATTGGATACGTCCCGGGTGTAGCGGACCACCGTTCCCGGGAATTGTTGCCCGGTAGCCTGCACCTGGACCGTGACTTGCGAACCGACATGTACGAGTGGCACGTCCCGTTCAGGAACCGGCATACGGAGACGCAACACGTCGCTCTGGGCGAGCCTGACCACGGCCTGGTTCAACCCCTCCGCAGTCCCTGCGGGAATGAGCGCGCCGGTATCCGCATACCGCATGGTGACGACGCCGTTATAGGGAGCCGTGATGGTTGCATACTGCTCCATGCTCGTGACCCTCAGGTTCTCGGCTCGCGAGACGCCCAACTGACCTTGTGCGGCGGCTACAGCAGATTTGGCCGCATCAACTTGGGAAGCAGCTGATCGGTCCTTGGCAAGAGCGTCATCGAGCTCCTGTGCCGCAACCAAACCGGGCTGTTCGTCAGATGCCTGCTTCAAGCGCACGTAATTGGCGTGAACGGCCGCGTAGGTCGCCTGCTCCCTCGCAACCTCATTCTGAAGGCGCACTATATTCTGCTCGGTCTGGGTGATACCAGCCTGCGCTCCGGCAACCTCAGCTTGCAGTTCTGGAACTTCGAGGACGGCAAGCGTCTGCCCCTGATGTACCCGGTCGCCTATATCGACATAGATGTGCCGGATATAGCCAGACACCTTGCCATGAACGTCAATTTCTTGGAATGCCTGAAATACGCCGGCGACGGTGAGCTGATTTGCAATCGAGCCAGTCTTGGCTGTGGCAACCGAGACGGCGGGAGGCGCTGCGGTGGCGTCGGTGGCAGCCTCCGCCATATGGCGGCCATGCAAAAAGTGGATGAAGAGTAGGATTGCAGCCAAAACACAGGCAGCGATCAGCAGAGGACGCTTGGCACGCATCGGAAACCTTCCTTCGAATGGATCGGGAACTCGAATCCGCAGGAGGTTCTTCTCTCCAGCGTTTAAGTGAGCGGGCGCCGTTCGTATGGAGGTGGTCGAAGATGGAGGATGGGAGACCGGCTGAGTGGCGACAGATTGCCCACTGCCTCATCGCGCCGCCAATCAATCAGGCGGCCTCTCATCCCTTGGAGAAGAGTGGAAAGCACCGCGATGCTGAGTCGTTCCTGAGCTGCAGTCTTACCATCTGCAGCATGATCTAATACCTGCTTCGCGGTATCGCTTCCGCGGGTGCACACCTTAGCAGGCGAGCTTTCACGATCCGCTTTGTAAAGCGACAACTTGTAGTTTGTCCCCCACGCGAAAACCATAAACGCGAGGAAAAGGCACAGCACACCGTAAAGGGCGCATGATCCCTTTGGCTTGAGGTGCCGAGTTTGGGACAAGCTTTTCAGGATAGCCTTTTCGGGAGAAACCACCCTCGGTGATTAGATCATTGGGCCGCTATATAGGTTGCCTTCGAGCGATGTTGGAAAACATACAACGCAAGTTCCGGCGGGCCGACACCGGCGTACCTCGTGCGCAAAACTATCTTACAGAAATGGTTCGCATAGCACGCGGTGGTAGTCCCAGCGAGACGGCCTTTTGGGAAATTTGCCCGACCGAACACCTCCGCAAACTTGCTGAGAACTGGCAGGACATTGCAGGCAGTTCAACGGCAAGCCGATTAACAAATGACTCTATGTCGAACGCTCCATCTGACTTGTCTGGTGGCGCGGAGGTTAGGTGCGGACGGGGAGGGGCGCGTCGGTGGTGGCGTTGATGATTAGGGAAATGGCGGGTGGCCGGACGCGCCTCCCCAGAGGTTGGAGTCGGTCGTCGTGAGGACGACATGGTTTGGGTCGGACCAGTCGCAGTGGAGCCGCTCCCAGATGCCGCCTTAGCCTTCCGTGACGTCGGCTTTCGTGCGCCCCAGTTGATGCACCTTGAGGTACTCATCGGCGCTGTTGCCAAAAAGCTTCGAGCGGCCAGGCCCGAAGTCGGTGAGCCCGGCGATGTACTGCTCGGGCGTCAAAGTAGTGATCTGATGAAGATGGATTGTGGACATCTGTTTCTCCTTTCGGTTCGAGACGTCAATTGAGTGACAGCGCCGGCTCTGTAGCCGGCTAACTGAACGCAGGCTCAACGCAGTCGGTGCCGGCAACGTATTGCCAGCGAGTCACGGCGCGAGGTCAGGCATCTGCGCGCTTCTTCAGTAATTGATCGAATACGATCTGCATGAAGACTTCGAGCGGAGCGTCACTCGCTTCAGCCTGCGAACGTAACAGCGCCCCCTGCCAGCTATTGAGCAGGAACCCTGCCAGCGATTCAGGATCCGTATCTCCAGGCAGTTCTTTCCGCGTGACCGCCTCTTGAATGACCGTCGCGATGGTGTGTTGCCAGTGCGCGAAGGTGGTGGAAATCTGCTTTCTCAACTGCGGATTCGCTGCCGCCACCTCCAAGCTGAAACGCCCAATCATGCATCCTGGAATCTCTCCCTTCTGGCCGTAGAACTCAACCAGGTCCGCGAAGTACCGTTTCAGGCGCCTCAACGGGGGAGCCTTCGATCCAGTCAGGACAGCGACGGAATGGTTCGCCTCGCGCGTTGTGTACCGCTCCAGTGCAGCCGCGGCGAAGTCTTCTTTGCTTCCAAAATGGTGGTAGAAGGAGCCTTTAGCTACATCCGCCGCTTTCAGCAGTTCGGCTAGCCCGGTGGCGTTGTAACCATGCTGGTGCATGAGCTTCAAACCCGTATCGAGCAAATGATCCCGAGTAGACTTTGCGGTCATAAGAATTCCTCTCCACGTTGCATCTGTCATCGAAGGCTGGGCTTATTCCGAAACCGCCCAGCCTCCGACCGCATCTATGCAACTTATACCAACTGGATCAGCTCTGAATCCCATAGCGAGCCGCCGGTTTCTGATGGGAAAGGTTCGGCCCAAGGGCTTTGCGCGCTGCTTCAAACGTCTCCCAGTCAGCAATATTGGGCAGCGTGGGAACGGTAACCAGCTCATGCTGGTCGAGGCCCGCAAGCGACGCATCCACCATATCCTCTGCCGTCATCACAAACCCGGCGGGAAGGTGCTCCACCGGAAGGCCAGCCTTCTCCCAGAATGGCGTCGCGGTTGCTCCAGGCAGCACCGCCTGAATGGTCACGCCCGTGCCTGCCAACTCGTTCTTCAGCGCCTGGGTAAAGTTCACGACATACGCTTTGGTACCACTGTAGGTGCCGTTCAAGAGATCCGGCGCAAGAGCTGCAACCGAGGCAATGTTGATCAGCAAACCGTTCTTGCGCGCGATAAAGCCAGGCAGCGCAGCCAGGGCCAGTCTCGTCAACGCCGTGACATTCAAGTAGATCATCGACTCCAGGTCGTCAATCTTCTCGTCAAGCAGCTTTCGCGCGCTGCCCAGGCCGGCATTATTCACGAGCGCCGTGATGGTGGGATCGGTGCTCAGACGCTCTGCGATGCGCTGCACGTCCTCTTTGTTGGTCAGGTCGGCCGCAATTGTCTCAATTCTGCGGCCGGTGGACTTCAATCGTGCGGCAGACTCTGAGAGCCTCTCCTCGTTGCGAGCAACGAGAATCAGATCGTAACCGCGCTTGGCAAGGCGTTCGGCATAAACGGCGCCGATGCCCGTGGATGCTCCTGTGATGAGTGCTGTACCCTTAGGTCCTGACATGGTGTGAATCCTCCTGAATTCCCGAGGCATTTTGCCTCGCACTCAATAGAGTAGACCAGTCGGTCTAGAGATTCAGAAAGATTCAACTCGGCTCGATGATCCTGCAGCCCACTCGCTCTATAAAGGTTATTGAGGGCATCCGTCCCCAGGCAGGAAGGCTGCTATCAGAGTTCGCCTCGGGAGTTTTCTGAAAGGCTCCAGATTCCGGCCGGCTCAGTCCGCACCCTCGCAACAGATTAATTGGAGAATTCCAGTAAGACGATTTCCTGTCCTGCCTCAACATCGGCGAGGCTTGCTGGCTCCTGGAAGTCCATCCCCGAATATCAATCAACTGACCCTTCGGGCTGTCCCGGATTTCACCGCATGCCAGACCTGATTGCGGATCGTCTTTGGCTACCTTCGGCGATGCTCGCTGGGAAGAAAGCGCCCGCACAAACCACACCCCGCAGATCATGATTTATATGTGTCTTCGGCAGGTTAGAGTGAATCGGAGTGGATAAATCCAAAGGTTGTATGCACTTTGGAAGGCTGAGGCCTCACCACTGAGTTACTCCCGCGAATCCGGGGGGCGGAGGCTTTCCAGCCTTCCGCGGCTCGAGATCTGGAGCTGATGATGGGGCTTGAACCCATGACCTCTCCCTTACCAAGGGAGTGCTCTACCACTGAGCTACATCAGCATTTCAAATCAACCCTATCATCCTACCGCGAACGTGCGTATCCAATCACTACGCGGAAGGCAAAAAATCCGAGCAGAACCCAAGTGAGCGACCGGAACTTCCCCGGCTCCATGGTTTGCCACGTCAACACGCCCAACACAGCGAACGCCGCCAGTGCGATCAGCAACCGTCCGCGGCCCGCAGGGCTCAGATCCACAACCACTCCAGTACAACCAACCGCAAAAAATGGTGCACAGGGGAGGATTCGAACCTCCGTAGCGCGTTGCGCGGCAGATTTACAGTCTGCTGCCATTAACCACTCGGCCACCTGTGCATCTTCTGCCAGCCCCTCCAGCAAGCGCAGCGCTCAACCTTCGCCTCCAGACCCCGGTGCCGATTCAGATGCGAATCGCACGGGAAAATACCTTGAAGGAGTGGTGTGAGGTCCGCGGGCCAGAACCAGCCGGCAGTACAACCAAATCCGTCCAACCTTTGCTGCTTCTCTCGGTTCGCACTGGAGCCTGCTGGTTGTGGAGCTGACGAAGGGATTTGAACCCCCGACCCTCTGATTACAAATCAGATGCTCTACCAACTGAGCTACGCCAGCCCAAGCCAAGCCTTGAACTCGGAATCGAGCCTCAAGCGAGAAAACAGCCTTGCGACGAGCCCCCGATGACCCACCCCGCGATACGCCAAATGCCCGCGCAGATGTGCCCGCGCAAAAGTGCGCCGCAAGTCCTAACTTTAGCATAGCCGCAGGACCGGAGCAACGCGCATAAGCGCAGCCGTTTTCGCCCGCGCCGTGGCGTACAGTAGTAGGCGGGATGCGTAAACGCACGCGTTATTCGCTGCTTCTGATGCTCGCCCTCATCGTCGCGCTGGCCGTAGCGGTTTGGCTGCGCAAAACTGCTCCACCCGAAGTCGCCCGTCTGCTGCCCGAGTCCGACGCCATCGTTTACATCAATCTCAGGCCGCTGCGCCTCGCTACGCATTTCGACCGCACGCCCGTCGTGCACAACCGCGAATACCAGACCTTCGTCGACTCCACCGGCATTGACCCCGAGCGCGATCTGGACGCAGCCGCGTTCGCCCTGCACCGCATGGACAACCCCAACGGCCCCAATGGTCCGGTAGCGTACTCCGAGGTCTTCGAGGGCCGCTTCGACGGCGCGCGCCTGGCCCGCTATCTCGGCGCCATCGCCGCCTCGCAGGAGCAGTACGCCGGGCATACCGTCTACACCATCCCCATCGAGGGTCGCCAGTTGCGCATCGCCCAACTGGGATACGACACCATCGCTGCATCCAACATGCCCACGCCGGAGCAGATTCACGCGATGCTCGACCGCTACCGCGCCGCGGCCTCCCCGTTTTCCGGCTCCTCGCTGCTGGCCGCGCGCTACCGCGACGTGCCGCTCCTCTCCAGCGCCTGGGGCATCGGCCACGTCGGGTTGCCCTTCTCGGAGCGAGGCCGCATCTCCCTCTTCGGGCTGGAACTACCGCTTCCCGAAGACACCACCTTCGTCGCCAGCCTCCGCTATGGCGTCGGCGCGCTCCACCTCCGCGTCGAGCAGATTGCTCCGACCGAGGCCGATGCAGCCCGCTCGGCCGTGGCCTTGGGTTCGCTGGTCCAACTGATTCAGGCCATCCAGCCCAAGGTCGAGGCGCAAACCGACAAGGCAGACGCCGTCGCATTGCGCGAGTTCACCACTTCGCTCAAAGTCGAGCAACGCAAGGACCGCGCCGTGCTCACCGCTAGCGTGCCTCTGGAACTGGTCAGGACACTGGCCACGCCCATGAACGATGCGGTGTCCGGTCCCGATGCCGCGGCCGTCAGCCCCGCCGGACCATAGATTCTTGCCCTGGGACACGATGAATGCCGCCCTGCAATAGGTACTCTACTGAAATTAGCTTGCGACCAACGGGAGCACCACGCGAAGCCGAATACGCGTCACGAAGGGACCGAAGCCGAATACGCGTTACGAAGTGACCGAAGCCAAACACGCGTCACGAAGTGACCGAAGCCGAATACGCGTCACGAAGTGACTAGGAGCCGCCCACCGGGTCCGAACCCAGTCCGGCGATGGTATCGCGCAGATACTTGTGCGGATTCACCGGCGTGTTGTGGATACGCACCTCGTAGTGCAGGTTGGCACCCGTGGTCCGTCCGCTCATCCCCACATACCCAATCACCTGGCCGCGCACCACGCTTTGTCCCGCCATCACGGTAAACCCGGACAAGTGGGCATAGCAGGTCTCCAGGTTGTGTCCGTTGTCGATCACCACCTGGCGCCCATATCCGTTCTGCACCTCGGCCGATTTCACCATGCCGTCGGCAGTCGCCCGTACCGGTGTGCCCACAGGCGCCGAAATGTCGACGCCGGTGTGGAACTCGCCCTCGCCGTTATGCAGCACCGGGTCGACGCGCTGGCCAAAGCTGCTGGTAATCGGCCCGATCACCGGCCACAGATTGGGCGCGTCGATTGAAAGGTCCTCACCATTGATGCCCGAGAGTCCGCCCAGCGCGGAGCCACCGTCGATTGAGTGGCTTACCGCCCCGTTCACCGCCGAATCGCGCAGGCTGTAGAAGGTGTCCAGCGACTTGTAGTAGCTGTCGTCGGTAAAGTTCGCACTTGCGTCGGCCACCAGCGCTACCTTGGCGCCATTTACCGTGGCCGCCTTCACCGTCGGCCTCAACCCCATGTGCCCCATCGGTGCGGCCAGTTTGCTGGCAGTCAGCCCGTACAGCGCCGAAACCTCGGTCGCCAGCGAACCCAGCGACGCCGCCTGCACATCCTTCTCGTGCGCCTGTTTCTCCAGGTGAGCGTAGTCCTTCTGCAGGGTGTCGTGGTCGTTGCGCAACTGGTTGAATCGGGCCGTCTTGATCAGCATGCGGGAGTAGGACCCCGCCAGCCCCGTCACCGTGAATGCCCCGATCGCCGCGACCGCGATAAACACGTAGGCGTAGTGCAGGGGCACCGGGAACTTGCGCACACTTCCGTCTTCATCGCGGCTGACGAGAATCAGGTAGTAGCGCTTTCTCAAACTGAACCGTTTTGCTATCAAAACCCGAACCCACTTCCTGGATTGTCCGCCCGTCGCATCTTCCGCGAACAGGACGGCACCGAGAGCGGCAATCCAACAACCTCTGCAACCGCCATTGGCGATTGCCACTGAATTCGACCGGCCTCTTGGACGTTACTTTGGATTTTAACAGTCACCTGCCGGCAAACGCAATCCGTTTGTCGCCGCAATCGCCCGATAAGTTGTAATTAATCCGTAGTTTTGCCGGTGGCACAGCGGCCCTTCTTCTCCTTATCTTCGCTCCGGGACAGCTCCGGATCGGCGTCCGCCCGCCTGCGGGTTTATGCTGGGCCTCACCATGAACAAATCCCTGGGCGAACTCGCGCTCATCGAACGCATTCGCTCTGGATGGCCGGGGGGCGCGGCAGCCCGCCCCGCACGGGTTCCCGGCGTCACCCTCGGCATCGGCGACGACTGCGCCATCCTCCGCCCGCCCCGTGGGCACGAGCTCCTCGTCACCACCGACTTCTCGCTCGAAGGACGCCACTTCCGCCGCGACTGGCACCCCCCCGAGTCGGTCGGCCACCGCACCCTCGCCCGCGGTCTCAGCGACCTAGCCGCCATGGGCGGTCGTCCGCTCGCCGCCTTCCTCTCGCTCGCGTTGCCCGCCGAGATGCTCGCAACGCCCGCCGGCCGCCGCTGGGTCGAGCGTTTTTTCGCCGGGCTCCGCGCCCTCGCACATCTCTACGCCGTCCCCCTCGCCGGCGGCGACACCAGCGAGTCGCCCGGCAGCCACGTGCTGGCCGACATCGTCCTCATCGGCTCAGCCCCCGTCGGCCGTGCCCTGCGCCGCAGCACCGCCCACCCCGGCGACGCGCTCTACGTCACCGGCGCCCTGGGCGGAGCGGCCGCCGAACTCGCCGCACTCGAGCAGCGCCCGCACTCCCGCCTCCCGCGCGTGCCCGCTTCGAACCACGCCGCCCATCCCCAACTCTTTCCCCAGCCCCGCCTCGCGGTTGGCCTGGCCCTGGTCCGCCGCGGCCTCGCCACCGCTGCCATCGACCTCAGCGACGGCCTGTCCACCGACCTCGCCCATCTCTGCCGCGAGTCCCGTGTCGGCGCCGAAATCTCCTCCGCCGCGCTGCCCATCCATCCACTGGCCCAGGCCGCGCCCGGCCGCGCTCTCTCGCTCGCCCTCAACGGCGGCGAAGATTACGAGCTTCTCTTTGCTGCCCCGACGACCGTTCGCATGCCGCGCAGCCTGGCTGGCGTGCCCATCACCCGCATTGGGACCGTCCGGCCGGGCACCGCCATCTCGCTGATCGATCCCGCCGGCCGCCGACATCCTTTGCCGCCCGGCGGCTGGCAGCATTTCACCGGAAAGCAGGAGCCTCACGACTCTTCCGCCCGCAGGCATTAGGATTAAGCGACCACCTATGCATGACTCCACCAAAATCATTCGTTCCACGCTGACCCGCGCCGTCGCCGGCGAACCCCTGCACCCCAGTCCGGTCTTTGCCGCGCCCTACCATACTCCCGGAGACCCCGGCGCCGCGCCCTACAGCTACGCCCGCTCCCACAACCCCACCTGGACCGCGCTCGAGCGCGCCATCGGCCAGATGGAGTCCGGCCAGTTCGCCCCTGGTCACCCCGAGGCCGGCGCCAGCTATCGTGCCAGCGCGCTGGTCTTTGCCTCCGGCATGGCTGCCTGTTCCGCCATCTTCGGCGCCTTCCTGCGTCCGGGCGATATCGCCGTGCTCCCCGCTAACGCTTACTTCGCCGCCCGCCAGCTCATGCAGGCCTACTTCCAGCAGTTGGGCATCGTCGTGCGCTACGCGCCCACCGCCAACGATGCCCAGGGCGAGCACCTCGAAGGCGCGCGCCTGCTCTGGATCGAAACGCCCTCCAACCCCACCATGGAGATCGCCGACATCGCCGCGCTCTGCGAGCGCGCCCATCGCGCCGGAGCCCTCGTCGCCGTCGACAACACCACCGCGACCCCCCTCGGCCAGCGTGCGCTCGCGCTCGGTGCGGACTTCTCCGTCGCCTCCGACACCAAATCCATGACCGGCCACAGCGACATCCTGCTCGGCCACGTCGCCGCGCGCGACCGCGAGCTCCTGCAGAAAATCGAGGAGTGGCGCACCCTCGTCGGCGGCGTCCTCGGCCCCATGGAGGCGTGGCTGGCCCTGCGTTCCATCGCGACCCTCCCCCTGCGCCTCGAACGCAGCTCCTCCAACGCCCAGCGCATCGCCGAGTTCCTCACCACCCGCCCCGAAGTCTCCGGCGTCCTCTATCCCGGTCCTGCCCACCCACCCCGGCCACGCTATCGCCGCGCGCCAGATGCAGTACTTCGGCGCCGTGCTCAGCTTCGAACTCGCCAGCCAGGCTGCTGCCGAAGCCTTCTTCGCCAAAACCCGGCTCATCACCGAGGCCACCAGCTTTGGCGGCACCTGCACCTGCGCCGAGCGCCGCGCCCGCTGGGGTGGAGACGCCGTCCCCGAAGGCTTCATCCGCCTCTCCGCCGGCCTCGAACATATCGACGACCTGCTCGCCGACATCGCCCAGGCGCTGGACGGTCTGCCGCCGGCCCTGGCTCCCTCTCCGGTGCGCTGATGCCGCAGTACGACGATCTGTTGAGTTTTCCCCACGACTGGCGCGCCGAGATCCTCACCCAGCCGCCCCTCATCGCCCCCGCCCGCCAGTTCACCTACCCCCGCCAGGTCGCCGGCGAAGAAGACGCGCTGGCCCGCGGCGCTCTGCTCGTGCTGGTCCATCCCACCAGCGAGGAGATTTCCTCGCCACCTGCGCGCTAGGCTTCACCAGTCCCGCCATGCCCACCGGCATCTTCACCTGCCCCAATCCCCGCGAGCTCTGCGCCGTCGCCGGCGGCTACGCCTATCTCATCGATACCGCCGCACCCGAGCGTTCCACCCACCTCCCGCTCCAGCCCGTCGCCGAAGTCCTCCCACTCCCCGAGCACAGTCTGCTCGTCTTCGTCGGCTTCCACTCCATCGTCGCGTGGGGCAGGGAAGGCCTCGCCTGGCAAACCGCCCGCCTCAGTTGGGAAGGCATCCGCATCGCCGGCGTCCAAGCCGACACCAACGGCGCTCCGACCCTCCACGGCTTCGGCTGGAACGCCATCACCGATCAGGAAGTCGCCTTCGCCATCGACCTCCGCACCGGGCGCACACCGGCGGCGGCTTCTGGCCGCACTCATTCCGCGGCAAATCAGTGTAAAACCTTAGCGCCGCATCTCCCTGCTTCCGCGTCCGCGTCTGCACCAACTCCCCATACCGTTCCGCCAGCGGCGTCTTGCTGCTGTGCTCCGCAACCACCAGCGCCCCGGGAGCCAGCATAGCCCGCCCCGCGCGCTGCCCAGCAGCTGCAGCGTCTTCTCGTACTCTGCCTCTGCCTCCCACGGCGGGTCGAGATACACCACATCCAGCACCGCGCCGCGTCTTCTCCGCCGCCTTCGCCAGCCGCTCCAGCAGCGCCCCCGTACCCCGCTCCTCCACCGCGAACCCCTGCGCAATCTTCAGCGTCTTCAGGTTCGTCCGGGTCGCCGCCAGCGCCGCCTCTGCCTTTTCCGCAAACCACACCTGCGCCGCGCCCCGGCTGATTGCCTCGATCCCCACTGCTCCCGTGCCCGCGTACAAGTCCGCAAACCGGCATCCCTCCACCCGCGCCCCCAGGATGTTGAACAGCGTCTCTCTCAATCGGTCGCTGGTGGGCCGCGTCCCCAATCCCTTCGGGGCCACCAGCAGCCGCGACCGATACGTTCCCGCAATCACACGCATTCGATGATTATGAAGGATTGGTCCTGCCGGACGAGCGTCCTACGCAGGCAGCGGCACTTCGTGACGGGCGTTGGGCTTCGCGATGGCGCTCCCATTGGTCGCAAACCGACCATCGAGAGGACCCCCGAAGGAGGATACGCGCCACGAAGTGGCCGTCCGGCAGGACTGCATTGCCATTGCATTCATCGTCTGCGCATACAATGGAGCGATGCGCGGATGGAGTTTCCCCCTGGGCCGCTTTTTCGGAGTAGAAGTTCGCATCCATGCGTTCTTCCTGCTCCTGCTCGCCGTCGCCATCGCCGCAGGCTCGGTCGCGGGCGCGAGCACCGGCCGCGTTTTGGCTTTATGGTTCCTGCTTCTGCTCGCAGTGGCCGTGCGCGAACTCGCGCGCGCCTTGGCGGCCGCGTGGTACGGCCTGGATCTTCGCGGAATCCTGCTACTGCCCACCGGCGGCCTCATGACCTACGCCACCATCGAAGCCACCGAGCGTGCCGCCGATCCGCAGATGGAACGGCGCATGGCCGTCGTTGGTCCCATTACCAGCTTCAGCTTCGGCCTGCTGCTGGCCGCCATTGTGATTGCTTCGGCGCCCGGCATCAACCTCATCGTGCGGCCCTGGATCACGCCGTCATATCTGCTTCGCTCCATGGTCTGGCTCAACCTGCTGCTCGGCGCCGTCAACCTGCTGCCCGCGCTTCCCCTCGACGGTGGACGCGTCTTTCGCGTCGGCGCTGCCAGCGGTGCGCCGGGCGGCAAAGAACGTCGCAAGCCCGCAACCACGGGCGCCCGGCTCGGCGCGGGTCTCGGCTTCGGCCTCGGCGGTGGCCTCGGCCAGTGGATCGCCATCGCCCTGGTCATCGCTGGGCTTCTGCTCAGCAACGTCTGGCTGGTCATGCTGGGCGCATTCGTCCTCATCGGCGCGCACATGGAGAACC
The DNA here is from genome assembly GCA_963787905.1 of uncultured Acidobacteriaceae bacterium. Taxonomy (GTDB): domain Bacteria; phylum Acidobacteriota; class Terriglobia; order Terriglobales; family Acidobacteriaceae; genus Edaphobacter. Next base: position 6,007 of record CAWBFL010000057.1, on the reverse strand, counting down.
AGGGCCTGCTCGTCCAAAGCGACGTCGACTCCGTCCGCATGCGCGACGTCATGCTCACCCAGTTCAGCACCCTCTCTGCCTCGGACACACTCGAGGACGCCCTCCAGCGCGCCGTGCACACCCTGCAGGATGTCTTCCCCGTCGTGCGCGGCGGCAGCCTGGTCGGCGCCGTCTCTCGCCAGAACATCCTCGAGGCGCTCGCCGCCAACGGCAATAGCTACGTTCAGGGCGTCATGACCCGCAGCTTTCAGACCGCGCTGCCCGACGACTCTCTGGTCAAAACCCTCCGCCGCATCATGGGCGAAGAGGGCGCGCAGCTTGTCCCCGTCATGGAAGGCGAACGCATCGTTGGCATCGTTACCCCGCAGAACCTCTCGCAGTCCATGGGCCTGCTCAATCAAAGCCGCCGCATGAAGCGCGTCGAAGAGTCTTAGGAAACGCCTTTCGGATTAGCAGCGGGCTTTAGCCTGCGGTAAACAGCCCAATAGAGGGGGGGCTTGAGTGGATGCTGAAAAACTCCGTTTTGCTTAAGGGCACGGATTTATCCGTGCCGTAAAAGCCGCAGAATCATCGCGGCTTGAGCCGCTGAGGTCACTGTTTGCGGCCTCGGACTACTCTGGGGCGCCTTTTTCAGCACCCTCTTTAGCCCCGGGCATTTCCTCTTTGTGGCGATCAACAGAGATGCAAGGCGTACTCATGAAGCTCGACGCTCCAGACCCAACCGAATTGCCAAACGGCAAATCCCCGCTCGCCCCCGGCCTCTATCTCGTCGCCACGCCCATCGGCAACCTCGAGGACATCACCCTGCGCGCCCTCCGCGTCCTGCGTTCGGTCGACAAAATCGCGTGCGAGGACACGCGCCAGACCCAGAAGCTCCTCAATCACTTCGACATCCGCACCCCCACCGTCAGCTACCACATGCACAACGAGGCTGGCCGCGCCATGGAGCTCGCCGCCGCGCTCAAGGCCGGCGCGCGCATCGCCGTCGTCTCGGACGCCGGCACGCCCGGCATCGCCGACCCCGGCGGCCAGATCGCCGCAGCCGCCATCGCCGCCGGCGTCCCCGTCTTTCCCATCCCCGGCGCCAACGCCGCCATCAGCGCCCTCATCGCCAGCGGCCTGGCTGGAACTGGGGAAGCGCCCGAATCCTTCACCTTCCACGGCTTCCTCCCGGCCAAGGAAGGCCAGCGCCGCACCGCCCTCGAGTCCTTAAAGAATCGGGTGCCCCATGTCCCGCTCTTGGGACACGGGAATGACGCCACATCGACTCCAAATCTTCTACGAAGCGCCCCACCGCATACTCGCCACCCTCGCCGACGTCGAGGCCATCTTCGGCGCAGCGCAGCACGTCGTCGTCGCCCGCGAACTCACCAAAATCCACGAAGAATTCCTCCGCGGACCTGTCTCCGAGGTGCGCCAGACCCTCGCCGCCCGCGCCACTGTCCGCGGCGAATTCGTCCTGCTGTTCGCACCCGCCCCCCAAACCATCACAGACGCCAAGCCCATCAGCATCGCCGCCGAAGTCCGCGAACTCATGAAATCTCAGGGCCTCGATGAAAAAGACGCCCTCAAGCAAGTCGCCCGCGCCCGCAACATCGGCAAAAGCGAAGCCTACCGCGAACTCCAGCGCGAACGCGGCAAATGACCCCGCCACGCGTCAAACTTCGCTGACCCGCTACTCCCGCCCCTTCATCCGGTCGTAGACACAGCGGTCGCCGGTGGTCCGGAGCGATTCGTTGTACAGGCGGGTCGCCCTCGTCTATCAAAGATCTAACGTAAACTTCCGCCCCCCGTAAAATATTCCGAGGATCAGTATCCGCTTCTCTACCACCTTGAAATAGATTGTGACCCGGCGCTCGAATCCGGTCGTGCGGATGCCGGGAGCAAGATCGTCGCGCATGGTTCCCTGAAACGGCGCGAGCGCCAATGCGCGGCAGGCATCGGTCAGCCGCTCGATGTATCGCTCGGCATTTGCTGGGTAGAAGCGCTCTGCGAGATACGCCTCAAGCTCTTGCAGTTGCAATTCAGCCTCTGCGGAGAAGGCAACCTCATAGGGCATCAGCTTGCTTTCAATCGCCGCCGCCGCCGCGCTTCGAGGTTTCGTTCCACCTGCTCGATTGGAATTGCCGACGAGGGGTCTGCCATCAGCCGGTCGTGGGCCGGAAGCAAGACCTCGCGCTCCCAGCGTTCCCGCTCCTCGGACTCTTCCTTGAGCGCCTTCAACCCCTCGCGGATAACATCGCTCTCGGAGGCGTACTCGCCACTGCGCACCTTGCCGCGAACGAACTCGATTGCAGCTTCATCGGTAATCGTTAGGCTAATCTGGCTCCGTGGCATACATCCTCCTGCCCACGATGATACGCGCGCAGCGCGTCGAGAACGGTACGAAGTGCTACTCCCGCCCCTTCACCCGGTCGTACAAATAGCGGTCGCTCGTCGTCCCCAGCGCCTCGTTATACAAACTCGTCGCCCCCGCCGCTTCCTTCAGTTCCTCGCTGAACTCATGGATCGCCCGCAGGTGGTCCGCCGTCGCCGGAATCTCCATCTTCGGCGTCTTCAGGAACTTCTGATATCCCTTGTCCACCAGCCGCGCAATCTCACCCGCCAGCAACCATCCCGGCCGCGCCAGCACCATCGTCGTCCCATCCGGAGCCGCTGCAATCTCCGCTGCCACCCCGTATTTCCGCACCTGAAACGCCTTACCCCCGTTGGCTGAACCGTCCTTGGCCGCGGATACATCAAATTGTTGTCCGGCGAGGGTAGCCAGCGCGTCGGTAAAGTTTCGGGGCGGTGTCTTCTTTGCCATAAGTTTAGATCGGGTTAGACTGAATTAACTGTCGCACATCCGCTGGCAGCCTTCAATCGGCATCGCAAGGAAGGCGCACCGCGCGGGCGAAGCAAATGGGGCTAACTCCCTGCGCCCACGGATGAACGCGCAGCACTCGCACGAAGGGAACTTTTAGATGATTGCCACGACCCCGTCGCTTGGGACACAGTCTCTTGGGACCCAGCCGCTTGGTGTGACCCTGCTCCAGCGCATCGGCAATACCCCGATGCTCAGGCTCGAGCGGCTTACGGCGCATCTCCCCGGCGTCCAAATCCTGGGCAAGGCCGAGTGGGTCAACCCCGGCGGCTCCATCAAGGACCGCGCCGCCGCCTCCATCGTCCTTGACGCGGAAAAGCGCGGGCTGCTCAAGTTCCACGACCCCAAGGGCCGCGCCCTGCTCGACGCCACCAGCGGCAATACCGGCATCGCTTATGCCATGCTTGGCGCCGCGCTCGGCTTTGCGGTCACGCTCTGTGTCCCCTCCAACGTCTCTGAGGAGCGCAAAAACATCCTCGCCGCCTACGGCGCGCACGTCATCTGGACCGATCCCGCCGACGGCTCCGATGGCGCCATCCGTAAGGCCCGCGCCCTCGCCGCCGCCAATCCTGACCGCTACGTTTACGCCGACCAGTATGGCAACGAGCAGAACTGGAAGGCTCACTACCGCACCACCGCCAACGAAATCTGGAAGCAGACCGAGGGCCAGGTCACCCACTTCGTCGCCGGCCTCGGCACCAGCGGCACCTTCATGGGCACCACCCGCCGCCTCAAAGAGCTCAACCCCAAAATCAAGTGCATCTCCATGCAGCCCGACTCGCCCTTCAACGGCTTCGAGGGCCTCAAGCACATGGCCACCGCCATCGTCCCTCCTATCTACGACCCCGCCCTCGCCGACAGCAACATCTTCATGGAGACCGAGCGCGCCTACGACATGGCCCGCGAGCTCGGTCGCAAGGATGGCCTGCTGGTCGGTGTCTCCGCAGCCGGCGCCGTTGCCACCTCGCTCCAGATCGCCGAGCAGGAAGCCAAGGCCGGCCGCGAAGCGGTCATTGTCACCATCCTTTCCGACTCGGCCGACAAATATCTCACCGAACGCTTCTGGCGGGAGGGCTGATGCTGAAACTCAGTCATTCCGACTACGAAGCCCTGCGCGCCCACGGCGAGGAAACCTACCCGCACGAGTGCTGCGGCGCTCTGCTCGGCCGCTCTATGCCCGGCGGCAATCATGTCCACCAGATCGTCCGCGCCGGCAATACCCGCACCGACCGCGCCCACGACCGCTACAACATCGCGCCCGAGGAACTCATCAAAATCCAGCGCCAGGCCCGCTCCCTCGGCCTCGACATCGTCGGCTTCTACCATTCCCACCCCGATCACCCCGCTCAGTGGTCGCAGACTGACTTCGCCGAGGCGCACTGGGTTGGCTGTAGCTACATCATTACGGACATCGCCGGCGGCAAGGCGGCCATCACCAATTCTTTCTTCCTCTCCGGCACCGGCGAGGAAGACAAACAGTTCCTCGACGAGCCGATTGAGATCGAATTGCAGCAGGATGAAATGCAGCAACAGAAAGAGAGAGGGCAGGCATGAAGATTCACATCCCTACGCCGTTACGCGCCTACACCGGCGGACAGCCGACCGTCAGCGTCCCCGGAGCAACGGTTGGCGAAGCACTCGAACAGTTAGTTGGCGCGTATCCCGATCTGCGTCAGAACCTCTACACCGCCGACGGCAAACTCCGCTCGTTCGTCAACATCTACCTCAACGACGACGACATCCGCTACCTCCCCTCAAAGGAAGCCACCGCCACCGGCGAAAGCGACGAACTCACCATCATCCCCTCCATCGCCGGCGGTTGTTGTTCCCTCACACCGCTGCCCTCCCACTAGGCGTCATTCTGCGCGACGCGCAGAATCTCAGTAGTTGTTCCTTGGAGCTCCGCCTGATTTGTGACAATTCCTGAACAGCAGGATTAGTTTGTAACCTAAATTGGAATTCATGCCCGCGAGCCGGGCGAAGGACAACGCAATGGCAACCGCAACCCTACCCGAAATCGCACTCCCCAAGCTTTCCAACGAAGAGATCTCCCGCTACTCGCGCCACCTCATCCTGCCGGAAGTCGGCATGGAGGGCCAGCAGAAGCTCAAGGCCGCCAAGGTCCTCTGCGTCGGCACCGGCGGCCTGGGAGCGCCGCTCGCGCTCTACCTCGCCGCCGCCGGCATCGGTACCCTCGGCCTCGTCGACTTCGACACCGTCGACGCCTCCAACTTGCAGCGCCAGATCATCCACTCCACCGCCACCGTCGGCAAGCTCAAGGTCGACTCCGCCGAGATCATGCTCAAGGGCCTCAACCCTTTCATGAACGTCGTCAAGCACAACACCATGCTCACCAGCGCCAACGCGCTCGAAATCTTCAAGGATTACGACGTCATCGCCGACGGCACCGACAACTTCCAGACCCGTTACCTGGTCAACGACGCCTGCGTGCTTACCGGCAAGCCCAACGCCTACGGCTCCATCTTCCGCTTCGAAGGCCAGGCCACCGTCTTCGCCACCGAAGCCGGCCCCTGCTACCGCTGCCTCTATCCCGAACCGCCGCCTCCCGGCCTCGTCCCTTCCTGCGCGGAGGGTGGCGTGCTCGGCATTCTCCCCGGCCTCGTCGGCGTCATCCAGGCCACCGAAGTCATCAAGCTGATCCTTGGCATCGGCGACTCACTCGCCGGCCGCCTGCTGCTGGTCGACGCCCTCAGCATGAACTTCCGCACCCTGAAGCTGCGCAAGAATCCCGACTGCCCCGCGTGCGGCACCCACGAGATCAAGGAACTCATCGACTACGACCAGTTCTGCGGCATCGAGAAGCCCACCTCCACCGGCCCCCTCGAAGTCGCGCACGACAAGGCCGTTGCCGAAGCTCCCATCGTCGATGGCATTCCGCAGATCACCGTGGAGCAACTGAAGAAGAAGATCGATGCGAAAGAAGACTTCTTCCTGCTCGACGTCCGCGAGCCCCACGAAATTCCCATCGCCAACCTCGGCGCACCCTTCATCCCCGTCGGCCAACTCGAGAAGCGCATCGGCGAGCTCGCCGGTCAGAAGGACCGCGAGATCGTCATCCACTGCCGCTCCGGCGCGCGCAGCCAGAAAGCCGCGCTCATCCTCAAGAACGCCGGCTTCCAGCAC
>CAWBFL010000056.1:0-24255 GCA_963787905.1 uncultured Acidobacteriaceae bacterium | reverse complement strand
ATCGGCGAACGGCGCGCGATCAGCCTGGATGCGAACTGCGGGTGGACGCGAGGCAAGGCGGATGTGGTGTACGTGGCCGACGCGTTCCAGGTAATGGCGCGAGTGAATGCGCTGCTCGAGGCGGACAAAGCGCAGAACTGATTCGGGTGTGCGGGCGCGGATTGACACTGGTCGTGCGGCTGAATCATACTTGCGCCGCAACGGACCGGCAAGCATAGCTTCATTGAACTCCGTCACAATGCGAAGCTGGAAGAACTCTCCGGGCGTTAGAGCCGCGTTTGGCTGGCGGAAAGGACGGAAAGCAAGATGACACTGAAGATCGTGCCCTGATGTGGGCTGCGCTGTCGGTGATGTTGCTGGGGACGTGCGCGCAGACGCAGATGCAGGCTCCGATGTCGGATCCGGACCGCGCGGAGTACCGGGAAAAGCTGCTGCGCATATTGCCGCCTGATCCTCCGTTTGACGAGTGGCTGAAGAAGACGAATGCGCTGCCGCCGGACTTCAACTCGCTGCCGCGGCAGAACAGCCTGCCCGATCCGCTGACGTTTTTGAATGGGAAGAAGGTGGCGACCGCGGCGCAGTGGCCGGCGCGGCGGGAGGAGATTTCGACGCTGCTGCAGAAATATGTGTGGGGAACGTTCCCGCCGAAACCGACGATCGACCACACGGTGGTGCTGGATGAGCGGCACGAAGACGGCTACACGGTGCGGAATCTAAGGCTGGAGTTTGGGCCGGGCGACAAGGGCAGCATGCGGGTTCGTGTGTACATCCCTGATGGGGCTGGGCCGTTTCCGGTGATGATCAATACCAGTCTGCAGGGGTGGTCGGCTTCGCTGATCCGCCGCGGTTACATATCCGCAGGGTACGCGGGGAACGATGCGATGGACGATGCGGCGCCGCTGGCAGCGCTGTATCCCGACTACGACTTTGCGCTGTTGCCGCGGCGCGCGTGGGCGGCGATCCTGGTGATTGACTATCTGGCCACGCTGCCGCAGGTGGACATGAAACACATCGGCATCTTCGGCTACTCGCGCGACGGCAAGATGGTGGCAATTGCGGCGGCAATGGACACTCGCATTGCAGCGGTGATTGCGGGCAGCACCGGCGTGGGCGGCGTGCTGCCGTGGCGCGCGTCGGGCGAGCGCGGATTTGGCGAAGGGATCGAAAGCACGACGCGGTCGTTCCCGACGTGGTTTGCGCCGCAACTGCGCTTCTTCGCGGGGCGCGAGGACCGGCTGCCGGTCGATGGGAATTTGCTGGCGGCAATGATTGCGCCGCGGTCCATCCTGATGGAGTGGGGCAACAACGACCAGGTATCGAACACGTGGGGGAACGAGCAGACGTACTACTCGGCGCTGAAGGTGTACAAGCTGCTGGGCATGCCCGACCGCATCAGCACGCTGCGGCTGCCGGGATTCCACGGCGCGAACGACGAAGAGGCGGACCTGGACTGGCTGGACCAGCAGTTTGGCCGCTCGGCGAAGAAGTGGACGAACAACCTGATCTTCCAGTGGGACTGGGACGCGTGGCGCACGAGCACCAAGGCGACGCTTGATCTGAAGCAGTATCCCAAGCACGAGGGCGACGACCTGATGAAGTCGGCGCAGGGCGGGGTGATTCAGTCGGCTGCGGATTGGGAGAGCCGGAAGGCGGAGCTGCGCAAGTCGGTGCTGGCGATGCTGGGGACGGAGCCACCGATGCTGACGGCGAGCGACAGCGCAATGCGGCTGTTTCCCGGACTGGCTGCGCGGCGGCCGGGGGCGACCGGCGCTGCGACGGCCGCTCCGACGGTTGGGCCGTTTGGGCCGAATGTGCCGCTGAGCTACGTGGGCGTTGGCGGGATGCCGCCGAGTGCGGGGCAGGTGACGCCGAATCTTCCGGCGTGGGTGATTGGCAACGGAGGAACCTCGTTTGGCTGGCTGGAGCCGGAGAAGAGCGAGGCCGCATCGCGGCATGTGATGTTCGCCGGGCTGGCGGGCGATTTGTATTACCCGAAGGACACACCGGCGGGCAAGAAGCTGCCGACGGTAATCTGGCTGCACGGATATAGCTACCCATTAGGTTACATGTGGGTGTACCACTCGGACCTGCATCCGATTCTGGCGCTGGTGCATGCGGGCTATGCGGTGCTGGCGTATGACCAGAGCGGGTTCGGCAGCCGGCTGGCGGAGACGGGCGAGTTTTACGACCGCTATCCGAAGTGGTCGCACATGGGGCGGCTAGTGGAGGATGCGCGCTCGGCGGTGGACGCGCTGACGAAGGATGAGCTGGTCGATCCCGAGCGGATTTATCTGTTCGGCTATTCGCTGGGCGGGACGGTGGCGATCTACGAGGCGGCGCTGGATGCGCGGGTGAAGGGGATCGTATCGATTGCCGGGTTTACGCCGATGCGGACGGACACAGCAGACCGCGGCGACGGCGGCGTGGCGCGGTACAGCATGGAGCGCGGCTTGATTCCGACGCTGGGATTCTTTGTGGGGCATGAGTCGCAGATTCCGTATGACTACCAGGACCTGCTGGCGATGATTGCGCCGCGGCCGGTGCTGGTGGTGAGCCGCTGCTGGACCGCGACGCGACGCCCGAGGATGTGGAGAGCGCAATGAGGCAGGCGCGGCAGGTCTACTCGCTGTATGGGCGCAGAATAAACTGGGGATGCGGGAGCCGTGGGACTACAACCGCTTGCCGAATAACACGCTGAATGATGCCGTCGAGTGGATGACGTCCAATCTTCCGTGAGAACTTGAGGAGGCAATGAAGGAAGAACTGGAGATTACGAGGCGGGACTTTGTGCGGACGGCAGCGCTGGTCAGCGCGTCGGCCGCGGTGGGAAACGTGGCGGGATTGCCGATGATGGGCAGTGCGGAGGCTCTGGCGCAGGAGCCGGCGGGGAAGGGCGTCGCGATGGGATCGGTGTTTCCGTACGGTGCGGTGTATTTCCGAAAGTCCAACCCGCCGGCTACGGATTGGGCGCGCGACCACGCGACGGCGGCGCGGGTGGGGATGAATACGTTTCGCCACTGGTTTTTGTGGAGCGCGATCGAAGTGGCGCCGGGGAGGTTCGACTGGGCCGACTACGACAAGATGATGGACCTGGCGGCGGCGAATGGGCTGAAGGTGATCATTGCGGAGTTCACGACGTGTGCGCCGGAGTGGGCGTTTCGCAAGTACGCGAGCGCGCGATACAAGGGGAGCGATGGATCGTTTGCGAACAGTACGATTGGCGAGAGCACGGCTGTGGGAGGATTTCCGGGACTGTGCCTGGACAACCCCGAGGCGCAGGCCGCGGCAGAGCGATTTCTGACGGCGCTGATCGAGCGCTACCGGGGCCATACGGCGCTGCTGGGGTACGACCTGTGGAATGAGAACTCGATGAACGGTGGCGGCGCGCGCAAGATGAACTGCTACTGCGAAGGGACCAAGAAGAAACTACGCGAGTGGATGCAGGCGCGATATGGATCGCTGGAGGCGGCAGGCAAGGCGTGGGGACGGTACAGCTACGCGACGTGGGAGGATGTGGAGCCGCCGGAGAGTCTAGATGGATATGCGGAGGGACTGGACTGGTTACAATTTCGGATCGACGATGCCTTCCGGCTGCTGAAGTGGCGCGTCGATCTGTTTCGCAGGCTCGATCCACACCACTTGATCTGCGCGCACGGGGTAGCGGGAACGCTGGAGTCGCTGCCGACGAGTGCGCACAATGAGTGGCGGTCGGCGGCGATGATGGACGTGTGGGGGCTGACGTGGGTGGCGTCGCGGCACGGAAACGCGCCGTGGCTGCAGTTCCAGGCGATGGACCTGGCGCGTGCGGGGGCTCGGGGCAAACCCTTCTGGCATGCGGAGGCCGAAGGCGGACCGCTGTGGATGCAGCCGCAGGTGATCGGGCGGCCGCGGGAAGATGGGCGGCAGCCGGACGCGGAGGATGTGAGGATCTGGAATTTGATCTCGTGCGCGAGTGGGGCGCGAGGGATTCTGTATCCCCGCTGGAGGCCGCTGCTGGATGGGCCGCTGTTTGGGGCGTTTGGACCGTTTGCGATGGATGGCTCGGTGACGCCGCGCGCGGAGATGGCAGGCGAGGTGGCGAAATGGGCGAACGCGCATGCGGAGGTGTGGAAGTCGCACCCGGTGAAGGGCGATGTGGGGCTGGTGTTCGTGCCGGAGTCGGAGTTGTTCAATTACGTGCAGCAGGGTGGGACCGAGTACTACGCGCAGTCGATTCGCGGAGCGTACCAGGCGTTCTTCGATCAGAACATTCTGGCGGATTTTGTCGCGCTGGAGAATATCGACGAGTACAAGCTGGTGTATCTGGCGTATCCGGTGATGCTAAAGCGCGAGACCGCGGACCGGCTGAAGGAATATGTGCGCAAGGGAGGCACATTGATCTGCGAGGGGCTGCCGGCGTACTTCGGCGACCGCGGGCACGTGGGCACAGTGCAGCCGAATTTTGGGCTGGACGAGTTGTTTGGTGCGCGGGAGAAATATGTGGAGTTCGACCCGGACCTGTCGGAGCAACTGATGTTCGAGGTGCAGGGGAAGAAGGTTTATGGACGATACTTCCGGCAGGATTACGACGTGGCGGGCGGCAAGGCTGCGGGGCAGTATTCGAATGGGAATACGGCCGCGGTGGAGAACACGTTTGGGCAGGGGCTAACGCTGCTGATGGGTACGTTTCCGGGCGCGGGATACTACCTGCACCACGGCCCGGCGACGAAGGAGCTGTTTGCGGGATTTCTAAAGATGGCGGGCGTGACGCAGCAGATTGCGGTCGACGACGCGACGGTGCAGGCGCGATTGCATGCGGGCGAGGGCGGGACACATGTGTGGGTGACGAACCCGACGCGAGCGGAGAAGAAAGTGACGGTGACGCTGGCGGCGGGCGAGTTTAGTTCAGCGGAAGACGTGTGGGGCGGCTCGGCCATTGCGCTGAGCGGGCGGCAGTTGACGATGAGCGTGCCGGCGCGCGATGCGGTGGTGGCGATGCTGCGGTAGGGTTGCGGCAGTCCGATGCCTGATACACTGGAAAGACGGGGTTTAGGCGGGTTTTTGCTGGAATGACCGCCGGCCCGGACGGTTCCCTTCCGAAAGCATGCCTATCCAACGCCGCACAGATGATCTCCGTATTAAGTGGACCAAGGTGGTTCTGCCGCCGGTCTTTCTGGAAGAAGAGCTGCCGATCTCAGAGACGGCAGCGGCCACCGTTTTCAATGCACGCAACCAGGTTAGCGAGATCCTGGCGGGGCGCGATCCGCGGTTGCTGGTGGTGGTAGGGCCGTGTTCGATCCACGATCCGCAGGCTGCGCGCGAGTATGCCGCGATGCTGAAACCGGTAATCGCGGAACTGGCGGACAGCTTATGCATTGTGATGCGGGTGTACTTCGAGAAGCCGCGCACGACGGTCGGCTGGAAGGGCCTGATCAACGATCCGCATCTGGACCAGTCGTACAAGATCAACGATGGGTTGCGGCTGGCGCGGCACCTGCTGCTGGACCTGGCGGAGATGGGCGTGCCCGCGGGGACGGAATTTCTGGACATCATTTCGCCGCAGTACTTTGTCGACCTGGTGACGTGGGGCGCGATTGGGGCGCGCACGACGGAGAGCCAGGTGCACCGGCAACTGGTGAGCGGGTTATCGTGCCCGGTGGGGTTCAAGAACGGGACTTCGGGCAACGTACAGATTGCGATCGATGCGATTCTTTCGGCGAGCGGCGAACATACGTTCCTGGGCGGGACGAAGAACGGGCAGACGGCGATCTTTGCAACGACCGGCAATCCGGAGTGCCACATTATTCTGCGCGGCGGCCGCAGCTCGACCAATTACGATGCGGCGTCGGTGGATGCGACCAGCCGGCAACTGGAGAAGGCGGGGCTGCCGGCGCGGATCATGATCGATTGCTCCCACGCGAACAGCAGCAAGGACTACACGCGGCAGGCGGTGGTGGCGAGGGACATCGCGGGGCAGATTACGGCAGGCGACCGGCGGATTATCGGCGTGATGGTTGAGAGCAACCTGGTGGCTGGGGCGCAGAAGCTGGTCCCGGGTAAGCCGCTGGTGTATGGGCAGAGCATGACCGATGCGTGCATCGGCTGGCCGGAGACACTCGATGTGCTGCGGGAGTTGGCCGCGGCGGTGCGCGGCGCCCGCAGGTAGAAAGCTGCAGGGGAAATCGCCGACGCGTTCATCGTTAATCCAGGAGTTGGGCCTGCGCGCTACAATCTCGGAAAGCGTGGGGTGGAGCGTCCTATGGTTCGTGCCGGCAACGAATTGGCTGCAACGGGTCAAGGACCCCGGCGAGCGGATCTGGGGCAGGTGGACGGGCTGGATCTGCACGCGCAGTACTACTCCGACCGGACCGGCGGAGATTTTTTCGATGCGGTGCGAGTGGGGCCGCGGGTCGCGTTTCTGCTGAGCGATATTGCGGGCGACCGGCAGGCGGCCGACCCGATTGCGGCGGCGATGCAGGAGGTCTTCCGCGCACGATCGGCTGAGTTGTTCGGCGCCGGCGACGCGAACCTGATGGAAGGCACCGAGATGCTGGTGCAGGCCGTCAACCTGGCGCTGATTGGCGCGGCCGGGGGTGGAATTTGCTTCGCGCCGACGATGGTGGGCTGCTACGACGTGCAGCTTGGCGTACTGGCGTATATCAATGCCGGGGGACAGACGGTGGTGCTGCTCGACTCGGATGGGGCACGGCCGCTGCTGAACGCTTCCCTGCCCCTGGGGCTGACTACGCACCTGACGTACGAGGCTTCGATGCAGGCGTTCGAGCCGGGCGCGAAGCTGCTGGTGGTGACCAAGGGAGTAACCATGAGCCGGCGCGGCAAGGATGCGTTTGGTGCGGGACGGGTGCAGCACGCGCTGGAGAACGCGAAGGATGGCGCGGCGAGCGCAGTATGCCGCGCGGTGCTGGAGGCGGCGCATGACTTTGAGAAGCGGCCTCTGGAGTGGATGACTCCGTGGAGAAAGCGCGTGCCGGAGGACATGACGGCGCTGGCCATGGTGCGAATCGCATGAGGAGAGTGACCCACGCGACGCCAGTGCTGTCGCTTCTGTTGCTGTGGCCGCGTGTCTCCGCGGCGCAGACGGCTGGGGTGGCAGCATGGCAGACGATCCAGATGCCCACGGCCGCCAAGGTGGCGGCGACGTGGAAGACTCCGCCACCGGAGTATGGGCCGCAGCCGTACTTCGACATGAGCGGAGCGGTCGACCGGGCGGAGGTGGAACGCGATCTGGATACGATGAAGGCGCTCGGCCTCCGCGCAGTGACAGTGCAGGCGGGAGTGAATCTGCCGTTTGCGTATCTGTCGGAGGACTACTTCAAGTTCTTCCGCATGCTGGTGACGGAGGCGAAGCAGCGCGGCATGCGGGTGTGGATTGTGGACGACATCGGCTACCCCAGCGGATTTGCGGGAGGGCTGTTCACGCGGGAGAAGCCGGAGCTGCGCATGCAGACGCTGGGCGTGGCGGAGCGGATTGCGGTTGAGGGTGGAGCGGCGCTGCACCATGCGGTCGCTGCGGATACGGTTGCGGTGACGGCGATCGGCGACGACCAATCGACACTGACGGTGCCGGTGCGGGACGGCTCGATCGACTGGGTCGCTCCTGCGGGGAAGTGGCAAGTGGTGGTCGTTGAACATCGCTTTGAGACTTCGCCCACCCGCTCGGAGACGAACCTGAAGCTGGCGACCGAACCGCGGCCGAACACTAACAATGTGCAGGCGAAGGACCGGTCGCAATCGCTGGAGGACTATCTGAATCCGGAGGCGACACGGCAGTTCCTCGCATTCACGCACGAGCAGTACAAGAAGTACGTGGGCGATGAGTTCGGCAAGACCATCCTTGGATTTCGCGGGGACGAGCCGGACTATAGCGTGTCCGGCCTGCCGTGGACGCAGGCGTTCTTCAGCCGCTTCGAGCAGACGAAGGGCTACGATATACGGCCCTACGTGGCGACGTTCCTGCTGCCGCGCGGAACGACGATGACGCCGGAGCAGACACGGGCGCGAGCAGACTACTGGGATGTGTTCTCCCTGATGTTTGCCGAGAGCTTCTTCAAGGTCCAGGCCGACTGGTGCGCGGCCAACCATCTGGAGTACCAGGTGCACCTGAACCACGAAGAGGCGGAGCTGGACCTGACGCACAGCGAGGGCGATTTCTTCCGCGACATGCGCTCGGTCGAGGTCCCCGGGATCGATACGACGCGGCACCAGATTTGGATGGACACCATCTCGGACTTTCCACGGCTGGCGTCGTCGGTCGCACATGTTTACGGAAAGCCGCGAGCGTTTACGGAGAGCTTTGCGTCCTACAATCCGCCAGCCGATGCGAAAGCCGCACGCTACGTGCTGAATGAGCAGTTTGCGCGCGGAGTGAACCTGGCGGAGCTGATGTACTTTCCTTCGTCGAATCCGGGCGGACGTCCGACAACGACGCTGATGGTCGACCCGGGGCTGCCTGCGTTGATGCGCTACATCGGACGGCTGAGCTACCTGATGGCGATGGGACGGCCGACGGCCACGGTGGCGCTGTATCTTCCGTCGAGCTCGCTGTGGATGAACGATCGCACAGCGGATACGCAGTTCGTGTCGACGGAGCGGCTGCTGTCCGAACACCAGATCGACTTCGACATTGTGAGCGAGGATGCGCTGGCGAGAGACCTCGAAGCGGGCAAAGGCAGTTTCGCGACGAAGAGTGGTAATCGCTATCGGACGGTGATTTTGCCGAGCGTGTCACTGCTGTCGGAGACGGCGCTGGAGCGGCTGCGCAGCTTTGCCGCGGGCGGCGGGAGGGTGCTGTTCCTGGGGCGGACGCCGTCGCTGATTGCGGGACGGACCATCCTGCATGCGCGTGCGGCAACAGCGGAAGAGTTCTCGTGGGCGACGCTGGTGCCGGGTGAATTATCGGTGACGCCGACGCCGTCCGACACGCCACCTGCGCAACCACCGCTGCCGCAGGTGATTCCTCCGGGGATGCTGGCGGCGATTCTGTCTGCGATCCCCGAGCGGGACGTGGCGCTGGATCGACCGGATACGGCGTTGCGCGTGCTGCGCCGGCGCTGGCTGGATGCCGATGTCTATTTGCTGTTCAACGAAGGACCGGAGACTGCGAGCCGCGAGATTACAATTGCGAGTCGTGGCAAGCGGATCGAGGTTTGGAACCCGCAGACGGGCGAGATCACGCCGCTGAAGGCTTTGCCGGCCAGCGGTGGGCTAGCGGTCCAGGTTGCGCTGGAGGGTTACGCGACGCGGGTGCTGGTGGTGCGGTAGGAGCGGCCGGAGGGTTCTGGTTTAGTGAAAGTGATACGCGGCGCCGAAGTCCAGAACGGTGGGCGTCAGGCCATGCGGCGGGAAGCCCATCCAGTTCTGGAATTCGTAGTCCACCCTTAAGTTGATGGAGCGCCTCAGGCGGTAGTCGACTCCACCGCCGGCGGCTTCGAGGTTGTAGGCGAGGTTGGCTCCGAGCCTTCCGTTGGGTCCACCACCCACCGACGGGAAGTTGAAGACTCCGCGGCCATAGAATACCGCCGCGTAGGGCTCGAAGCGGCCGAAGTGCAGGACGTAGCGCGGACCAATTTCGTAGGTGCGCTCGTAGATATTGAGCGAGGTGCTGGAGTCGTTGAATTTGATGGAACTCGGTGACGAGTCCGAGGTGATAGCGAAAGTCGAAGCCGCTGTATAGACCGAAGCCCTGGATTCGATTGGGAGCGTAGTCGGAGTTGGAGAGATCGAAGGTGGCACCGAGTTGGAGGTTGGCGGCGCGCGTGGCCGTGGGCTCGGCCTGTCCGTAGAGAACGGCCGGGGCGAAGACAGCGAAGCTGGCGAGCACAATAAGATTGGCCAGCACGGCGGTCTTGCGGACGCGGCCTGTTGCGCCTGGGAGAAGGAAGTTTTTCATTGTGCTCATCGCGTCGTGCACGGGTGCAATCCTCGGGTGGAGCGGGGTGCGTGCAGCCATCAGCCCATGAAGCCCAGATAAGGGTTGGAGCCGAAGTTGGTGAAGTTGGGAAATACCTGCTGGACCTGGCTGTTGGAGAGGCCAAACCAGCGGGCGAGGGTTCCGGCATATTGTTCGACGGAGGTGGTGGGGATGAGCCGGCCGGCGCCCATATCGTTGGCCTGGTTCGATCCGATGACGGGATACTGTCCGTACATATCTCCGCCCTGCACGGCGCCGCCGATGACGAAGTGATGGCTTCCCCAGCCGTGGTCGGTGCCATTGCTGTTGGCGGTGAGGGTGCGGCCGAAGTCGGAAGCGGTGAAGGTCGTGACCTGGTCGCTCATGCCTTGCGCGGTCATCACGGAATCGAAGTATTCGAGCCCTGCGCCCAGCTGCGTAAGCAGGGTTGCGATCTGGGGCGCCTGATTGTCGTGGGTGTCGAAGCCGCCGAGGACGACATAGAAGATCTGGCGGGTGACGCCGAGGCCGTTGCGGCCACCGATGATGCGGGCGACGGTCTGCATGGAGCTGGCGAAGGGATTGTTGGTGAGCTTGTTGGTGGTGGGGTCGAGATACTGGGGCGGATTGGGCACGCCGCCAACTCCGGCGGGCAGCATGGAAGTAGCGAGGGCAGCCTGGGCTGCGGTGGAGCGATTGACGACGACCTCATACTCCTTGGCAAAGAGGTTGGCTTCGCTGTTAGTGAGAATCGATGCGAGCGCATTGGTTCCGGCTTGTTGTCCGAAGAGCGGCTGCGACAGGCCGGAGATGGGAATCGGACCGGCCGAGGTGACATTGAGCTGATAGGACGTCTGGCCGGAGAGGAAGAGCGCGATACCCGCGGTGGAGATGCAGGTGAAGGCGGAGTTGGTGTTCATGGTGGCGATGAGGTCGGCCATGGCGCCGCCCCAGCCGGTGTGGACAGCGCTGCCTCCGTCGGCGGTGATGGCCTGCCAGGCCGCGGTCTGGTCGAAGTGGGAGTAGAGCGAGGCCGGCAGCGGAACGGCGTTGGCCTGGATCTGTGTTTTGGTCGTCGGCGCGATGAGAGTGCCGGTGTTGGCGATGATGGCGGCGCGGCCGGCGTTGAAGAGATTCTGCACTCCGCTGAGGCTGGGATTGAGGGCGAAGGTGCGGCCGCTCTGCGGGGTGATGGGCGAGATCGGCAGCAGCGAGCTCTGGCTGTAGGCGAGACCGGGAGCGCCGGAGCGCGCGGCGGTGAATGCGCTGAAGGAAGTGGGGTCGGTTGCGATAACGGCGCCGTGACCGTCGTTGCCGCCGGAGAGGAAGACGCAGACCAGCGCGCGGTAATCCGTGGGGTTCGCTTGCTGGGCCATGGCGACGACGGAGTTGAGTTCGAGCAGGAAGGGGCTGGCGGTGATGCCCGCCATCGATGCCAGCGATGCGGTGCGAAGGAACTGCCGCCGGGTTTGTTCGTATTTGTTCATCGGGCCCTCGGTTAGAACTGGGATGTGTAGGATGGCGCTGCCATGGTGAGATAGATTGCTGTCTCCACGCGCGCGAGCAGGGCTGCGTTGATGGCGCTCTGGCCGCTGGCGGGAATGGGAATGGCGTTGACGGCGGAGAGGATCTGGCCCTGCAGGGTGCTGTCCATCTCACCCGCCATCAGCAGCAGATTGATGCGGTCGATCAACTGATCGGGCGTGGCGGCGAGGCCGAGCTCAGTGGAGTAGCTGGAGAAGACGTCGGGGCCGGCCTGCGCGGTGCTGCCAATGGCGCCCTGCATGTAGTTGAGGTAGCCGACCACGGTGGAGACGTCGGTCATCTCCATCTCCGGCGCAACCAGCCCGGCCGCCGAGATGCTGGTGCCGGGCGGGACGTAGCCCGGGGCGAACCAGTTGAAGACAGTGGGCGAGCGCAAGGACATCTCACCCAGCCCGAAGATGGGATCTTCGGTGCTGCCGAGGTTGAAGGAGCCGTTGCGCGATTGCGCGGTGAAGGCGCGCGCCCACTCGGTGTAGCGAATGAGGGCTTCGCGCACCTTGCCGTACTGGGGATTACTGCTGGCCGAAGCGGAGTCGCGAGCTTCGGGCTCCAGCATGATGGCCTGGATGACGGCCTGCATGTTGCCGCGGACGCCGGTGCCGTCGTTCTGGAATACGGCAGCGACGCGAGACACGTAGGCGGGACTGGGATTGCTGGTGACCAAGTGCTGGATCAACTGCTTCGAGAAGAACGGCGGGAGGTTGGGGTGGTTGAAGAGCGTGTCCAGCGCAATCTTCAGGTCGCCAGCAGGATCGGGATTCGCTTGTGCGGGGATGGTGACACCGAGGAAGGTCTTCTGGGCGGTGGAGTGGTGATTGGGATAGCTCTGCATCGGCAGCAGGTCTTCGCCGAAGCCGGGACCGACATACATGCAGCAGTTCGACCAGGCGGTGTCGGATTGATTTCCGGGCACATTCCAACTGAAGCCGGTGAAGACCGACGCCAAACCCATGACATCGCTGTTCGAGTAAGTCGGAATGGGCTGGCCCGAGGAGTTGAGGACCTGGGTTCCGTCCGGGTTCAATTGATAGAGGCCGATGGTGAAGAGCTGCATGACTTCGCGGGCGTAGTTTTCGTCGGGATCGACGTTCGGATTGGCCCCCTCGTTGCCCTGCATGGAGAGGAACTGGCCCATCATGGGATTGAGGGTGACATCCTGCAGCAGCTGGCGGAAGTTGCCGAAGGCGTCGGCGCCGAGGACGTCGTAGTAGTTGGCCATTCCGCGCGGCATGTTGGCGACGGCGGGATTGGTGCTGGCGATCACCATCAGCTCGGTGAGCGCATAGACCACGCGCTGGCGAAGCTGATCGCTGCCGGTCATAGCCTGCTGCCAGAAGGTCTGCTGCACGTAGTTCTCGTCCGAACTGTTCTGCACGAAGAGGGCCGCGTTGCAGGTGACATCGGTGGCGTTGCAGGACGGATTGTTGAGCATGAGCGACTGTTCGACGACCGGCTCATGCAAGGTCTGAGGAGCGGTGAACTGCTGGTTGAGCCAGGCATTGAAACCAATCTGGGTGACGGTGTGAATGTCGGCGTCGGTGGCGCCGAAGGTGGCTTCGTCGAGAAAGCGCGAGGCGTCCTGCGGAGTGGGCGACAGTACCGGCGGAGTTCCGTTGACCTGCGCGATGAGGTCACTGGAAGCAGCCGGGCCGGGGCTGGGATTAAGCACCTGGAGATCGAGATTGCCGGGAACGGTGGCGTTGAAGTTTGCCGTGAGCTGGCCGCCGCTGTTGAAGGTGGTCGGCACCGCAACGCCATTCACCAGCACCTGCGCGCCGCTGATGAAGTTGCTGCCGGTTAGGACCGCGCTGCTGGCGCCGGAGTTGAAGTTCATGGGAGTGGCCGACGTCAGGATCGGGATGGGGTTCATCACGGCGATGTTCTGGGTGATGGAGACGGCGGGATTGTCGATGCTGGTGGCGGTGAGTTGAACAATGTTGCTGGGGGTGGGAACGACGGCAGGCGCGGTGTAGGTGACGCTGCCATCGGGGTTGGAGACGATGGTGCCGATCTGCGCATTGCCAGCGGGGATTCCGTTGAGCACCCAGGTGACGCCGGTGTTGTTGGTGCCGGCGACCGAGATGCCGATGTTGAGGCTGTTGGTGACGCGCACGCTGGTGCCGGCGTTGGTCTGCAAAGTGAGGACGACCTTGCCCGGGGCGACTACCTCGGAGATGACGGCGGAGTTGGCCGAGCCGGGGTTAGGATTGGCGACCATCAACGGGTAGGTCCCGGGATTGGGTGCGGCAATGGCTGCCGCCAGCTCAGTATTCGAGACGAAGGTGGTGGGGACGGCGATGCCCTGCCAGTAGATCTGCGCGCCATAGACGAATTGAGAGCCGTTGACTGTGACGGTGGTCGATCCCTCGGAGAATCCGTTGGGAGTCACTGAGGTGACGATGGGGATCGGGTTCAAAACCGTAATGGCGACCGAACCGGGCGTGTCCTGCGGAAATGAAGTGGCCAGGCTGGTGATGGTGACGACGTTGTTGGGCGAAGGGGTGATGGTGGGCGCGGTGTAGAGGCCGCTGCTGCTGACCGTGCCGACTTCGGCATCGCCGCCAGGAATGCCGTTCACCCAGAAGGCCACGGGCGAGCCGGTGACGGCGGTCTCGGTAGTCAACTGGACGGTCTGGCCGACGCGAAGGACGGTTTCGGGCGCGGAGATGTAGGAGGGAAAGCCCTTCTGGAAGCCGGATCCACAACCGGCGAGCAGGAGAGCCACCGCCGCGATGGACCACCACGGCAAGGAAGTATGCAGAGAGCTGGCGTGCGTACGAGTCTGAGACATGAACACTCCACATCAGCGATGAGCGAGGTATCTGTTCCAGACCTTGAGGAGTGCAAGCAAATCAGTGCAGCGCCCTATCAGCTTATCCGCGATTGAGCCCATGGCTAGTGTTTTTTGCGGGGTTACGCTGCAACGGAAGTTGTATCCGGAGGCGGGCAAAGCCGGCGCGACGAGCGTGGCGCGGAGTGCGAAGGTTGGCGACCGGGATGCAGCAGGAACAGCTAGTAGGCGGTCCCGCCGGCGTAATCAGCAGCCATGGTGGCATTGAGAGACTGGACGCTGGCTGGGTCCGAGATATACGCCCCAAGCTCGCGGTTTTCCGTCATAGAGGCGCTCGAGTAGTTGATCGATCCCATGTAGACGTTCTGGGAGGGCAGGCCATAGTCGGCGACCACGGCCTTGGCGTGGACATAGAAGCCGGTCTGAGTATCCGGGTAGACGTTCACCTTGCAGCCGGCATTCTGGAGCGCGGTGAACTCGGAACCGTATTCGTTATTGTCATTCACCATGGCGATGTGCACGGTGACGCCGCGGGTGCAAGCCGCTTCGAGCGCGCTGACGATGTTGCTGGCTCCCATTTCTTCGTTCTCGACCAGCAGCGTTTTGGTGGCGTTGTTGATGATGGCGAGCATGTCCGCCTGGGCCGTCGTGGGGCTCCAGATGAGGTCGTCGCCGGCGCCGGGCGCGTAGGCGAAATCGCTGGATCCGGCGACTCCGGAGCTGGGAGTGCCGGCGGCGAAGTCGGCGTTGAAGGTAGCCTCGATGGCGGCAATGTCAGTGGGATCGTTCTCAATCAGGGCAAAGTCGCGGGTGGTGGAGTAGTACTGCGACTGCAGATTGAGCGACATGATGGCGACCTGGGTGCCGTCGATAATGAAGCTCTTCTCGTGGGTCGCTTCGAAGGCTTTGTTGGCCCACTCGGCGGTGCAGTTGGCGGTCGCGTTGAGCTGGTTGAAGGCCGGCGTGTTGCCACTCTTTTCGTCGTTCTGGTCGAGGATGACGCGAACTTTTACGCCGCGCTGGCAGGCGGCGACGAGATCGGCGGAGAAGGTGGTGTCCTCGAGGGCATACATGGTCATATCGATAGTCGACTGCGCATTGTTGATGAGCGCATAGAGCGGCGTGACGCTGTTGTCGGACTCGGGGAAGGCGTAGAGGGTATAGGTGAGCGGAGTTGACGTGTTGGAGGTAATGCGCAGCGCCCAACTGGCGGGTGCGCCGGGAAGGGTGGGGACAAACGGAGGCTGCGTGGGGATCAGCATGAAAAGCTGGGGGACGTTGACGGTGGGCTGTTTGAGGATGTCGAGGACGGCGGTGACGGTATCCGCCGGAGCCGAACCGCCCGAAGGCGTTGCCAGCGAGAAGAGCTGGCCGCAGGCGCTAGTGTCGCCGGCCGTGCCGCCGGGGGAGTTGACACAGGCAGCGAGGATGTCCGCGAGGGTCTGGAGGGCGGTGCTGGAGGCGGAGAAGAATGCGGGCAGGGTTGCTCCGGGAGCCGAACCGTTGGCGGTGTTGGCATATTGATTCGCGGTGAGGAAGGCGGTTTGCAGTTGGGCGGCGTCGCTGGAGCCGGAACCTACGCTGGCGTAGGAGTTGAGGAAATTCTGCAACGCAGCGACTGCGCCGACGGTGGTGAGCTCGTTGATGACGAGATAGGTCGATCCGGCAAGATCGCCGCACGGTCCGAGGGCTGCCATCAGCGATAGATTGGGGTTGTTGCTGCCGACTCCGGGGTTGCCGCCGGTGGCGACCAGATAGACCTCGGTGGTCGCGGAGGGGCAGGTGAAGTCGCCGGTGATGGTGAACGACCCGGCGGCCAGGGTGTTATTGGTGTTGCCTGCATTGGCGTTGCTGTTATTGAGGTGGGAGCCATCGCTGGTGGTGAGGGTCGCGGAGATGAGCGGCGTGGCCGTGGAGGCGTCTCCGGAGGTTCCGACCGCATAGAGCTGGATGAGGCTGCCGCTGACGGGATTTTGCCCGCCAAAGACGGCTCCGGCGATGCCCGGCTCAGGGGTGGATGCGGAGAACTCCGCCTGCTGGCACCCGGTCAAACCGGCCAGCGCCAGCGAGATCCCCAGTGCAGGTGCAGTCCAGGCCAGGCGGGGTTGGGAAAAGCAGCGGTAAATCCGCTCGATCCAGCGCAATGAGGGAGCAGAAACGGGAGGGCCGAAGGCATGCATTGTGGCAACCATCTTGCACTATTCGGATAAGGAAAATCGAGGTCAAACTGCCGGGATAGCGGGGAAAACCAGGAATGCGGCCGGCGGGCACGGTGACGGCCGGGGTTGGCTGGAGCAAATTGCTTGCCGAACTCCGAGCGAGCCTGGGCCCGAGGCTGGGGGAGCGAACTCTGTGCCCAGCCGATTTTTCGCAGATTTATGAGAATTGCAGGCTTCATGGGGTATGATTCGTGCAAATCAACAACGCGGCTCCTATTGGGCTCCAAAAGTTTGGCTCTCCCGTCGAAGTCGTCTGGAGGTGTTTGCCATGTCCCATCGTTCCTCGTCGCTGCTCACACGGTGTGCGCTATTCTGTGCCGCTGCCGCGCCATTTGCGCTTCTGGCCGGCTGCTCCAACATGGTCTCGACAGCGCCGGCGGACAATGTCCTGGTCTCTTCGGGTGGGATTTCAGGCATGGTTCATGGGGGCCGTCAGCCGATCGTAAACGCGACGGTTACCCTGTGGGCGGCGGGAAATGCGGGCTACGGCAGCACCGCGACCGCGCTGAAGACCACGACAACAGACTCCAACGGCAACTTCTCCTTCAATCCGGGCACGGGCGCCACGTATACGTGCCCGGCCAGCAACTCGCCGACGGAAAGCCAATACATCTACATCACGACGTCAGGCGGACAGCCGACGCCGGGCGTAGCCAACACCGCGGCTGCGTTGATGGTTGCGCTGGGCAACTGCACGACGGTATCGAACGCGAATCCTTACGTGGTCGTCAACGAAGTTACGACGGTCGCCAGCATGTTCGCGCTGCAGCAGTTCTTCACGCCCAGCGTGAGCGGTCTGGGCAATTTCGGGACGAGTTCGACGAATATAACCGGGCTTGCAAACGCGATGGCCACGGTGAACAACCTGGTGAACATAGGTACCGGCACGGCGTACGCCACCACGACGCAATCCGCCGCAGTGACCGGCTATACCACCAATCCGGTGGTGACCATCACGCCGGAGCAGACCAAGATCAATACGATCGCCAATGCGCTGGCCGCATGCGTGAACACGAGTGGCACCGGGGCTCCCTGCTCGACGCTCTTCAGCGATGTCAATTCGACGGCTGCGCTGGATACGCTGCAGGCAGCTTACTATCTGGCCGTCAACCCGACCAGCACGGTGAGCAGCACCAGCAACATTCTGGCCATCTACAACATTGCGGTGGCCAATTCGCCGTTCAACCCCTCTCTCGGTACCGTCCCCACGGACTGGAGCATCGGCGTCACCTACGGCAGCAACAGTACGCAGACGGTCGGCACCACGTCTGTTTACTTTATGACAGAGCCGGAGTGGGTTGCGATCGACAGCAGCGGGAATCTCTGGACTGCGAGTTTCTCAACGACCTCGGCTACGACCCCCGGCAACAGCGTTACGGAACTGAGCCCGATTGGTGTTCCCTTGAACCAGGTGCTGACGACTGCGGGCCAGATCGCAGCTCCGAAGGCGCTGGTGCTCGATCCGAATAACGACGTTTATGTGGCGAGCTACGGCGCGAGCGGAGCGGGCAAGCAGATCACGGAATACAGCTCCGGCGGGAACGTCTATACGTTCTCGACTACGGTTTCGGGTCCGGAACAACTTGCCAGCGACGGCGCCGGCAACATTTATATTGCGAACTACTCGGGCACCGCAGGCACGGGCGATCTTGAGTTTATTGCGGCGAACCCAACTGCTTCCGGCGCGACCACGGTGATCTCCTCGGCGAACACTATTTCGACGGGCACCTACTCGACCCTGGCGATTGATAGCTATGGCGATCTGTGGCTCTCGAACAACCCAAACACGGCCGTACTCCAATACATCTGCACCTTCTCCGGGACGCCTGCGCTGCCGACCGCGGGGGGCTGCAACAGCGGAACCAGTACGACGGCCGGCGGCTCGACCGCACCGCAGGCGCTTTCTGTCGATCACAGCAACAACATCTGGGTTGGCAACTATGGCGCCGCTGGAGCGGGCAGCGTGGGCAAGATTGCGGCGACCAGCACCACGACCATCACGGGAGCGATTGGCTCGGCCTACACCGGTGCGGGACTAGCGAGCGCGTACAAGAGCATGATCGACGGCGCGGGCAATTTCTGGACCACGGACTATAAGGCGAGCGCGGGTTTGGTGTCGGAACTGAGCTCGACGGGCGCCGACGTCAGCCCTTCAGCTGGGTTCGTCCACACCTACGACGGAGCCTACGGCATCGCCATTGACGCCTCCGGCAACGTTTGGGTTGGAAACAGCTACGCGGCCGCTTCGGGGTCCGCGCTGGGTTACGTCACGGAGATTGTGGGCCAGGCGGCTCCGGTCATCACTCCGTATGCCAAGAATCTTCCGTCGACCGCCGGCGGGTCCGTCACCACCAACACGATTGGCACACGTCCGTAGCCCGAGAACGAAAGGATTGATTGCGATGAAGAAGACAAATTGCATTTCGCAGAACGGAATTGTTCGCCTGGCGCTGTTGGTGATGGCGGTGCTGGCAATGCCAATGGTGGCGCATGCGCAGACGGGCTGTACCGATTCGCCCGAAAACCCGACGGCGGTGCTGGCACTGGTGGGCTCCGCGGGGGCGTTTTTCGCCTCCGCACGGCGACGCATGAAGGCACGCCGCGGATCGACGGAGAAGTAAGCCCTGGATTGGCTTGCGCGCCGGCGTGGAGATCAGCGTCTCGGCTGGGATCAGCGCTTCGGCAGAGGCAGGTCGACTGAACCCATGCGACCGGTGCCGGAATCGCGCACGATGAATCGCACGCTCGTGGACCGGGGCACGGGCAGCGCGGTGAATTGGAAGTCAGCGGTGCGGGCGGCATCGCGGAGGTCTGCGCCGGGCCGGGCGGTGGCGGTCATACCCTGTAGCGTGTGGGCGAGCATCCTGTGCCTGGCGTCGAGCCAGACGGCCATGATATAGACCGAGGCGGTGGCGCTGCCGTCTGGCTTGGGCTTCCAGGTGAGGTTGGCGACGCCGGCATGGACGATGTAGCTTGCGGGGGGCGCGTTGGGTGAGGTATCGGGTTCGACAGCAACGCTGAGTCCGTTAAGCGGGATGGAGCTTTCGGCCGCGGTGGTAAGGTCGTAGGTTGCCGTGGCGGCGGACTTCTCCTGCGCGGTCTGGCCGGAGTAGTACCCGGCGCGGGTGGCCGCAGTAAGACCCGGACGGAGGCAATCGACGCGAATCCTGCGGTATTGGACGGCAGCGTCGCTGCTGGAACTGGGCGTGTAGGAGAGGGTGTAAAAGCGGTCGCCGAGGTCAACGGAGGCGGCAATCTGGCGGGCGATATCGTTCCGCCCACGAACGACGCGGCCGCCGGTGAGCGGGCCCAGCCGGTCGAAATCCTCGCTGGCGTTGAGCGGATCCGAGTTGTGTGCGAGCGAATCGCCGGCAGCCAGGACGAAGGCCATCTGGGAGGCGTCGGTGATTTCGGTCATGCCCGGGGCGAGGCTGGTGGGGTCGACCGCATAGAGCGTAACACGGGTGTCGAGCAGGACGTCGGTGACATGCTGGAGGGTGTCCTTCACCACCTGCCGGTCTTCGTCGTCGACGGCTTCGGGGTCGAGCGAAGGAAATCCGCCGCCCACCCAGATGAGGTTCTTGCGGCCGGGAATGCGGGCGTAGCTCTGGGCGATTTCCTCGAGCGCACGCAGAGACTGGTCGAGGCGGTCGATGGGACCGTGATCAGCGTTGCCATTGACTTCGAGTTTCCAGGGGTATTCGGCGGGGGCGGCGGCGAGCGCGTGGAGCAGGGCGTCGCGGTCGCGGGTAAAGGGCTGGAGCAGCCGGAAGCCGGCGTCGTTCACACTGAGCAGGGTGGTGGGCTGGGGCAGGAGCGCGGGCTGGCTTGCGAGGTAGTCGTGCAGCGAGCGGCGGGCAAAGGAGCTATCGGCGAAGCGGGTGTTGAGCTGATCGAGCACCAGGATGTCGGCCGGCGAATGGCCGAAGCTGGCCGGCTGCGCGGGATCGAAGACGGCGGACGTGCCCGCGGCGATCGTGGCCGGCGGCAGCAGGTGGGCAGAGGGCGATTCGAGTGAGCGAATATGCTGCGGCTTGCCGTCTTCGAAGACTTGAAAATCCTTCATGGTGAGGCCGTCGACGGGCTTGCCGGACGAATCGGTCACGACGACATCCAGCACCACCAGGCGAACATTGACGGTCAGGGATGGGTTATGTGGGGCAGCCGCTTGCCCCTGGGGCGCAGGCGGCTGGGCCGGAGCCGTCGTCTGGGCACGGAGACGACCAGTCCCGGCGGCGAATGCGGTTGCGAGAGCCAACAGCGCGACCGGCGGAGTAGCGCGATTGAAGCCAAGGCTGCGGCAGATGGAGGACGGCAGACGCAAGTGCTTGCTTTTTCCCGGGGGTGAAAACATACGCCGCTACCGCGACCGGCGGCAGCCCCGCAGAGCGCCCACGCGGCAGCGGCAGCGGTTGCTAGAAGTAGAGGCGGCCAGCGATTTGCAACTGGCGCGGCGTCAGCAACGTGTTGCTGTTGGAGTTGAGGTTGGTCCCGAAGAGCGGATTGCCGACCAGGTACTCGCCAGCGGACGTGGCCGGCAGCGATTGCAACTGCGGGCAGCCGGTCCCGGTGCTGGGGGTCGAAGTGGAGGGCGCGGTGGTGACGCAGTACGCGGTGGTATTTACCGAAGTGATGTTCTGGTGGTTGAAGAGATTGAAGGCCTCGCCCAGAATCTCGAAGCGGGAGTGGATGACGCCGTAATCGATGTGGAAGCTCTTGCTGAGGCGCAGATCCACCACGGCGGTGTCGGGCATGGAGAAGGCATTGCGGTCGAGGTCGGGAATGCGCGCGGTGCCGCCGGCGCCGATGATGCCGCCGTAGAGGCTGCTGCCGACGCTGCCGGTGGTACCTGCACTATAGGGAAGCCCGCTCTGCATCTGGACAATGGGAGAGATTCCCCAGTCGTTGAACGATTCCTTGCGCCAACCGGTGAGGCCACGGAGGTTGAGGCGATAGGTAGCGCCGACGACAAAGCGATAGGGAACATTGAGCGTGCTGTTGGCGTGCTCTCCGGCTGGGTTGAGGGGGTCCAGCAACTCGCTGGCGCTGCCGTAGCCGGTGCTGAGGTAGGGGTTGTAGTCCAGCGCATGGGCCCAGGTGAAGTTCGAGAGGATCGAGAGATTCGCCGAGTAGCGGTGATTGACCTGCACCACCAGCGCGTTATAGCTGGAGTTGACTTCACTCTTGAAGTCCAGCACGTGGTAGTAGTTGGGGAAGAGGCCGCTGTTCGTCGTGTACTTCTTATAGGTGTGCAGGCTGTTGGGCAGCAGAGGCAGCGGCTTGCCGCCATGCGGATAGGTGATGTATCCGGTTGCGGGAGTGGGATTGTCCAACACCTCGAAGGTTGCCGTCTGCGTCGCGGGGGCGACGCTCTGGTCCACGGCGGCGGCTAGCTCGCGGCCGAGGGAGGCCATGTAGGAGATAGAAAAGATGGTGTTCCAGCCGAGGTCCTGTTCGAGTGCAAGATCCATTTCGTGCACCTGCGGATTCTGCAGGTGCTTGTCGAGGTAAGCGATGGTGCTGGAGTAGTTGCCGCAACCGGCCTGGTAAGTCGCAGCCGATGGGAAGATCTTGGGAAAGGCTAGACACTGATTGGAGCCGTTGGCCGACAGCGCGGTCTGGCTGCCGGTACCGCCGGAGAGCAGGTATGTCTGGATGATATTGGAGTTGATGACCCGCCCAAAGTACATGCCATAGCCGCCGCGGAGGTAGGTCTTGCCGTCGCCGTACACGTCGTAGGTAAAGCCGACGCGGGGACCGACGTTGTTGCGGTCGTCCGGCTGGTTGGCGGTCTGCGGGACGGGGCCACCCCCCGTGCCGGGGGCGCCGCCGGTATTGATCAGGGGGTTCAGTGGGATGTACTCGTACTCGTATCTCAATCCGAGCGTCATGGTAAGCCGCGGTGACACGCGCCAGTCGTCGGTGACGAATCCGGCGTAGTCGGTGGTCGCGAGTGCGAGGCGCGGATTGCCGAAGCCCTGGCTGAAGGAGTAGTACTGCTGCTGGTAGCCGGCGCCGCCGAGTCCGGTGGTGGCATGGAGGTAGTCGGCGATGAAGTCCCAGTTGTAGTCGTAGCTGTAGCTGCCACCTTCTTCGTAGAGATTGTCGATGAAGTCGAAGACGCGGTTGACCTCGAGGCCAGCCTTGGTTACGTGCTTGCCGTGGCTCCAGGTGGCCATCTCCTCGCCCTGCAGGCGGCGCTCGTTGGGCAGAGCGCGGCGTTCCAGGAAGTACACCCTGCCGATGTCGAAGCCGGTCCCATCGAACTCGTAACCGATCTGGACGGCGGGCGGCGCGGCCGGAGCCAACGGATCGTCCGGGATAGTGGTGCTGATCGGCTGCTCATTGGGCAGCGGCGTCTGCGAGGCCTCGTACTCGAAGTCGCGGCCAAACTGGAATAGGAGGCTGTTGACCAGGTTCGAGTTGACCACCGTGGAGAGACGGGCAATGCCAAAGTCTTCCTTGACGAAGTCGTTGCCGAAGGAGGCGCGGCCGTAAAAGTCAGAGGCCTGGGTTTCGACGCCGGCCGGCGCACTGTAGCGCAGGCGGTTGTACTGGATGGTGAAGCGGTTCTTGTCGTTAATCTGCCAGTCCAGCTTGGGGAAGTTGAGCACCTGGTCGGAATGACGGGGCACGGTGCCGAGGAACGAAGAGATGATGCCGAGGCCCTGGGTATAGTAGGCCGCGCCCGCCTGATAGCTGACGTTGAAGGCGTTGGCCTCGGCGCAGGCGTAGGCGTCTCCCGGAGAAGAACTGGCGGAGCCAGCACTAAAGGCGCCGCCGGAGCAGGTGGTACCCGCGGGAAGAATGGCGTCCGCGGTGGCAAAGGTCGCGGCAGGATCGGACGCACGCGCGGTCCCGGGGAAGTTCCGCTGACTTTGATCGTAGGAGTAGAACCAGAAGAGCTTGTTGCGCAGCAGGTAACCGCCGGCGCCGAAGCCCCACTGCTTGCGCCAGTCCTTGGGCTTATAGACGTAGGTCTGGAAGGCGGTGGAATTTGGCGCCTGCGTGGTGAGCAGGGTGTAGGGGTTGGTGGCGCCGAAATCGTTGTCGCGGTCGTAGAAGAAGAGTTCGCCGTGGAATTCGTTGCCGCCGGACTTGGTGACGGTGTTGATGACGCCGCCAGCGGCGCGGCCATATTCGGCTGAGTAGTTCGAACTGTTGACCTGGAACTCCTGCACCGCCGCCTGGGAGATCGAGTAGGAGGCGCGCGTGCGTCCGCGCTCCTCAGAGAAATAGGCCTGGTTGTTGTCGGCGCCGTCGACGGTACTGTTGTTCAACAGAACGCTGATGCCGCGGAAGCTGAGCAGGCCGAAACCGTCGGAGTTGGACACGACGCCCGGGGTGAGCAGCGCAAAGTCGGCCCAGCGCCTGCCGTTGATGGGAAGGTTGTCGATGGCATTCTGGTCGATGGTGGTGGAGATGGCGTCGTCCTGGGTGTGCATCAGAGGCGCCTCATCGGTGACTTCAATATGGTTGGCCACCGAGCCGACTTTGAGCTGCGGCGAGACGCTGGAAACGCTGCCGACGGTGACGGTGATCGCATCTTCCTGGTAGGTTTCAAAGCCATCCGCGGTGAAGACCGCGGTGTAAGAACCCGGGTCCAGTTCCGGAACCAGGTATTCGCCGGAGGCGTTGCTCTTGGCGGTACGCGTGAGGCCGGTCGCGGCCTCTTTGACGGTGACGGTGGTTCCCGGCAACAGCGCGCCCCCGCTATCGGTGATGGTGCCGCCGATTGCACCGGTGGTAGCCGATTGCGCAAAGGCCGCTGCTCCCGGCGCCGCGGCAAAGACAAAGATCACGAGAAGCGC
>CAWBFL010000055.1:0-33006 GCA_963787905.1 uncultured Acidobacteriaceae bacterium | reverse complement strand
TTAATTGCTCCTTGATCCATGCCTGCGTATTCTCGATCGAATCCATCAGGTCCTTGCGCTGCGTCTCCAGGAAGCTGTGGCGCGCGGCGGTCTCGTTGTACTCCTCCAGCGCCATCATGTTCACCGGCCCCATCGCTTCCAGACGTTGCTTCAGCGCCCGCGCCGCTTCCTCCTCAACCGTCAGCGCCTCGCCCTCGATGCGCACAATCTCCGCGTCGTCGCGCAGGGCCGCAGCCACCGCGCCCAGATCGTTCAGGCAGGTCGCTTCGATGTGGTCGATGTCCGACGCCAGCCTGGCGGCGCGCGCCGTCAGGTTCGACCGCTCCTCGCGCAGCGCTTCTGTCTCATGCCGCAGCGCCCGCAGCTTGGTGTCCAGTTCCGCCATGCGCGTCCGCAGTTCGCTCGCCTCTTCAGTCAGACGCGCCCCGTCCGCCAGCGCGTTCGTCCGCGTTTCCGCAAGCAGGCTATGCTGCGCGCCCATCTCCGTCGTCTCCTGCTCGCGCCGCACCTTCTCCGCGCCCGCCGAGTTCAACTGCTGTTCAATCTGCGAAATCCGAGCCGTTTGCGCATCCGACATCCGCCGGGTCTGCTCATAGTTCGCCGCCGCATTGCGCCGCCGCTCTTCCAATCCCGCCAGCGCGGCCGAAGCCTCAGCCGCAGCCTGCTGCAACGCTTCGCGTTCTGCGCGCAGGCCGTCAACCTGTGCCTGCAGTTCCACCAGCCGCGCTTCCAAGGCTTCGCGCTCTGTCTCGAACGCCGCCGCTTCCTGCTGCCGTCGCGCAATCAACTCCTGCTTCAGCGCACGCGCCTCGCGGTTGCGCTCGCTGGCCAGCGCCCACTCCTGCAGCCGCCGCTCAATCCGCGCCGTCTCCGACTCCATCTGCCGCAGCGCCGCGCCCGAGTTCGCCGACTCCCGCTCCGCGTCTCGCCGCTCCAGCGTCTTCGCCTCCAGCGTCGCCGTCAGCCCGCTCAGATCGCGTTCCAGTCCCGCCGCCTCCAACTCAGCCTGCGCCAGCTCCGCTTCCACCGCATCTAGTTTCTGCTGAACCTCGCCCAGTTCGCGCTTCAGCGCCAGCGGCCCCTGCTCGCGTACGCGCCCGCCGGTCACCGTCGCATTGTGGAATGCCTCTCCGCTCGGACTCAGGAAGAATCCACGCGGATGTTCGCTCGCTAGCCGCCGCGCCGTCGCAGCATCCTCCGCAATATAGCCATCCCGCAGCTTCGGCAGCATCCCCTCCAGCGAGGTTCCGAATCCATTCAGCACCCGCACGCAGTCCTTCAGCGCAACCGCACCCGCTGGTGTCTCCGGCCGGTTCCCTGTCCCCTGTGCCCCGTGCTCATTCTCCCCATGCACCAGGAAGGTTGCCCGCCCAGCCACATCCGACTCCAGCATGCGCACGCCCGCGTTCGCCGCGTCCCAGCTCTTGACGACAACATAGTTCAGCTCATCGCGCAGGAATTCATCCACCACGCCTTCATACTGGCCATCGACTTCGAGAAAATCCGCCAGCGTGCCCACCGGCGACAAACCATTGCTGCCGCCGTTCCGCGAATTCGCCTTGAAAATATTCCGCACCGTGTCGGTCGAGTAGCTGTGCTCGCGGATCAATCCATCCAGCGAACTCCGTCGCCCTTCCAGCTTCGCGCGCTCGCCGCGCAACTGGTCGCCGCGCCGCTTGGCCGCAACCTCCCGTTCCCGCGCGTTGTCGATCTTCAACCGCAGTTCGGCAATCTCCGTCTCCAGTGTCTTCAGCCGCTCGGTCACATCGCCAAAGGTCAGCGCCGCCTGCCCCCGCTGAATCCCCAGCTCCGCCAGCTCCCGGCGGGCAACGTCCGACTCTTGTACCAGCCGCTGCGACTCGTTCTCCAGGCCCGCCAGCGCGGCCTCGGCCTGTGCCTGCTCATTCCGGCTCGCCGCCGCCCGCTGCATCAACTGCATCGTGCCCCGGCGATTCTGCTCGGCCTGCTGCTCCGCCGCCGCGACCGCGCGCACCGCCTCCTGCGCCTGTTGCTGCCGCGCCTGCGCGGCCTCTCGCGACTCCGCGGCCTCGGTCGTTGCATTCTCCAGAAAGCTCCGCTGTGCTTCCAACTCGCCCGCCAGCGCGCGCAATTGCTCGCGCGCCTGCTCCAGCTCCTCACCCCCGGAGGCGATACGCGCCATAAGCTCCGCCACGCGGTCCGTATTCGCAGCCATGCGCGCCGTCACTCGTTCCAGTTCCACCGCGGAGTGGTTTGCCTTCGCTCCCGCCTCGCGAATCTGCCGGTCAAAGTCGTAACCCAGCTCAACCCCGGCCGTATGCTCGGCGTCCATCGCCTCAACCGCGGCCGCCTGTTCCTCAACCTGCGCCGTCA
The DNA here is from genome assembly GCA_963787905.1 of uncultured Acidobacteriaceae bacterium. Lineage (GTDB taxonomy): Bacteria > Acidobacteriota > Terriglobia > Terriglobales > Acidobacteriaceae > Edaphobacter. The sequence continues at coordinate 30,654 of CAWBFL010000055.1, read as the reverse complement.
GCACCGCAATCTGCGACGCGACCGCAGCCTGCTCCGCGTCCAGTTGCTGCATCCGGCTGGCCAGCACCACCCGCAGGCGCCCGCGCAGCTCGTCGCGCAGCAGCCCATACCGCTCCGCCTTCGCCGCCTGCCGCTTCAGCGTGCCCATCTGCCGCGTCACTTCGTCAAAGATATCGTTCACCCGCGCCAGGTTTACCTTCGCCGACTCCAGCCGCAACTCCGCCAGCCGCTTCTTGGTCTTGAACCGCGTAATCCCCGCAGCCTCTTCCAGAATCGCGCGCCGGTCCATCGGCTTCGAGCTCAGAATCTGCCCAATCCGCTCCTGCCCGATGATCGCGTACGTCTCGCCGCCCAGGCCCGTCCCCATAAAGATGTCCTGGATATCCCGCAGACGGCAGATCTTCCCATTCAGCAGGTACTCCGAGTCGCCCGAGCGGAACAGCCGCCGCGTAATCGTCACTTCACCCGCACGCACCGGCGACCGCCCAAACTTCCGCCGCCGAATCTTCAGCACCACCCCGTTCGGGTCCTTGACCGCCTCACCGTGCTCCAGTACCCCTTCTCCGGAACCGGGCGCCCCATTCATCGCGGCCGTATCGCCGTGAGCGGATTCCGCACCCTCCACTACATTCCCATCGATCCCGACCACCACCCCTGGCTGTGCTTCCGCTACGGCCTCTTCGGTCTCCTGCTCCCGCATCTTCCGCAACTCGGCCTCATCCCAGTCGCCGGCCAGGTCCAGGGCCCGCTCGCTGGAGCCGTCGCTCGACCAGTCGCCCACACCGCCGTTTCCATCTTCGAGCGCAGCCCCGTCATACACCTCCGGATCCACCAGCGTCAGCGACACCTCCGCCATTCCCGTCGGCTTGCGCTCCCGCGTTCCGGCGAAGATCACGTCCTCCATCTTCGCCCCGCGCAGGCTCTTGGCGCTCTGCTCCCCCAGCACCCACATGATCGCGTCCGAGATGTTCGACTTGCCGCACCCGTTCGGCCCCACCACCGCCGCAATCCCGTCTCCCGACAGATGGATCTCCGTCCGGTCGCAAAACGACTTGAACCCCAGGATCTGGACCTTCTTCAGCTTGAGCAAACCACACCTCCCGGCAACTGCATCCGCGCCAAAAAATCGAGCTTTCCCGCAATCGTTGAACTGCGCGGCACACCCTCAGCATGACGCACCACGCTCCCTCTAATCTAACCGCCGTGGCGGACAGCATCAACAACGTAAACCCCACCCATTGTGGATAAAAGGCCATCAACCCTACAAATGGGCCGATTCACCCGATCCCACCAAGGATTTCCCCCGGGCGGGCTATCCACGCCAGCCTACCCCGCGGCGCCTCGGACGCTCGTCACAGCCCCATGAATCCTTCCCAGGAATCGCTTGGCGATGCCGCTGCCGGTAGTCCGCCCACCCCGCACCATTCACCTGTGCGCACGGTCACATACAACCCTGTCGCGGATTCCATATCACTGAACCCAGTTGCTCGCAGTTGAAATCCGCAACCAGGCCCAGCCACTTCCGGAAGGACACATCGTTCGATGAACCGATTCAAAGATACAGGACACCTGTTCCGGTTTGCCGGTCTCTTCGTCATCGCATTTGTGGTGTTTCTGGTCATTCGCCACTTCGTGGTGCCCAGGAGTTTCGGCGAGTATGGGCACTACCGCGGAGCCGCGATCGGCGAAATTGCCGCCCGTCCCATCCATTACGCCGGCCACGAAACCTGCGAAACCTGCCACGCCGACATCCTCGCCCTCAAGGCCCCCGGCAAGCACGCCAACGTCAACTGCGAGGCTTGCCACGGTCCTCTCGCCAGGCACGCAGACGACCCCTCCATCACGCCGCCCAAGCTTGACACCGCCGTCCTCTGCATTCGCTGCCACGCGGCCAGCGCCGCCAAACCCAAAGGCTTCCCCCAGGTGGACGCGGACCAACACTCCGCCGGACTTGCCTGTGAAACCTGCCATCAGCCCCATAGCCCCGCCATTACGGCTGGAGGTGCCAAGTGAACGTCGACCGACGCCATTTCCTCATCATGCTGCCCGCGGCAGCAATTGCATGGAAGTACGTGCTCGCCGGAACCCCCGAAGAGTCTCCCAACTACAAGATGACCGACCACTGGTGGAGCATGCTCATCGACATTCCCAAGTGCATCGGTTGCGGCAACTGCGTGCGCGCCTGCGCCGCCGAGAATGACGTCCCCGACGGCCACTTCCGCACCTGGGTCGAGCGCTACCACGTCACCGACTGGGATATGACCAACCCCGAGGTCATCTCGCCCGATGGCGGTAAGGAAGGCTTCCCCTCCGTCCAGGAGGACGCGGGCAAGTATTTCTTCGTCCCCAAGATGTGCAACCACTGCGCGGACTCGCCCTGCACCCAGGTCTGCCCCGTCGGTGCCACCTTCGTCGCCCCCGATGGCGTCGTCCTCGTCGACCAGACCTACTGCCTTGGCTGCGCCTATTGCGTCCAGGCCTGCCCCTACGGCTGCCGCTATATCCATCCGGAAAAGCGCGTCGCGGACAAGTGCACCCTCTGCTATCACCGCATTACCAAGGGTCTAACCACCGCATGCTGCGAAAACTGCCCCACCGGGGCGCGTCAACTGTGCGACTTGAAGAACCCGAACGATCCCATCCACGCCTTCCTCAAAACCCATCACGTTCAGGTCCTCAAGCCACAAATGGCAACGGGTGCAAAGGTTTTTTACAACGAACTGGATGGCTCGGTCCGTTGAAGTTTTGTTTGAGGCACGGTCGCTGGCCCAGGGTTTCTGACTTGGGTCTCCGTGCCAGCAACTGATTGGTTGTTTCGCTTAAGGACACGGCGTTGCGTGTCCCATAGCAAATGTTGTTTCGCTTGAGGACACGGCGTTGCGTGTCCCATGGCACATGCTGTTTCGCTTAAGGGCACGGCTTCAGCCGTGCCGCAATGAGGCCAGGAAATCGAGGGGGCTTTAGCCCCTGAGGGCGAATTCAGGAGAGCATTATGAACGGTGTTGAAGGCTACATGTATCCGAACGAAATCAACCTCATCTGGAGTGTGTTGATCGTTCTTTACCCCTACATCACCGGCCTGGTCGCGGGCGCCTTCATCCTGGCCTCGCTGGTCCGCATCTTCAACGTCAAGGCCGTCGCGCCCACCTACCGGCTTGCGCTGCTTACCGCGCTGGCTTTCCTCATCGTTGCGCCGCTCCCGCTGCAACTCCACCTTGGCCATCCCGAGCGCTCACCCGAGATGTATTTCACTCCCCACGCCACCTCCGCCATGGCTATGTTCGGCTTCGTCTACCTCTGGTACCTCATGGCCGTTCTGGTCTTCGAGATCTGGCTGGACTATCGTCGCGACATCGTCCTGCTTTCACAATCGTCGACCGGCTTCCTGCGCCTGCTCTATCGCATCATGACCCTCGGCTCGGACAACATCAGCCCCCGCTCCCTCGCCATCGACCACAAGGTCAGTTGGATCGTCACCCTGGTCGGCATCCCCTCCGCCTTCATCCTGCACGGATACGTCGGCTTCATCTTCGGCTCCATCAAGGCCAACCCCTGGTGGAATTCCCCGCTGATGCCCGTTGTCTTCATCTTCTCCGCCATGGTCTCCGGCATCGCCGCCGTCATGCTGCTTTACATGGTCACCACCAAATGGCGCAAGCTGCCCATCGACATGCCCTGCGTCGACACCACCGCCATGTACCTGTTCTACATGTTCATCATCGACTTCAGCCTGGAGATGCTCGACCTCATCCATCGCATCTACGAGGCCGACGAGTCCTTCCGCAGCCTCAACTTCATGGTGCACACCAAGCTTTACTTCTCCCAGATCGTGCTCCAACTCCTGGTCGGGACCGCGACCCCGATCATCCTGCTTGGCATCGTTCAGGTCACCAAGCTTCCCGCCATCGTTCGCCTGCGCATCTATGCCGTCGTCGGTTGCCTGGTCCAGATCGGCATCTTCTCCATGCGCTGGAACGTCGTCATCGGCGGCCAGCTTTTCTCCAAGAGCTTCCTCGGATACACCACCTACAAGATGAGTCTCATCACCAAGGAAGGTTCGCTCGTCGCCATCGGCCTCTCCATACTCCCTCTCATCATTTTGTCGCTACTGGTAAAGCTGCTGCCTCCGTGGCCCGAAAAGGAGTCCGGCCTGATCGAAGCCGTCTCCGCGCCCACGGCCTGACACTACCATTCGATCGGACTTTGCACGCGGGAAAACAGAATGGACAATCTTCCCGAAGTCCTAACCCGGCTCAACACGCGGCTCAGTGAACTCGAGAGCCGTGTCGCCCTCCTCGAACATCCGTCCGAAGTCTCCGCAGCTCTGCCCCCACCCTCACCACTCGAGTCTCCATCTCCGGCGGCCATCGCATCCTCATCCTTCGCACAATCTGGAGCGACCTTCGCAGTCATCGGCAAAGCCATGCTCGGCATGGCTGGCGCCTATCTCCTCCGTGCGGTCGCAGAGTCCGGCTCTTTTCCCAAGCTCGCAACCGTCGCTCTCGCCATCGCCTACGCCGGCATGTGGTTGCTGTGGGCTGCGCGCGTCCCCGCCCGCGAGTGGTTCGCCAGCACTACCTACGCTGTCACCTCCACGCTCATCCTCGCTCCCATGCTCTGGGAACTGACGCTCCGCTTCAAAGTGTTGTCCCCTTCGACCTCCGCCACCGTGCTGGCTGCGTTCGTAATCGCCTCCTACGCACTGGCATGGCGCCGCAATCTCACGTCCATCGTCTGGGTCGCCGATCTCGCCGCCGCCATCACCGCCACCGCTTTATTGATTGCAACTCACGACCTTCCCCCTATCTCGCGGTACTCCTCCTGGTGGCCCTGCTCAGCGAAACCGCTGCCTGCCGCAATCGCTGGCTTACCGTCCGGCCCGTCGTAGCCCTGGCGGTCGATCTCGCCGCATGGATGCTGGTCTACATCTACTCCAATCCCGACCGCAATCCGACGGACTATGCCAACCTCGGCGCCGCCGCGGTACTGACGCCCGCGGCCATTCTCTTTCTTATCTACGGAACCAGTGTTGCCCTGCGGGCTGTCCTGCTGCGCCAGACGATCACTCTCTTCGACTCCGGCCAGGCGGTCATCGCTTTTCTGATTGCCGCGGACGCCGTCCTTCACTTCGGCTCCTCCGCCGGCCTGTCGGCCTATGGAGCCTTCTGCCTCGCCCTCTCCATCGCCGGCTATACCACCGTCTTCGTCCTGGGCAGGGCCGCCGAACACCGCAACTACCACATCTTCGCCACCTGGAGTCTGGCTCTATTTCTGCTTGGCTCCTTCTTATGTCTCCCCAACTCGTGGCTGGCGTCGTGTCTGGGCATCGCCGCAATCGTGGCGACATCGTTTGGCGCCAGCACCCATCGCCTCACGTTGGCATTTCACGGTCTCGCCTATCTCGGTGCGGCCGCTTTCGCCTCCGGACTGATGCAGTATGCTTCCCACGTCATGGCCGGAGACTTCCCCGAATTGCCCGTGCCCATTGTCTGGATCATCGCCGCTGCCAGTGTCCTCTGCTACGCCATCGGCGGCCAGATCGAAGAGACCCACTGGCGACCGCAGCTCTTTCATACGCTCGCCGCCAGTTTGGCTGCGGGTTCCGCGGCAACAGCCCTGGTTTCGGCGATGGTGTGGCTTACAGCAACTGCCATCACGCCTGGCTCCTCCCGCATCGCCGTCATCCGCACGCTCGCGGCGTGTGCCTTGGCACTGACGCTGGCCTGGCTTGGTCCCCGCTGGCGCCGCATCGAACTGGTGTGGCTCGCCTACGCCACCATTGCTGCGGTGGCTGCAAAGCTGCTCCTCGAGGACCTGCGCCAGGGACACCCCGAGTTCATCGCCGCATCCATCTTCCTGTTTGCGCTTACGCTCCTTCTCGTTCCCCAACTGGTGCGCCGGTCCACCCTCAAATGGCAAACCATCCCGCCCGCAACGAAATAGATCCCTCTGTGGGTGCCAGGAAGATAGGTCGCTCTGTGGGTGCCAAAAAGTTGATTTGTCGCTAAGGGCACGGCTTCAGCCGTGCCGTAAGACGCCCTGTTTGCAGCGCGGCTTTAGCCACTGAGGTCATCGTTCTCGCTTCCAACAACGCTTCAGGCCCATCCTTGGCGACTGACAGAATCTCTGCTGAGGACGTAGCATTTGCGGGCGCACAGAGCCACGCAATTTCGCGTCCCCGCTACACGCCTATGCCCGCCGGCGATACCGGATGGCAAACTCATACTCCGCATTCGGCGGAAACAGCTGTGCCACCATCCGTAACCGTTCCGCCAGCGCCTGCGGAGCCAACAGCGGATACTCCCGCTCGCGCAACTCCGAGTAATCGAAGTCCACCGCCAGCGACAGCAGATAAATCGCAACCGCGTCTGAGAACGCCGCCTCCAGGTAATCCGACTTGGCCTTCTCGTCGATCCGCTGCTTGCCGTCCCGCGCCGCGTTCTCGCCCGCTCCCATCGCCGCCGCCCGGCTTTCCCAGGCATCCAGGCTCGTCTCTCCGCGTACATCGATCACCGCCTGGCCCCACACCAGCTCGGCAAAGCCCTCTGCAACACCTGCCTCATCCACAAACGCATGCCCTACATTGATGAAAAACTCAAACGCCAGCGAAAACCGGTCGTTCAGCAACCGGCTGGAGATGAACACGCCTTCGCTCTCGCCCGCAATCCCCCCTGCACCGGCCAGCAGCGTCACATTGCGATGGCAGATCGCCAGGTCTGCCATCTCGGTGCTGTAGCTGGGCGAGATCATGGTCGCCTCGTTCCCGCTGCGATGTCCCACGGCCTCAGCCGCGCGTCCTTCCGCCAGCGCGAGCGGCACAAAAAAGTAGATCTTCCGCTCCAGCGCAGCCGCCACATCCACCGGAACCGCCTGCACCATCCGTGCCAGGTCGGCCTCATTCAGGCCAGTATCGCCAAATGCCGCAAAGTGAATTCCGTTGGCCGACTGGCGCACCTTCACCTCCCGCGCCACCTGCGTTGCCTGCACCAACCCGCCTTCAATGCTCTCAGCCATATCGCTCACGACCCATTCCGCCATAAAACGGTATTCTACCTGTATGACCCAACCTTCCCCTACCGCCGCCCACGCCACCCCGCGAACCTTCGGCGCCGGTTATGTGTTTGGCATCCCGCTCGGAGGCCTGGGCTGGTTCGGCAGTTTGCTCATCGGCGTCGCCTCAGGCTTCTTTGCGTTTTTCGCATCCACCTTCTGCGCCATCCTCTTCATCCTCATCGCCAACACCGCATTCCACACCACCATCGACTTTGCCTCAAGCTATCGCCGCGTTGGATTCCCCCTCGGCGTCCTTGTACTGATCGCCGCCCTCAGCTATCTCGGCACGCTCTGGTTCAAGCGCATCCTGCGCCGGAGCTAGCCCGATGGAAGACGCGCGTCCCTCGCGCACCGCGCTCCGTGTCGCCATGCGCCGCGCTGCCCACCAGCTCTACGACGAACCACCCCTCGTCCTCGACGACCCCATCGCCGTTCGCATCCTCGGCCCTCATGCCGCGGAGATCGAGCGCACTCCCGGCCGCAATCCCCTGCACAAGCCTCGTCCCTTCTCCATCGCCCTGCGCGCCTTTCTCGTCGCCCGCAGCCGCTACGCCGAAGACCTGCTCGCCCACGCGGTCCAGCGCGGCGTCACCCAGTATGTCCTGCTCGGCGCCGGCCTCGACACCTTCGCCCACCGCAATCCCTACCCCTCCCTGCGCATCTTCGAGGTCGACCACCCCGCCACGCAGCAATGGAAGCGCGAACTGCTGGCCGCCAGCCATCTCGCCGCCCCAGCCAACCTTACCTGCGTCCCCGTCGACTTCGAGCGTGAGTCACTCCCCGCCCAGCTCCGCGCCGCCGGCTTCGACTCATCCGCTCCCACCTTCTTCGCCTGGCTTGGTGTCGTGCCCTACCTCACGCGCGAGGCCTTCCGCGCCACGCTCGCCTTCATCGCCGCGCAACCGCCCAACAGCGGCCTCGTCTTCGACTACGCCCAGCCGCGCTCCGCGCTTCCGCCTCGCGAACAGCTTGCCTTCGACTCCCTCGCCGCGCGCGTTCACCTTGCCGGCGAAGCCTTCCAGCTCTCCTTCACACCCGCCCAAGTCGCATCCGAACTCGCCGCTTTTTACGACCGCGAAGACATCGGCTCACCCGAAATCAACGAGCGCTACTTCGCCAATCGCCGCGATGGCCTTCGCACCATGGGCTCTGCCGCGCGGTTCGTCAGCGCCTGGCTTTAGCTGCCCACGCTCTGCGCCTCAGCCGGAGTCTCACGCCCTTCCGTCATCCAGCCCAGCGCCTGCACCAGGTACCCCTTCATATCCTTGCGTTCCACAATCGCGTCGATGAAGCCGTGCTCCAGCAAAAACTCCGCCCGCTGAAAGCCTTCGGGAAGCTTCTGCCGCGTCGTCTGCTCGATCACTCGCGGCCCCGCAAAACCAATCAGCGCGCCCGGCTCCGCGATATTCAAATCGCCCAGCATGGCAAAGCACGCCGTCACCCCGCCAAACGTCGGATCGGTCGCCACCGAGATGTACGGAATCTTCTCGTCGTCCAGCCGCGCCAGCCCGGTAGCGATCTTCGCCAGTTGCATCAGCGAAACAATCCCTTCCATCATGCGCGCGCCGCCCGACGCCGCCACAATCACCAGCGGCCGCCGCGTCTCCAGCGAGCGGTCAATCGCTCGTGCAATCGTCTCGCCCACCACCGCGCCCATGCTGCCGCCGATAAACCCATATTCCATCGCGCTCAGCACCACGTCGTGCGGTCCCATCCGCCCCAGCGCGGTCAAAATCGCATCGTTCAACCCCGTCTTCTTGCGCGCCTCGGCCAGGCGATGCTGGTAACGCTTCAGGTCGGTGAAGTTCAGCGGGTCGGTCGACCGCAGCTCCGTATCCACCAGCTCATATCCCGGTTCCAGCAGCAGGTTAATCCTCGCCCGCGCATTGATGCGGAAGTGATGCCCGCACTTCGGGCAGACGTTCAGGTTCTGCTCCAGATCCTTCTTGAAGATCGCCTGGCGGCAACCGCCGCACTGGATCCAAAGCCCTTCGGTCCGCACCGTCTTGCGGCTCCCGTTCCCGATCGTGCTATCTTCCCGCTTGAACCAGGTCATCCTTGTTTCCTTTGGGCCGCGCACCGCCGCCGATCCATTGTATCGGGATTCGTTCCCGCTATGGTCCTTTACGCCGGTGGACTCTGAATCCGGCCCCTCCACTCCGGCGCCAGCGACTCAAAGTGGGCCACATCGAACGAGTAGATCGAATCGCACCCCGCCTGCACCGCCGCCTGGATATGCACCGCATCGTGCACGCGTCCTCCCTTCCATCCCGCGTTCCCGCAAACCGCAATCGCAGCCAGATAGCTTTGCCGGCTCACCTCCACAATCTCAATAAGAGGCAGAATCGACTGCTCGATCATGGCCAGCGCTTCATCCGGGTAGACGGGAACCACAAAAGGCGTACGCGTAAGCACCGAGTAGATTTCCGTCAATGCATGCGCAGAAGTGCACCCCGCCATTTCGCCGCGACGAACGCGCACCACCGCGGCTAACGACCTCGCATGATGAGTGTGTTCAGCCTTCAGCGCCGCCACCAGAACGTTGGTGTCAAAGTAAACCTTCATATCCCTGCGATATGCCGGATCCGCTCCTCGCGCTCCTCTTCCACCAGCGTGTCCCAGTTGATATGGCCGTTGTCGCCTCCGCCACGATGGATCAGAACCCCATCCTTCATCACCAGCCCCGACTGCCGCCGCACCGGCTTCAGCAGAATCCCCTCGGGCGTCTCCTTAACCTCAACGCTTAAGCTCACGCCAACGCCGAGATGCTCCCGCAGCTTCTTCGGAATCACCACCCTGCCGAATTTGTCGATCTTCAGCTCCATGGCAATCATTATGGCAGATTGCCATTACTCATGGCAAACCCCAACTTATCAATCCGCTAAATAATTCCGAGCGCATCCCCCACTCGCCCGTCTGTGGAGTAGAAGGTATACATGAATGCGATCGGGGAACAGGCCTTGCGATGGTTCTCAGCAGAAAGAGTCTCGGCTGAGCCAATCGAGACTGCTGGGCCAATGGACGCAGCCGAGCCCGACCTGACCATGCTCGTCCGCGACTACTCCGGCCTGCTCTTTCGCGTCGCGCTCTCCGTCCTGCGCAACCCGGCCGAGGCCGAGGACGTCGTCCAGGACGCCTTCGTGCGCGTGCTCCAGCGCCGGTCCGAACTGGCTGTCATCGTAGAACTGCGTCCGTGGCTGGTCCGCATCGCGTGGAACCTTGCGCTCGACCGCCGCCGAAAGATACGGCCCGAGCAGATGGACGAAACATTTGCCGCCGACCTGGTATCACCCGGCCTGCCCGCCGACGGCGCCCTCGCCGAGGCCGCGCAGATTAAGCGAGTGCTCCACGCCATCGAGCGCCTGCCCACCAAAGAACGCCAGGCCCTGCTCCTCTCGGCCATGGACGAGCTCACCACCGCCGAGATCGCCACCGTCCTCGGCCGCAGCGAATCCAGCGTACGCTCGCTGCTCTTCCGCGCCCGCACTCACCTCCGCCAGCGGCTCGAACGTTGAACCGGCGCAACCGTATTCAGGAGACACCATGGACAACAACCCCAACCAACCCGACGCCGCAATCGACAAGGTCCTCGCAGCCCTCCGCCGCGCCGCGCCTCCGGAAGGCATGAACTCGCGCATCGCCGCCCGCATCGCCGCGCAACCCTCCCCCGCCGCATCTCACTGGCACCAGCGCCTCACCGCCCCCACACCCACCGCCGCCTGGTGGCGTGGCGCAGCCGCCGGAGCCGCCTTTGCCCTGCTCGCCGTCGCTGCCGTCCTGCTCGTCCAGCACACATCGCGCAAATCGCCGCCGACTGCGAATGTTGCCGTCATTGCGAACGCAGCTCCCTCCATCGTCGCAGTCAAAGCCACCGGAACGCCCGCCGTCCCCTGCGCCCATCCCGCCATCCTCCGCGCGGTCTCTCCCTCCCCGCTGCCCGGCCCTGAGGTCCTGCGCGCCGAAACCGGCGACGAGAGTGCCGCGCCATCGCATCCCGCACCTGTCCTGCCGCTCACCTCACAGGAGCGCGCGCTGAGCCGCCTGGTGCGCACGGCAGATCCAAGTCAGTTGGCAGCGCTCAGCCCGGACACCGAAGCCAGGCTGGAAGCATACAGCGCGGCCGAACACGCCAGGCTCTTCACCCCCACTCCACCGCAGCCAACGCCAGTAGACACGCCGGCAACCACCGTCAATCAGGAAACCGTCCCCGCAGCCATTCCGGATTCCAACCCGGACACAAGTCCTGAACCCCTCCCAGCCGCCAGTCCCGAGTCCAATCCAGCGCCCAGTTCCGGATCAAGTCCTTCAGCCGATGAATAGAACCGCATCTCACGAAAGAGGAAGCATCATGAAGAAGTTTGCAACCGCTGCCGCCGCCCTTACTCTGCTCGCACTCTCGACCGCATCGGGCGCCCTGGCCCAAACACGCTCCACGCCAACCGCGCCCATCCAGCTCAAGCCGGTCTCCAACGCTCCCATCACCCTGCACATGACCGACGACAGCAAGAACATCTATCTGGCCATCGGCAAGGCAGCCGGAATCACCGTTCTCTTCGATCTGGATTACGTCCCCAGGCGCGCTCAGTTGGATCTCACCAACGTCAGCCTGATGGACGCGCTGCGCATCGCCGGAGACGTCACCGATACTTTCTCGAAGCCTCTCGCGCCGGATACCATCTTCGTCGCCCAGGACTCCCGCCAGAAGCACAATGACCTCGACGACCTGGAAGACGAGACCTTCTACCTCAAGAATTCCACTCAGCAGGCCGACGCCAACGAAGTCATCGCCGCCCTGCGCAACATGCTTTCGCCGGAATCCAAGGTCTACCTCGTCAACGGTCAGGACGCCGTCGTCGTCCGCGCCACCCCCGAGAATATGGCGCGCGCCCAGAAGATCCTCAGCGAACTCGACCGGCCCAAGAAGACCTATCGCCTCACTTACACCGTCACCGAGGTGGACGGCGGCAAGCGTGTCGGCACCCAGCACTTCGCCATGGTCGCTGTCTCGGGACAGCAAACCAAGCTGAAGCAGGGCAGCAAGGCGCCCATCGCCACCGGCTCCTACAATCCCACCGCCACCACGGGAGACCATCCTGCGGCAGCCGGCGTGCAGACGCAGATCACCTACCTCGACGTGGGCATGAACTTCGACGCGACCCTCACAGCGATGGGCGATGGAGCCATGTTGAAGTCCGATGTGGCTCAGTCGAGCCTCGCCCCCGAAACCTCCGGCGTCGGTCCCCAGGACCCGATCATCCGGCAGACCGATCTGCAAGGCGTCTTCTACCTCACCACCGGCAAGCCCCTCCTCATTGGCTCCATCGATGTCCCCGGCACCACCCGCCATCTCGACGTCGAGGCGCTCATAGAGACACTCCCCTAGCCGCATCGCCGCTCAACCCCAATCACGCAGTCCTTTGTTTGCAACCACATCGCCAAACACCCCGTACACAACCATGGACGGGGTGTTTTGTCGTAGATGACGGGGTAACAATCCTGGGGCATTCTATTCGAGCAGCAATGCTCGCAGATGCCAATCCGTATGCCGGTGCCCTGCCGGTCAATCCGTTCGCCCGGGAGATCGCAGCTGTATGCGAGAAGCACTCCGTCGCCCACGGATCTCCCGGCAAACTCGCCGGCTTCCTGCGTGCCCTGCAGAAGAACAAGCATCTCGCCATGGACTTCTGGTCGCTGGTGGTTCGCATCAGCTCCGAGGAAAATGGCGGGTCGGTCGATCCCGACTGGCTGCTCGCCGTAATCGTCGAAGGCGTCACTGGATGGAGCGTCTCCAGCCTGTACGCGGTGCGCGCCGCCGAGACCAGCGACGTGAATCGACTGGCCAGCATGCTGGCCGGTGAGGATGTGCACCCTCCGGTGCTGGAGCACGAAGAGAACCGCCGCCTGGTGCTTGAGCCCGAGCCTCCCCCCGTCCTCCCCGTCCTCCCGGCGCTGCGGCCGCTTGAACCCGGCAGCTCCGCCGCCTTCCGCCTTGCCGGCTATGCCGAGACCAACTCCCCCGGCATCCTCATCTCGCGAAGATTGGTCGTCGTGCTGCTGTTGCTCGCGTGTGCCGCTGGTGGTGTGTTGCTCTTACCCCATCACAACCCTGCGGGTTGGACCAGACTTCGGGAATCCGTCCGTGCCAGGTACGCCGCCGTGCTCCCGGCCTTGCGAATACACCACGCAACCCCTCCAGCCGCTAACGGGAACTCGGCTTCGCCCGCCCCAACTCCGACGATCGAGCCAACCGAGCCCTCATCCGCGATCATTCAACCGCATCCAGCTTTGATCCAGCCCCCGCAAATCGCTTCGGGTCCTTCCCCGGAGCAGCATGCCCTGCAGCCAGTAAACATTGCTCCGATACCCCACGAAGCCCCGCAAATCCCCAGTGCCGTCGCCCACCCCGCATCGCACGCTTCGGTTCCCATCGCAATTCCCGGGGCGGAAATGAAGCAGTACCTCGTCTCTTCGCGGGTGCCCATCTACCCCGAAGCTGCCAGAGCGGCCCACGCCGTGGGGCCGGTGGTCATCAAGGCCCTCGTCACCAGCCACGGCACCGTGCAACCCCTCGAAGTCATCGCAGGCGATCCAGCACTGCGTCACGCAGCCTTGGATGCTGTCTCAAAGTGGCGATACCGCCCCTATCTCCTCGACGGCAAGCCCGTCACTGTATCGACCACGATCTCCGTCGATCCGCTCGGCAACCAGTAGACATCGCGCGAAACCCGCCCTTAACCATTCGTTCCAATCCCGTGCGATACCCTGTAGCTGTACCCTGCCGCAGGAGCGCCCCGATCACCCCATGACCACCCCCCAATACCGCATGCCCGCCGAGTGGGCGCCCCACGCCGCAACCTGGATCGCCTGGCCCCACAACCCTGAGGACTGGCCCGGTAAGTTCCAGCCCATCCCCTGGGTCTACGCCGAAATCGTTCGCCATCTCTCCCGCGTCGAAGAGGTTCACATCCTCGTCAACGACCTCGCCGCCGAGCGCCGCGCCACCGGCATCCTTCGCCGTGGCGGCGCCAACCTCGCCCGTATCCACTTCCACCACTGGGCCACCGACCGCGTCTGGCTGCGCGACTCCGGCCCCATCTTTGTAAAGAAGACCAGCCCCACTCCCGGCGACGAAGACCTCGCCGTCACCAACTGGAAGTTCAACGCGTGGGCCAAGTATGACAACTGGCGCCGTGACGACCAGATCCCCCACCACGTCGCCAGGCTCTACAACATCCCCGAGATCCGGCCCGAAATCGAACAGTCGAAGAATAAGCCCCATCGCATCGTCCTCGAAGGCGGCTCCATCGACACCAACGGCGCCGGCTGCTTGCTGACCACGGAAGAATGCCTTCTCAGTCCAATCCAGGAGCGCAACCCCGGACTCGGCGACGAAGCCACCACCCGCAGCCTCCTCGAATCCGCCTTCCGCGACTACCTCGGCATCGACCAGACCATCTGGCTGCACCGTGGCTGCGCCGGCGACGACACCCACGGCCACGTCGACGACATCTCCCGTTTCGTCGCTGAAAACACCATCCTCACCTGCGTCGAGCCCAACACCGCCGACGAAAACCACATCCCGCTCGCCGAAAACCTCGACCGCCTTCGCTCCGCCCGCAACCGCACCGGCCAAGGGAAAGCCAAGCCCTTCCACATCGTCGAGCTCCCCATGCCCGCGCCCGTCCTCTTCGAAGGTCAGCGCCTGCCCGCCAGCTACGCCAACTTCTACATCGCCAACTCGCTCGTCCTCGTCCCCACCTTCAACGACCCGAACGACCGCCACGCCCTCAACATCATTGCCTCCTGCTTCCCCACCCGCGCAGTCGTCGGCATCCACGCCGTCGACCTCGTCTGGGGCCTCGGCACGCTGCATTGCCTCAGCCAACAGGAACCCGCATGAGCTCTTTTTGGCCACCACCCCCGGATTTGGATTCACTGAAAGAGCTCTTCGCGAAAGCTGACATTGAGGGCCTGATTGCTGATGAATGTCCGCCAGATGAATACGACCCAGAAGCGAAGCATTTCTATGAAGAGACGACGGGGTTTCCAACAAGCGCGTTCTCTGCCGAGCTGATACTCCCGCGCCTCGAACAGTTGTGGGTGAAGCAGTTCATGTTAAATGAAGTCCAGCTTGCACAGCGTCGTCCCGCACTGCTGGGACTTGCGGAGCAGATAGCCCGCTTCTTCGGCCTCGAAGCCCAACCCCAGGTTCGCGAGCGGAGCCAACAGCCATGACGGAAGACGTCATCTACCTCCAAGCCGCCATCGCCGAGGCCCGCTCCGCCGAACACGCCGGCGAAGTCCCCATCGGCGCGGTCATCGTCCACAAGGGAGACATCGTCGCCCGCGGCCAGAACCGCGTCCTGCGCGACCACGATCCCACCGCCCACGCCGAGATCGTCGCCCTCCGCCACGCCGGCCGCGCCCTCGAAAACTACCGCCTGCTCGACGGAGACAAAGGCTGCACCCTCTACGTCACCCTCGAACCCTGCGCGATGTGTGCCGGCGCCATCCTCCACGCCCGCATCGCCCGCCTCGTCTACGCCGCGCCCGACCCCAAAGCCGGCGCCTGCGGCTCGGTCCTCAGCGTCATGAACCACCCCCAGCTCAATCACCGCGTCGAAGTCGTCTCCGGCCTTCTCGCCGACGAGTGTGGCGCGCTCCTCACCAACTTCTTCCGCGCCCGCCGCTAGAAGCGCAACCAATCAGAATGTCTGGAAATTGATTTCAACTCCCAGCTCGACTTCCACCGGCTTGCCATCATAAAGCGCAGGCGCGAACCGATACTTCCTTAAAGCTTCTTCGGCTGCCTCATCCAAACCATATCCTTGGGACACTGTCAGCCAGAGGTCGGTTGGCTCGCCTTTTGTGTCCACGCGGAACGAGAACCTCACCGATCCGTTGACGTGAGCCTGCTTCGCCTCCTCCGTATAGGACGGCTGTTCCACATGCACGACCGAGGGGAGCTTCAACCTCGGGCCATGCAACGGCGCCTCCACCCACTCGCCATCGCGAAAGAACTTTGAGCAGTTGCATGGATCCACCGAAACCTTGGGTGGAACGGACGCCGGTACAGCCCGCGCCACCGGATCTGGAAGTCCGGCAATCGCCGACCCGACATCCGGGAAGAAAAGCATGTCACGCAGCTGCGGCAACACGCTGGCCGGGTCCGCGCCATTCAGATCAATCTCAATCACCACGTCCGATTTGCCCGCGAGATCCGGCTTGTCGGTCTTGGCATCGCGGATCAGGGTCGCGCGAGTTCCGGAGATGGAGAGCTTCCGCCCTTTCTCTTTCACGCTGCCCGGAACAAAAATACCGAGCGTATGCACGCTGGCCGGAGCATCGACCAGCTTGCCGTCCACCCACTTATAGCTGGCAACCTTCTCCGCGGAATAACTCCGCAGCACCAACTGCTTCCCCTTCAACGCGCCTTCCAACCCGTGGGCATCGACCTGCGCCGACGCCGGCCATGCAACCGCAATCCCAACCATCGCAAGCAGCAACCGAACCCATATCGACTTCATGCGCAGAAGGGTAACACGTCCCTTGCGGCGGTCCCTCCGCATCCCCCATTCGCGTCATTGCCCACCCTTTGCGCCCGCGCATAGCCTTGTCCGGCAGGAGCGAATCATGCCGCCAACCACCCCGGAAAACCCGCCGCGCATCTACCGGCCCGACCTCAGCATGAAGATCCTCTTCGCCATCAGCGGATGCATGCTCATCGTCTTTGGCGCTATCTTCACCTACCTCTTCGGCAGGCTCTTCGCTGTCTTCTTCGCTGCCAACGGCGCTTCCGCATTCCTTCACGCCGGTCTCACCAATCGCATACTCATGCTCGCCGTCGTCGTCGGAGGAGGCCTGGCCGTTCTGCTCTGCGCCATCGGCGGCATCACCCAGCTGCTCAAGCTCGCAAAATTCGCCGTCATTCTCTCTGCGGACTCGATCCGTTTCCAGGCGCCCTTCGGTTCGACCACGCTCGCCTTCGATCAGATCCTCGCCAAGCGCAGCCGCGTCGCCACTGGCCGTTTCGGTGACACCTGCACCGTCCTCATCCCCAGGGACGAGCGCCGCCGCAACCTGACCATCTCCTCCGACTTTGTCTTCGACGAGGTCTACACCAAGTGGCTCGCGTCCCTGCCGGACCTGGACGCGGCTCTCATCGCCTCGCCCAGGCCCGCTGCTCAACTCCGCTAGCTCGCCCTGCCATCGGCAGCGGCGTTACTCGCCCGGAGGCCCTCCCCCGCCCGGCCCGCCACCACCGCCCGGACCACCACCAGGCGGAGGCCCGCCACCCGGAGGTCCGCCATCCGGAGGCCCGTCATCGCTGTCGTCGTCCGCTTCGGTTGTCTCCTTCACCCGCTTCGCTTCATCCTTCGCGTACTTGCTCGCCTGCGCATCCGTCAGTTGCCGCTTCACGTTCGCCACCGTCTGCTGGTGAACCTTCCTCACCTCGTTTGCCCACGCTGAGTCGCTCAACGTCTCATCCTCGCCCAGCACATGCACCTGCTTCTGCTGGTCCAGCAGGATCGGCTGTATCTTCGCCTTCTGATCATCGGTCAGGCCGTAGCGTTTGGTGAGCCGCGCCAGTTCTTTCTCCGCGTCGTATCGCTTGTTCGCCACTGTCAACGAGTCCGCAGCAGCCGTCACCGCCTCCGCTGTCTTCGTCTGCGCTACCATCCAGGTGCCGCTCAGCAACAGTGAAACCATTGCGAGCCCAATTGCATTTCCCTTCCATCGCTTCGCGTTCATGCCCCGATAGACGCTCCAGCCGCCACCGGGATTACACTCGTTACCATTTGTTACAAATCGGTTCGCCAGGCGCCTTTCACGTAAAATAGATACATGGAACTTATCGTCTACTCAGCCGGATGGTGCCGCGATTGCCGCACCGCCAAGCGCTTTCTCAACGAGCATTCCATCCCCTTCACAGAGATTGACATCGATACCACCCCCGGTGCCGCCGAACAGGTCATCGCCAACGTCGGCAAGCGCGCCATCCCGCAGTTCGTCCTCGACGGCAAATGGATCCAACCCTATCGCCCCGGCCAGGGCTTCCTCCACGACGAGATGTCCGCCCTCTTCGGCGTATAGTTTTCGTTGACCATCCGTATCCGTGAACTTGTCATTCTGCAGCCTTTGTTGTTTTCGTCATTCTGATCCTGAGCAAAGTCGAAGGAGAAGAATCCCCGCATTTGTCTTCAACTAACAACTGAGAACTGACAACTAAAATGATTGCTCGCTACACACGCCCTGCCATGGGCCGCATCTGGTCCGACGAAAACAAATATCGCTGCTGGCTCACCGTCGAGACCGCCGCCTCGCAGGCCCTCGCCCGCTTCGGCCTAGTCCCCCAATCCGCCGCCGACGCCATCCGCGACCGTGGCAACTTCACCGTCGACCGCATCAACCAGATCGAAGCCGAAGTCCGCCACGACGTCATCGCCTTCACCACCACCGTCGCCGAGCACATCGCCGACCCCGAATCCTCCCGCTGGCTGCACTACGGCCTCACCTCCACCGACGTCGTCGACACCGCCCAATCCCTGCAACTCCGCGAAGCCTCCGCGCTCATCCGCGCCGGCATCCTCGCCCTCAGCGAAACCCTCAAAAAACGCGCGCTCGAGTTCCAGCACACCCCCATCATCGGCCGCACCCACGGCGTCCACGCCGAACCCACCACCTTCGGCCTCAAGCTCCTGCTCTGGTACTCGGAGATGCAGCGCAACCTCACCCGCTTCGACGCCGCCGCCGAAGACCTCCGCGTCGGCAAGCTCTCCGGCGCCGTCGGCACCTTCGGCCACCTTAAACCGGAGCACGAAGAAGCCATCTGCAAAGAGCTGGGCCTAAAGCCCGTAGCCGTCGCCACGCAGGTAGTCCAGCGCGACCGCCACGCCGCCTATATCTCCGCCCTCGCCATCCTCTGCAGCACGCTCGACAAGATCGCCACCGAAGTCCGCCACCTCCAGCGCACCGAGGTTCGCGAAGCCGAAGAGTTCTTCTCCGAAAAGCAGAAGGGCTCCAGCGCCATGCCCCACAAGCGCAACCCCATCACCTCCGAACAGATCTCCGGCCTCGCCCGCGTCGTGAGAGCGAATGCGCAAGTAGCGCTCGAGGACATCGCCCTCTGGCACGAACGCGACATCTCCCACTCCTCCGCCGAGCGCGTCATCCTCCCCGACTCCACCATCCTCGCCGACTACCTGCTCGCCAAAACCGAAAACCTCATCGCCAAGCTCCTCGTCTACCCCGAGCGCATGTTGCGCAACCTCGAATCCACAGGCGGCTTGGTCTTTTCGCGGCAGTTCCTGCTCGACCTCGCCGAATCCGGCATGTCCCGCGAAGACGCCTACCGCCTCGTCCAGTCCCATGCCATGCGCAGTTGGAAAGAAGGCCTCACCTTCCGCGACGAGATCGCCCGCGACCCCGCCATCACCTCCCGCCTCACCCCCGAGCAGCTCGCCGCCGCCTTCGACTACCACCGCCAACTCGCCAACGTCGACGCCATCTTCACCCGCGTCCTCGGAGCGTAACAAGGCCACCAAACCGGGTGCCCCATGATCACCGCCCAACGGGCGGTTATCGTGGGGATAGTCTCTTGTCCTGCCGCTAACGCCGCGTGCCCCATCTTCGCGACGGCCTCATCGTCGCTAAGGTGGGGCATCGCGCAACGCGCGACCACGGAATCCACACACACGGGTATATGCTCTTCTCACAGAGAGCAACCCCATGGTCCTCGCGCTCGCGCTCCTCGCCTTTCAAACCGCCGCCGCACCCGCTCCGCAGGAACCGAACCCCTGCAACTCCGTCACGCGATACGTCTGGGACCCGAAGTTCAAACCCGGCCAGAAATGGGCCTATCACTCCCGCCCCACCGACGTCGGCTCAACTGTCACGATTTCCGAAATCGATAGCCTCCCCGGGACCGGCACTGTCGTCCACGTCGTCGTCGACCACCTCGACCCCCACCTCGGCTCTCCGACGCCATCGATGAATTATCCCCGCGTTGGCACCGAGCGGTTTGCGATAAACCGCGACTCGCTCGACGCCAGCGTAACGGAAATGCTCGACAACGTGCGCATCCCCGACCCAGGCGGTTACGCTTACTGGCTCGCCCATTGTCTCGCGGAAACCCACGCCACCACCGTCGCCGATACGCTCAGTTTCTTCGACTTCGAACGTTGCGAACAGGATCTGAGACGCGAACAACAGCTGAAGCTCCCGCATCGGAGTTCGCTCCCGTGCAAGGTCGAAGCCGACCCGCAAATCCCGTCTCCCGTTCCTGCCAAGCCGCAGCCAACCTCGTCTCCGGCTTTGCCCACGCCGAGCGCAACACCCAAATCCATAGCTGCGGCGCCCAGCCCCTAGGCCATAAGGCCAAACGTCTGTCTACATGCCGCCCGACCTCATCCAAATCGTAGACGCCGCCCTCGCCTCCGCCACCGCCCGCAGCGGCCCGCATCTCGTCTGCCGCCCCGGCTGCACCCAATGCTGCGTCGGCGTCTTCCCCATCGCGCAGCAGGACGCGGCCCGCCTCCGCGAAGGCCTCGCCCCCTCACCCAAACCGACCCCGCCCGCGCCGCCCGCATCCAACACGCGTCGCCGACTCCCTCACCCGCCTCGACCCCTGGTTCCCGGGCGACGTTAGCACCGGCATCTTGTCAGCAGACGAGCAATCCACCACCCTCTTTGAATCGGGGTCCCCAACGAGCGGCCCTGGCTCGTTGGGGTGGGAAGAATTCGCCAACGACGAGCCCTGTCCCGTCCTCGACCCCGCCACCGGCACCTGCGACCTCTACGACTCCCGCCCCATCGTCTGCCGCACCTTCGGTCCACCGATGCGTGTCCCTGGCGATAACGGCGAAACCAACCTCGCCACCTGCGAGCTCTGCTACATCCACGCCACCACCGCCGAGATCGCCGCCTGCGAACTCGACCCAACAATCCCCGCCCTCGAAGCCGCCAGCAACGCGTCCTTCAACGCCGCCCACCATCTCCACGGCGACGGGGTCCCCAGCGAGAGGTCTTCCTCGCTGGGGTGGGGGGAAACCCTCATCGCCTACGCCCTCCGCTCCGCCATTGCCGCGGAAAGGTAAACTCACTCCAAGCACGCAACATGAGACCCAACCGCCTCACCTCCCTGCCGCTGCTCGCCCTGCTCTCGTCGCTCTCCCCTGCCCTCGCCCAAACTCCAGCTCAGACGCCAGCCCAAACCCCCACCCAAGCACCAGCCCAAACCGCGCCCACTCCATCCCCCATCGCCGCCCAGGACGCCACACCCACCCTCAAAGTCGACTCCAACCTCGTCGCCGTCTCCGCCATCGTGCGCGGTGCCGACGGCCAGCCCGTCGCCAACCTCGCTCGCGAGGACTTCCTGCTCAAGCAGGACGGCAAGCCGCAGCCCATCACGTACTTCTCGCAGGGCTCCAGCCTTCCCCTCACCCTCGCCCTCATGGTCGATACCAGCGGCTCGCAGCGCAACTACATCGGCGACGAGATCGCCGCCGGCCGCGTCTTCTTTCCCGCCATGCTGACCCACCCCGACGACCGCGCCGTCCTCGTGCAATTCGACAGCTCCATCCTGCAACTCGTTGCCCTCACCGGCAACACCACCACCCTCGAGCACGGCCTCGCCTACCTCACCCAGTCCCACGACGACATCGCCGCGGCCAACGCCGGCCGAAACGGTCCCGCGCGCGGCGCAGGCACCCTGCTCTACGACGCCATCGTCGGCGTCTCCCACATGGAGCTCACCGGCCAGCTTGGCCGTCGCGCCATGGTCATCCTCACCGACGGCGGCGACAACGGCAGCCGCTTCAACAAGAAGAAAGCCATCGAAGAAGCTCAGCGCGCCGACATCATGATCTACACCATCTACTACTCCAACGGCGGCGGCGACGAAGGCGTCCTCAAGGACCTCTCGCGCGAGACTGGCGGGCGCGAGTTCATGGTCACCCCGAACTCCACGCTGCAGCAGATCTACGCATCCATCGCCAGCGATCTCCGTCAGGAATACGAACTTGGCTATCGCCCTCCGGATACGCGCCCGGACAAATACCACAAGATCAGCCTCGCCACCACCGACGGAAAGCTCACCGTGCAGGCCCGCGACGGCTACTTCACCCCCAGGCAATGAAAATGGCCAGATGCTTTCGGCATCTGGCCATTCCCTTGCTTCGGTTTGGGTTGAGAGCAACCAGCCTACGGGATGTAGTAACGCATCTGCACGTGGATCATGCTGTCCTGTGCGCGCGGGCCGGTCGGTACGGTGGTCGTCGAAGTGAATCCGCCGTAACCGGACCACAGGTTGCGCTGAATCAGGCTGTAGGTAACCGAGTACTGCAGCCGGCCGTACTTCGGGCTGGTGATCGGGCGATACTGGAATCCGATCATGCCTTCCTGGATGTACCGGGTCGACGATGCGCAGGAGGTCCCAGTCGCTGAGATCGAGCCGGCCGTGCCTGCGGTGCCGCTGAAGGCCGGCAGATTGTAGCAGCTGGTGTTGTTGAGGTTTTGCGGAGCGTAACCGATCAGGTTGCCCGCCGCAGTGGCGTAAACCGTGCGCTGCGCGTACTCGCCACCGTAGTAGGCGAACACGTCGAACTTCGGCGACCAGTGGCTCTCCAGCGAGAACAGACCGTGGTAGTTGCGGATCGGCTCCAGCGTCTCGTCCGGACGCAGGGTTGCGTCGGCGAGCTGCGAGGAACCGTAGCGGCCAGTACCAGTGCCGGCCATGCCCTGAACGGCAACTTCAACCGCAGGATAGGTGCCGGGTGCGCCAATGTAAGCACGCGCAGAAGCAAACGCGCCGCCTGCATCGCTGGTGTGGCTGGTATAGCTGGAGCCGTATGCGTAGACCGGCGTTCCCAGCGTGACATAGGTGGTCGTCACCGGGAAGTAGTAGTCGCGCAGGAAGCGGGCGAGACCGCCGAACTCCCCGTGGAAGAACGGGTTGTCGTAGGCGAACTTCACGATGAAGTCGGGCGCCACGTTGTTCGCGTAGGTGGTGATACCGGCGGTCGACGCGCCGTTGCCGGCCGCGACCGCGGCTGCTGCGTTATACAAGCCGCCATTCTGACCCGTGCCGGCGAAGAAGTATTCGCTTGGGGTCGTACCGCTCGCGGTAAAACTGGTGATTTGTCCCTGCTCAGCCGAAACCGCCGCCGTAAACGCGCCAGTCTTGTAGTCGCCCCAGCGCTGCTGAATGCGCAGCTCAGGCTGACGAGTCCAGGAATAACCAACCAGGTATTGCGCGTCAATGGTCTGAGGCTGAATCTCCGTGCGCGCATCCGTGCCCTTGCGCATCTCCGTTACCAGCGACCACATCTGGCCGCCCGTGATGGTGAAGCCGGACTTGCTGGCTGCCTGGCCCCAGATCTGGCGCTGACGCAGAACGTAGCTGTTGGACTGGTTGTTGTTGGACGAGGTACCCGTTCCCAGCCAATCCATCTCGTAGTAGCCGGTCAGGTTGAATGCGCCCGTATTGCCCTGGACCAGCGCCGAGAGACGGCTCTGGCGTCCAGAGAAGTTCAGCTCGCTCACGTGGCCTTCGTTCGCGCTCGGAAACGGAATCGAGTTCAGCGGCGTGTTGATGTCGGAGTTCACCGAACGTTCGCGCCACACACCTTCAAACGCCACGAACCCACCGGGCGTAATCGTCACTCCCTTGTAGTGCAGAGCCGCCGGCGAGTTGATCTCGTCGTTCAGATCCGTCTTCGTCGTGTTCAGCGTCGCCGCCAGGCTGGCATTCGAGCCCTGCAGGTCGGTGACGGTGCTCTTCAGGCTGTTCACCGCAGCTGCCTGCGCCTGCGCCGCGTCTGCGGCACTCTGCGCCTGCGACTGTGCTGCAGCAGCCTGCGATTGAGCGGTTGCGGCTTGGGACTGCGCGGTGGCTGCGGTCGATTGCGCAGCAGAAAGCGCAGCGTCCTTGGCCGCATTCTCCCGGCGCAACGCGTCGATCTCGGCCCGGTCGGCAGCTTCCCTCTCCTGCAACTCGCGGATGGCCTTCTGCTCCGCAGTCTCTGGCTTAGCCTTAGCCGGTTTGGATTTCTTCGCCGTCGTTGTGGCCGGGTCGGCTGTGCTGGTCTGCGCATGCAACGACACGGTACCTATCACCAGCATCGCCGCGATCACCGCTGCTAATTCCTTCTTCATGGGACCTCGCTTGAAACGTGTTTGGAAGCAGAGGCGCGCACGACAATCGCCAGGCACATAAGCCCAGGCCGCACTACTCCTCTGCTCGTTCTTTCCCCCCATCATGTCAAGGGTTTGTGAATAGAGCGGTAAATTCCCGGACTCCAATGCAGAATTGCGCAGAATTAACCTGGCTTTCACAAATCTTGATGAACCACAAGGGTTTCCACCCCGCCAAGGCCGTTCGCCGCACAGCAGCCTGCTGGTTTACCGTAGGGTCATGGTCATTTCGCGATCCCGCTGCGCCGCGCTTCTCGTTGTGCTCCTCGCAGCCGGCGTCGGCCCTCCCGGCAGGGCGCAGACCGCAGGCCCGGCAATGAATCCGGCCGCTCCGCCCTTGAAGCTGATTCCCCTCCCTCGCGAAGCAACCGCCGGCGCGCTGCAGTCGCTCTCCGGAGGCGTGCAGGTGAACTGCTACTCCCCCTGTGCGCCGGAGGACGCCTTTGCCATCGACGACCTCAAGGCCTGGCTGACGGCGCAGGGCATACCCGTCAACGCCACCTCCGCCGTCAACATCCTGGTTGCGCGTTACGGGACTCCGCTGGCTCACTCCATCTATATCGACTCTCTCCCGCCAGGCATGACTGCCAATCCGGCCGCCGAGATGCCCGAGGAGATGAAGCCCGAGGGCTACGCGATCATCCCTGACGGCAAGGGCCTCGCCTTGACTGCGGCCACCGATTCCGGCATCTTCTATGCCTTGCAAACGGTGAAGCAGCTCATCACCGGGTACGGCGCCAACGCCATGCTCCATACCGCGAAGATTCGCGACTGGCCGGCCATGAAATACCGCGGCCTGGACGACGACCTCTCGCGCGGGCCCGTCACCACGCTGGAGTTCGAAAAGAAACTCATTCGCACCTTGGCCGCCTACAAGATCAACCTCTACTCGCCCTACTTCGAGCACACCGCCGCCTACGCTTCCAACCCCCTCATCGCCCCTCCCGGCGGCGGCATCAGCGCGGCCGACGCAGCAACCCTCGTCGCGTACGCGCGACCCTACCACGTCACCATCGTCCCCGAGCAGGAAGCCTTCGGGCATCTGCACAACGCCCTCCTGTGGGAGCAGTACCAGCCGCTCGCCGAAACTCCCCACGGCGCCGTTCTCGCGCCCGGACAGCCAGGCTCCATCGCCCTCATCAAGCAGGAGTTCTCCGAGCTCGCCGCCGAGTACCCCGGCCCGTTCCTGCATATCGGCGCCGACGAAACCGTCGACCTCGGCCTCGGCCAGACCAAATCCGACGTCGACGCCCGCGGCCTGGGGCCGGCCTATCTGGACTTCATGCAGCAGATTGTCACCGCGCTCCAACCCCTCCACCGCAGGCTGCTGTTCTGGGGCGACATCGCCCAGGACTCGCCCGACCTGTTGAAGTCGCTGCCGCAAAGCTTCAAGGACGCAACCATCGCCGTTGCCTGGGGATACAACCCGGAGCCGAAGGGATTCGCCAAGTCGCTGACGCCGTTTACCAACGCCGGCTTCGAAACCTGGGTCTCGCCCAGCGTGCATAACTTCCGCGTCGTCTACCCCGACTACAGCATGGCCCTGCCCAACATCCAGCAATTCACCCTCGACGGCCAGAAGCTTGGCTCAACCGGCCAGCTCAACACCATCTGGAATGACGATGGCGAGGGCCTCTTCAACCAGGATTGGTACGGCATCCTCTTCGGCGCGGCGGCCGCCTGGCAGCCCGGCGAGTCCTCCATCGAGGCGTTCGAACAAAGCTACGCCCAGGTCTTCCACGGCGATGCAACCGGCGACCTGAACCAAGCGCAGCTTGAGTTGATGGCCGCGCATGCTGTGCTGAAGGACCAGGCCAAGGTGGGCGACGCAACCAACAACATCTTCTGGCTCGATCCGTGGTCGAAGGACGGACAAAAAATCGCCGCCCAGGTCCGCCCTTTCACCCACGACCTGCGCCTGCATGCTGAAGCCGCGCTGACCCTGATCGCCCAGGCCCGCGCCGCCGCCGGCCCGAACCCCGCAGCCACGCAGATCTCGTCCGCCGACGTGGGCTCAACCTCAACCCTCTATGACGCATCCAAATACGGCGCCGCCGCCAGCGCCCTCCGCGAGCCCGACGCCATCGACGCCATGGAGTTGGGCGCGCGCCGCATGGACTTCATCGGCCTCAAATTCCAGCTCGCCGACGAAATGGCCCAGACCTACGCCCACGCACTTGCCGACGCCTCCAGCACCGACCGCAAGTCCCGTGCCAGCGTCAACCGCGAACTCAGCGACCTCAACAGCGTCAACGGGCGGATCCAGGATCTGCGCAACGGCTACACCCTGATTCGCGACCTCTACGAATCCGCATGGCTACGCTCCAACCGCCCCTACTGGCTGCGCAATATCCTCGAGCAGTACGACTACACCACCCAGCTCTGGCTCGCCCGCGCGGACAAGCTGCACAGCGCGCAACGCCAGTGGATGGATTCAAAGACCCTGCCCACCGCCGAGGAACTCGGCATTCCCGCAGCGCCACCGGCCGCTCTGGCCACACCAGCGCCGCTGGCTTCACCGGTGATCTTGCCATGAACACCGTGCTCACCGCCCGGCGGCTGATTACCGCGGACGCAATCATCGAGAATCCCCATATCGCAATCCACCCGGATGGCACCATCGCCAGCATCGAATCCGGCGAGCCGGTCGCCGCCGACACGACGCTTGCCCCCGCCTTCTTCGATATCCACATCCACGGCGCGGCCGGCCACGATGCAATGGAAGGCTCGGCGGAGGCCCTCGACCACATCGGCAGCTTTCTTGCTACCAAAGGAGTTGCACATTATCTTGCGACCACGGTAACGGCGCCCATCGACCGCACCCTGCACGCTCTCGAAGGCATCGCCAATGCCATCGACGCGCCCGCACAAATCGGCCACGCTCCCGCCGCGCAGCCAGTCGGAATCCATCTCGAAGGCCCATTCATCTCCCACGCCAAGCGCGGCGTGCACCCGCCGGCCGACATCCAGCCGCCCTCCATTCCGCTGTTCGAGCGCTTCCAGCAGGCCGCCCGCGGTCACATCCGCCTGATCACAATCGCCCCGGAAACCCCGGGCGCACTGGACCTGATCGAATATGCAACCGCAAACGGCACACATGTCAGCGTCGGCCACTCCGATGCCACCGCCGAGCAGACACGCGCCGCCATCTCCGCCGGAGCCGCCAGCGCTACCCACACCTTCAACGCCATGCGCCGGCTCGACCATCGCGAGCCCGGCATCGCCGGCGTGGTGTTGGACGCACAAAATCTCTACGCCGAGCTCATCTGCGACGGCATCCACGTCGCGCCGGAGTTCGTCCGCCTGTGGCTGCGTGCCAAAGGCGAAGACCGGGCCATCCTCGTCACCGACGGCATCTCCGCCACCGGCATGCCCGATGGAAACTACCTGCTCGGCGAACTTGAAGTCACCGTCAGCGCAGGACGCTGCCTCCTGACTTCAGATCTCGCCCGCGGCGTGGAAACACTGGCCGGTTCCGTGCTCACCATGGACCGCGCCGTCGCGGCCTGCGATTAGCGATGGAGCCGATTTCCGAGTCATACGGCGGATTCAGATAAAGGAGCGAGAAGGATTCGGGCCGCGCAATAGCGTCAAAGGCATTCCCCTGGATGGTCTCGATGCCGTTGGCGCCGGCGATCCGCGCACGTTCGGCGTCGAGCTCGACACCATAGCGCCGGACCTCTGCGTCGCTGGTGACCAGATGTAGCGCAGTTCCTTGTCCCACGCAGGGGTCGATCACTGAAGCCGGCCCTGCAAAGGAGAGCAGGGAGCGAAGCTTCACTCCCTCGGCCTCCGGTAATGGGTAGTAGCCCATTTTCAGGCGCGCGACATTCCGCATGGATTCACCTCACCTCCTGAAATGGAATTCTCAAAAAAATGCGCCCATGAGCGAGCTTGAGGTTTCGGAGCTGGATGAGCGCGTCGGCCTGATAGCGAAAGTTGACAGTCCTGCTTGCAGGCAAATCGCCACCAGTAACTGACTCCGACGGTAATTTGCCGCGACAACCGCCTCGGGGATTGTGTGCGGCGGAATGGTTGACTTGAAGGGCGCTAGATTTTCAATTCGAAGCCCGAATTTGCGTTTCGAGCGCCAAATAGAGTGATGCTGTGAATGGACCTGACCTAATCCATCGGATATGTCCGCCTGGGCCAAGCAGGATCACGCTGGCGTGGCTTTCATCGGCAACGTGCAATCTCTCTTCCAAAGGCTCTCATCCCGATACGAGAGCATGGTCCGATCCTGCAGGAGAAGAGGCATTCCGTTTCTGATACCTGTGACGGCCAAGGGCCGAAACAATCGAGGAACCGATTCCAGAAAGATGGCCGTGTAGATGGACAGATGCGGGTAATCCTTCGAGAGGCGTTGCTCCCAATTCTGCGCATCAAGTCCGCCGGCGCGGCTGAAGGAGAAGATCAGCACAGCCTGACTATCGTCGGCCGCCGCGGGAAGATCGAGGTTCTTGCCGGTGATAGTCTGTCCGACAAGCGCCGGTAAGGTGTCGCCGGGCTTCAAATGCGAGGGTCCTGGCTGACCGGCGGTCGGCACTGCCAGGGCCCCTCCCATGATGAAAACAGCGGCACTCTGTCGCAACAGCAACATTGTCTACGGCACTTTTTTCAGGTTGCTCGACAAGTCCTGAACGACCATCCAGAACACCGCGAGTCCGCTCAGGGTAATCAGCGTCGCACGAATCCAGTGCGTGCTCATGGAGCGCAGGTACATTGGGTCGAGCGCGCCGTCCGGCAGTCTCGCGAAATGGGTTTGAGCCTGCCAGCGACCCCAGAAGGCGGCGGTCAAAGCGTAGATCAACACCTGCAATCCGATGTTGAGCCAGACTGGGGTCGCAGTCACTCCCGCGGGCCTCCACCAAATCAGCGCGATGGCTCCGAAAAATGCCACGGCCGCCACTGGGAAGACGACCGGCTTGATCATGGCCCACCAGGCATTGTGGTATGCGCCAAAATCAGCGGGGGCAACATAGGGCCACAGCCGCCAGCCAAACTGCGTCATCCAGATGTTGCCGACACCATAGAAGCTGGCTGCGAATGTCGTCATTAACACCCATTGAGACCTGTTCATTGCTTCATTTCCTCCCTTCCCCTGTAAGTGCGGCTCTTCCATTGCCAGAAGCGGCCGAAAACCCCTTCAGCCTCTTCCGATGCAGCGCGGAGGTACAGCCGTTCTGAACCTGACAGCCCTTTCACAAGCTCATCCAGGAGAGCCAGCAGTTCGCGGCGCCGGGATTCCGTCATGCTCTCCAGGGTATCGACGGGGTCATGCCGGCATCCATCTTCGCGAACCTGGCAAACAGATCGGCACCTTTCTTACTCGAGCAGCAGCGGCTCGCGGCGCCGGTCTTTTGGGTCCCTGCCGCGCTTCACAAGCTTTTTCTTAGTCAGGCCGTCGACGACGTACACCAGAGTCGAAGGCGCAACTCCCATGAGGCGGCTGATCTCGGCCATGGAAGCGATGCCGTGAGACAGATGACGGAGAACGCCATGTTCGATGGAACTGATGCAGGGAACCATGGCTCTTCAGGTGCGATTCGAGATCCGCGCGAGCGATCTTCGTAATGACAGAGCAGAGAGCCCTTAGTCGATCCGCCGCGGCGACTGGCTCGACAGATGCTGCGCTCCCAATGAAATCACTCTTCATAATTCATTATGAATCATTCAATATGAACTATATCCCGAGGCGCAGGAATCGTCAAGACTGAAGGCGAGTTACCGCTCGGATTTTCCGTGCTCGATTCAACTTCGCTGGTGTCGGTTAACGCAAAATCGCCGAGTATCAAAGCGAGGCTCGCGGCGAACCGGACCTGGGTCCCACGGCTCTGGGATCAGAGGAGCCAATCGTGCGATCCGCTCCGACCCACAGAGACCGCACCGCTCCCGGCCCGAAGACGAGACCATCGTGCAGTTCTCACAATAGATGGCCTTCTCCAGGGGAATCGATACAAGGCCGGGCTCCGTTCGAATCATCCGTACATTGCACATAGATCCTCCAGGTATCGACCGATGCCGGTTACGCTCGTGGATCACCGTTTTCGCGACGTGCTTTGTTGCGTTGCTCGATAAGCGACTTGTACAGGTCGGCGAGTTCATCGACCGTATCCGCTCCGCCGACCGGCTCATCTCGTCCTGAACCCAGCCATGGAAAGCGTTCTTCGAGCAGAGCCAGGACCCACTCAACGAATGTTGGAGGACGCTCGTCTTCGGCTCTCATTCAAAGCTCCTTGGCGCGGCGACTCATCCGCCAACCGGAGGATTCGCAGCGTGTGTGACGTTTTGCAGTTATCGAGGCAGACAGCCCGCCGGGAAGGGCCGAGACAGTTCCGGAGCGTGACGTCATCATCTGCGCCGTGCGTGTGACGCCTACGCGCCGAAAGGGCGGGGGTACTGCACGAC